>DATBSZ010000107.1:0-28102 GCA_036559525.1 Burkholderiales bacterium
GGAGGTGAAGCTGCGCGGCGACCGGCTGAGCTTCAAGCTCGCCGGCCGCAAGGGCGAGTTCAGCGGCCAGGTGAAAGGAAAGAGCATCGAGGGCGTGGTCGAGTCCGGCGGCAGCAAGTCGCCCTGGAGCGCGACCCTCGGCGGGTGAAGATCCGAATCAGCGCCGCGGGCGCGAGTCTCGAAGCGGTTCTCAAAGACACCCCGACCGCAAAAGCGCTCGTCGCCGCCATGCCGTTCGAGGCGCGCGCCCAGACCTGGGGAGAAGAGGTCTACTTCATCACGCCGGTCAGCGCCAGGCTCGAGCCCGATGCCAAGCAGGTCGTCGAGCCGGGCACGGTGTGCTTCTGGACCGAGGGCGATGCGCTCGCCCTGCCCTACGGCCGCACGCCGATCTCCACCGACGCGCGGCCCAAGCTGGCAAATCCCTGCAACCTGGTCGGAACCCTGGTCGGCGACCCGAAAGCGCTTTCGCGCATCAAGGCGGGTGAAAAAATTACCGTGAGCAAGGCGTAATGCAGCGCAAGCGGGTGAATTCCTCGAAGCTGCGCTCGGTCGGCTACGACGAGCCGACGCGCACGCTCGAGATCGAGATGTCGAACGGCGAGGTGTTCCAGTACGGCGGCGTGTACCCGGAGGTCTATCGCCGGCTGATGGCCGCGCCTAACCCGACTTCGTTCTACGACGACAAGATCGCCGACGAATACACCGCGAAGCGCGTCTGACGGCGTAAACTAGCGGCAAGAATTGCGGCAAGGGAGGCGGCAATGCGGCGGGGATTGATCATGGCCATGCTCGGCCTGGCGTGCGCGGCTGCTCAGGCGGCGACGCCGCAGCGCGAGCTGGCGCAGCCCGCGCCGGTTTTTGCGTTCGACAGCCTGCACGGCATCGTGAGCTGGCTCAGGCAGCACGGCCGCGAAGGCTACATCGGCGCCGACGTCGCAGACGCGATGGGCATCCCGCGCCCGGAGGACGAGCCGCTGGTCGCGGCATGGCAGCGCGGGTTCAAGAACGACGACGTGCTGCGCATCGCGCAGGTTCTGGACAACCCCGCGGCCGACGGCGAGCGCGATTTCATCCTCTTCATGGTGCAGCGGCCCGATGACCAGGTGTACTTCTACCTCTCGACGCCGCTCGGCGGGCTGCAGAAGGCGTTCCTCTCGATCCCGAGCAAGAACCTGGTGATGCCGCTCGAGCGCGCCGAGGCGGAACTGCGCTTTCGCGAAGAGGTCCTGTACTGGAAGGACCGGAGCGAAGCACGTTAATGGAAGCCGAGCGCCTCAACCAGATCGCCTCTCAGCTCACCGACCTGCAGGCGCGGTCGGCCGAGCTGCGGAGGTATCTTTGACCTCGAAGGCAAGCAAAAGAGGCTGACTGAAGTCGAGCGCGAGCTGAGCGATCCGCAGGTCTGGAGCGACCAGCAGCGCGCCCAGGAGCTCGGCAAGGAAAAGAAGGCGCTCGAATCCGTCGTCGGCACGCTCGGCCGTGTCGGCAGCGGCCTGTCCGACGCCGCGGAGCTTTTCGGCATGGCGCGGGCGGAGTCGGACGATGCCACGCTCGCCGGGGTCGCGTCCGACGTCGAGAAAATCGAAAAGGACGTCGCGGCGATGGAATTCCGCCGCATGTTCTCCAACCCGCTCGATCCGAACAACTGCTTCATCGACATCCAGGCGGGCTCGGGCGGCACCGAGGCGCAGGACTGGGCGGCAATGCTCGAGCGCATGTACCTCAAGTTCTGCGACCGCCGCGGCTTCAGCGCCGAGGTCCTCGAGCACACCCCGGGCGAGGTGGCGGGAATCAAGAGCGCCTCGCTCAAGGTGAGCGGCGACTACGCCTACGGCACGCTGCGCACCGAGACCGGCGTGCACCGCCTGGTGCGGAAGAGCCCTTTCGATGCCAACGCGCGGCGGCACACCTCGTTCGCCAGCGTGTTCGTCTATCCCGAGGTCGACGAGTCGATCGAGGTCGAGGTGAATCCCGCGGATCTGCGCATCGACACCTACCGCGCCTCGGGCGCCGGCGGCCAGCACGTCAACCGCACCGACAGCGCGGTGCGCATCACGCATCTGCCGACGAACACCGTGGTGCAATGCCAGAACGACCGCTCGCAGCATCGCAACCGCGCCGAGGCAATGGCGATGCTGAAGGCGAAGCTCTACGAGCTCGAGATACGCAAGCGCCTGGCGGAGAAGCAGAAGCTCGAGGACGCGAAGACCGACATCGGCTGGGGCCACCAGATCCGCTCCTACGTGCTCGACCAGTCGCGCATCAAGGACCTGCGCACCGGCGTGGAGAAAGGCGCGACGCAGGCAGTGCTCGACGGTGATCTCGACGACTTCATCACCGCCAGCCTCAAGCAAGGAGTCTAGGTTGGAAGAAGACAACAAGCTGGTCGACGAACGCCGCGAGAAGCTGAAAGCGCTGCGCAGCGCCGGGCCTGCGTACCCGAACGATTTCCGCCGCGAGCATCTCGCCGGCGATCTACACGCGTCCCACGGCAACAAGATCAAGGAAGCGCTCGAAAAGGCGGTCATCCCGGTGAAGGTTGCCGGCCGCATGATGCTCAAGCGCGTCATGGGCAAGGCAAGCTTCGCCACCCTGCAGGACAGCTCCGGCCGAATCCAGATTTATGTTTCGAATGAGGTAGAAAACTACGAAGCTTTCAAGCACTGGGACCTCGGCGACATCCTCGGCGTCGAGGGCCTGCTCTTCAAGACGATGAAGGGCGAGCTCACGGTCAGCGCAAGGAAGATCCGTCTGCTCGCCAAGGCCCTGCGCCCGCTGCCGGAGAAGTTCCACGGCCTCGCCGACCACGAGATGCGCTACCGCCAGCGCTACGTCGACCTGATCGTCAATCCGCAGGTGAAGGATGTCTTTTTCAAGCGGACCAGGATCATCCAGACCCTGCGCGAGGTCCTGGCCGCCGACGGCTACGTCGAGGTCGAGACGCCGATGATGCAGCCGATCCCGGGCGGCGCCGCGGCGCGGCCTTTCAAGACGCACCACAACGCGCTCGACATGGAGCTCTACCTGCGCATCGCGCCGGAGCTCTATCTCAAGCGGCTGGTGGTCGGCGGCCTGGAGCGCGTGTTCGAGATCAACCGCAATTTCCGCAACGAGGGCATGTCGACGCGCCACAACCCCGAGTTCACGATGCTCGAGTGGTACTGTGCCTACCAGGACTGGCGCTACATGATGGAGCACACCGAGAAGCTGGTGCGCGCTGCGGCGGGCGGCGCAGTGGTCACGTATCAGGGCAAGCAGATCGACTTCGGCAAGCCTTTCGCGCGCATCACGATGCCGGACGCGATCCGCAAACAGGGGATCACCGGGGATCTGCGGGATCGCGCATTTCTCTCGAAATCGCTGACCGCGATGAAAATCGAGCATGAAAAACACCACGGCTGGGGCGCGCTGCAACTGATGCTGTTCGAGGCGGTAGCGGAGAAGCACTTGGTCGAGCCGACGTTCGTCACCGACTTTCCAGCCGAGGTATCGCCGCTCTCGCGCCGGCGCGACGGCGATCCCGAGGTCGCGGACCGCTTCGAGCTCTTCATCGACGCGAAGGAGATCGCGAACGGGTTCTCCGAGCTGAACGACCCCGAGGATCAGGCACAACGGTTTCTGGAACAAGTGAAGAAGAAAAATGCGGGGGATGACGAGGCGATGCACTACGACGCCGACTACATCCGCGCGCTCGAGTACGGCATGCCGCCCTGCGCCGGGGGCGGCCTGGGCATCGACCGGCTGGTGATGCTCCTGACCGACAGTCCGAGCATCCGCGACGTGATCCTGTTCCCGCAGATGCGGCCTGAAGTTTGAACCGAACGGTTTAGATACATCCGGTAACAAACGCTCACCGTCAGTCGTCGGCGCTCCCCGTAGCCTGGGCGTTGTTCGCAGCACGAAAGGAGAACAACGCCATGCAAGCCACAGCCAGCCGCCTGCACCCGCTCCTGACCCTCGCGGCGATTTCCGTCACCGTGCTTTCCGCGGTGGGCGTCGCCAGCCTGACCGGCATGATTCCGTCCTCGAAGAGCCAGGAGAACACGCTGCAGCTCCCAAGCGAGGTCCTGAAGCCGATCGAGCCGGCGATCAGCCATCCGGTGACCAAGCCTGCGGCGAGGAAGATCGTCGCTCGAAAAGCCGCGCCGCAGCCGGTCGAGCCGACCGTTCTAGTTTCAGAAACTCCCAAATCGCAGCCGCTCGTCGGTCAACTCGCCGTCGTGGAATCGGTGCGCGAGGTGAAGGAGCCCGGCGACGCGAAGGGCGTGGGCGCGGTGGCCGGCGGCGTCGTCGGCGGCGTGCTCGGCAACAAGCTCGGCAAAGGCAAAGGCCTGGTCACGATTCTCGGCGCGGCCGGCGGCGCCTTCGCCGGGCACCAGATCGAGAAGCAGGCGCGCGCCGAGAAGCGCTGGGAGATCGCGCTGCGCCTCGATGACGGCTCGCAACGCACGCTGTCGAGCGACGCGGAGCCGGCGTGGCGCACGGGCGATCGCGTGCGCCTGGTGGACGACCGGCTGGAGCGGATCTAGCCCAGAACCTGCTTGAGAAGGGGGCCCATGCGGTCCACCGCGGCGCGGCCCTCAGCGATCGCCTCCCCGGCGCGGTGGAAGTCCATGGTGGCGAAGTCGGGCAGGAGCGGGGTGATCAGGACGTCGGCGGGCTCGCCCGCGAGGCGGCTGCGCGCGACGCGCATCTCCACGATGTCGAGCGAGGTCAGGAAGACGTTGAAGATCGAAGGAATCGACGGCTCGTCCTGGCTGACGATCGACGGGTTGTCCGGCTTGCCCTTGCGCTGCGCCTTGCCGGGCACAAAGCGGCCCAGCCAGCTCGGCTCCTCGCGCGGCGCAACCTCGCGCTCCTTGGTGCGGCGGTAGGGGCCGAGCTTGCCCCAGCTCAGGTCCACTGCCACCACCAGGTCGGCGCCGAGCGCGCGGCACATCGAGACCGGCACCGGATTGACCAGCCCGCCGTCGACCAGCACTACGCCGTCGCGGATCACCGGCGTCAGGAGGCCCGGCATGGCGCAGGAGGCGCGCACCGCGTCGAGCACCTTGCCGGTGCGCAGCCAGAGCTCGCGGCCCGACTGCAGCTCGGTGGCGACCGCGCCGTACGCGATCGGCAGCTCCGAGATATCGCGGTCCTGGAGGATGGTGCGGAAGAGCGTGAAGAGGCGCGTGCCGCGGATCAGGCCGCCGCGCCAAGTGAGGTCCATCAGCCGCACCACCGTAGTCCAGGCAAGGCCGGTGACCCATTGCTCGAGCCGCTCGAGCTCGCCCCCGGCGTAGGCGGCGCCGACCAGCGCGCCGATCGAAGTGCCGCACACCAGGTCGGGCTTGATGCCGCGCTCCTCGAGCGCGCGGATCACGCCGATGTGCGCCCAGCCGCGCGAGCTGCCGGCGCCGAGCGCGAGTCCGAGGCGGAGCTTGCGGGGCATGAATCAGGGACAGGCTACGTTGATCGGTGAAAGCGCGATTTTGCCAGCCGAAACGCCACCCGCGGGGACGACCATAACAGTCGGGTTTTCAAAACCTTGCCACCCCCTTGGCGACGGTCGTTGCGCAGGCTGCGCGAGGCTATGCTAGCCCCATGCGCCAATCGCGCATCGAAACCGCCTGTGCGGAGATCCGCCGGGCGCTCCTGGAGCGCAGGCGGGCCATTGCCGAAGAGATCGCTCGTCATCCACGGCCGATCACCGCGTGCGACGTGCATTTCAACCGCATGCTCGAGGAGCGGGCTTCGATTTCGCAGGAGATCGATCGCTTCGATGCGTTCATCTCGACGTCGGAGTTGTTGACGCCGGCGGCGAAGGCCAGGGTCCTCGTCTCCGAGGAAAACGTGGTCTGTCCCTGATTTCCGGTTCTAGAGCCGCTCGAAGATCGCCGCGATGCCCTGCCCGCCGCCGATGCACATGGTGACGAGCGCGTAGCGCTTCTGGGTGCGCTCGAGCTCGTAGAGCGCCTTCACCGTAAGGATGCAGCCGGTCGCGCCGATCGGATGGCCGAGGGCGACTGCGCCGCCGTTCGGATTCACCCGCGCCGGGTCGAGGCCGAGATCCTTGGTGACCGCCATCGCCTGCACCGCGAAGGCCTCGTTCGATTCCACCACGTCCATGTCGGCGGGCTTGAGGCCGGCTTTTTCGAACACGCGCTTCACCGCGGGGATCGGCCCGAGGCCCATGACCTGCGGGTCGACGCCGGCGTGCGCGTACGCGACGAGGCGCGCCATCGGCTTCAGATTGTTCTTTTCCGCAAAAGAAGAAGAAGTCAGAACAACGGCAGCTCCCGCGTCGTTGATGCCGGAGGCATTGCCGGCGGTGACCGTGCCGTCCTTCTTGAACACGGTCTTTAGCTTCGCCATGTCCTCTGGCTTGATGTCCTTACGCACGTGCTCGTCGGACGTGAACTGCTCGACGCCCTTCCGGGTCTTCAGTTCGATCGGCACGATTTGCGACTTGAAATGGCCGGCCTCGATCGCCCTGGCAGCTTTCTGATGCGAAGAAATGGAGAATTCGTCCTGCTGCTGCCGGGTGAAACCGTACTTCGCGGCAATGTTTTCGGCGGTGACGCCCATGTGGCCGTGCCCGAACGGATCGTGCAGCGCGCCGGTCATCGCATCGACCACCGTCGCGTCGCCCATGCGCTGGCCCCAGCGGCCGGCGGGCAGGAAGTAGGCGGCACGGCTCATGCTCTCGGCGCCGCCGGCGACGGCGACGTCGCAGTCGCCGATCATCAGGTGCTGCGCCGCCGAGACGATCGCCTGCAGGCCCGAGCCGCACAGCCGGTTGACGGTGAGGCACGGCGTGCCGACCGGAATCCCGGCCTCGATCGCCGCCACCCGCGACAGGTACATGTCCTTCGCCTCGCCGTGGATCACGCTTCCCATGACGACGTGGCCGACGCGCGCCGGCTCGATCTTCGCGCGCGCCACCGCTTCCTTGATCGCGACGGCGCCCAGCTTGGTTGCGGCAAGCTCCTTGAGGGCGCCGCCGTAGTCGCCGATGCCCGTGCGCACGCCCGAAACCACCACCACCTGATTGCTCATTGCAGTCTCCCGTAGAGATCGTGCTCGCCGGCACGATCGATCGTCACGTCCCTGAATTCTCCCGCTTTGCCGCCCTTGAAGCGCACCACGCCGTCGATTTCCGGCGCGTCTGCGCTCGAGCGGCCGACGCCGGGCTCGTCGACCAGCACCTTGACCGTCCGGCCGACCTTGCGCTTCAGCTTGGATGCGCTGATGGCTTCCTGGGTCTTCATGAATTGCTCTTTCCGGTAGCGCTTGACCTCGGGGGAAAGCGGGTCGGGCAGCGCGTTCGCTGCCGCGCCCTCGACCGGCGAATACTCGAAGCAGCCGACGCGATCGAGCTGAGCTTCCTTCAGAAAAGAGAGCAGCTCAGAGAAATCATCCTCGGTCTCCCCTGGAAAGCCGACGATGAAGGTCGAGCGCAGGGTGATGTCGGGGCACACCGCGCGCCAGCCGCGGATGCGCTCGAGCACTTTCTCGGCGTTCGCCGGCCGCTTCATCAGCTTGAGGATGCGCGGGCTCGCATGCTGGAACGGCACGTCGAGGTACGGAAGGATCTTTCCTTCGGCCATCATCGGGATGACCTCGTCGACGTGCGGATACGGGTACACGTAATGCAGCCTCACCCATGCGCCGAGCTGTCCCAGGCTTTCGCAGAGCTGGGTCATGCGCGTCTTCACCGGGCGGCCCTGCCAGAAGCCGGTTCGATACTTCACGTCGACGCCGTACGCGCTCGTGTCCTGCGAGATCACGAGCAGCTCCTTCACGCCGCCCCTCACCAGGTTCTCGGCTTCCTGCAGGACTTCGCCGATCGGCCGCGACACGAGATCGCCTCGCATCGAAGGGATGATGCAGAACGTGCAGCGATGATTGCAGCCCTCGGCGATCTTCAGATACGCATAGTGCGGCGGCGTGAGCTTTACCCCGATCAAGTCCGTGTACGGATCGTGCGGCTTGGGAAGATGGGCGTGCACGGCGCTCATCACGGCCGGCGTGTCGTGCGGGCCGGTGATGGCCAGTACCGCCGGGTGCTTCGCTCTTATGAAGTCGTTCTTGACGCCCAAACAGCCCGTGACGATCACCTTGCCGTTCTCGGCGAGCGCCTCGCCGATCGCGCCGAGTGATTCCTCGACCGCCGCGTCGATGAAGCCGCAGGTGTTCACGATCACCAGGTCGGCGTCCGCGTACGTCTTCGAGGTCTCGTAGCCTTCCGCGCGCAACTGCGTGAGGATGCGCTCGGAGTCGACGAGCGCCTTGGGACAGCCGAGGGAAACGAAGCCGACTGTAGGCGCCTTTGTCCTGCTACTGCTTTTCAGGATCGCTCTTGCCCGTCTGGGAGAAGCCGGGGAAGGACAGGCCCGAGAACATGTTGCGCGCCTGGCTCTGCATCTGGTCCTGGAACTGCGCGAACATCTTCTGGCTCTGCTCCATGTAGGCCTGCATCAGGCTCTGCATCGCCGGCCCCTGCAGGTTCATGAACTGCGCCCACAGCTCCTGCGAGGCGCGGGAGTTGTCGCCGTACATCCTGGTCGACTGCTCCTGCAGGGTCTTCTGGATGTCGTGAAACGCTCGGATGTTCTTCTCGAGATACGTGCCCATCAGCCCCTGCATGGCGTGGCCGTAGAATCGGATCAGCTGCGACAGCAGCTCGGAGGAGAACATCGGCACGCCGCCCGACTCCTCCTCGAGGATGATCTGCAGCAGGATCTGGCGCGTCAGGTCCTCGCCGCTCTTCGCGTCGACCACCTGGAACTCTTCCTGCTTCAGGACCATCTGCTTGACGTCGGCGAGCGTGATGTAGCTCGACGTCTTGGTGTCGTACAGCCGCCGGTTGGGGTACTTCTTGATCAGCCGGAGCTGGTTCTCCATCTTCGAATGGTTCTTGGAATGGTTCGCTTCGGTCAGCGCCACAGATGCAATCTACTCCTTAATACATGTGCTGGCCACCGTTGATCGAGATGTTGGCGCCGGTGACGAACGCGGCCTCCTCGGAGCACAGATAGATGATCAGGCCCGCCACCTCGTCGGGCTTGCCGAGGCGCCCGATCGGGATCTGCGGCAGGATCTTGGAGTCGAGGATCTCCTTCGGGATCGCGGTGACCATCTTGGTGCCGATGTAGCCGGGCGAGATGGTGTTGACGGTGACGCCCTTGCGCGCCACCTCGAGCGCGAGCGCCTTGGTGAAGCCGTGGATGCCCGCTTTCGCCGCCGAGTAGTTGGTCTGGCCGAACGCGCCTTTCTGGCCGTTCACCGAGGACACGTTGATGACGCGGCCCCAGCCGCGATCGACCATGCCGTCCATCACCTGCTTGGTCATGCTGAAACACGAGTCGAGGTTGGTGCGCATCACGGCGTCCCAGTCCGCCTTGCTCATCTTCTTGAAGGTCATGTCGCGCGTGATGCCGGCGTTGTTGACCAGGATGTCGACCGGGCCCACCTCGGCCTGGATGGCTGCGATCTTGCGCGCGCAGTCGTCGTAGTCGACCACATCCACCGGAAAGGCGGCGAACGAATGGCCCTTGCCCTTCATCTCCTCGAGCCACGACTTGTACTTCGTGTTGGACGGCGAATAGGTGACCACCACGCGGTAGCCCGCGCCCGCCATCTTCAGGGAAATCGTCTCGCCGAGACCGCCCATCCCACCGGTAACCACGGCGACGCGCTGCTTGGCCATTATCTCCTCCAGCTCATGTCCACGAGCGGGAGAAAAGTCTACATCATGTGCATGCCGCCATTGACCGAGATGTTGGCGCCGGTGATGTAGCCGGCTTCCTCCGAGGCGAGGAAGGCGACGACGGCGGCGATCTCCTCGGGCTTGGCGAGCCGCCCCATCGGGATCGAGGCGACGATCTGGTCGCGGATTTCCTGGCGGATGGCCATCACCATGTCGGTCTCGACGTAGCCCGGCGACACGGTGTTGACCGTGACCCCCTTGCGCACCACTTCCTGCGCCAGCGCCTTGGAGAACCCGGCCATGCCCGCCTTGGCCGCCGAGTAGTTGGTCTGCCCGAACTGGCCCTTGATCGCGTTGACCGACGAGATGTTGATGATGCGGCCCCAGCCGCGCTCGCTCATGCCGTCGATCACCTGGCGCGTGACGTTGAACACGCTGTTCAGGTTGGTGTTGATGACCGCCATCCAGTCCTGCTCGGTCATGCGCTTGAACACCGAGTCGCGCGTGATGCCGGCGTTGTTGATCAGGATGTCGATCGGGCCGACCACCGAGCGCACGTTGTAGAACATCTCGGCGCACGACTCGAACTCCGACACGTCGCCCTCGGCCGCGTGCACGCGAAAGCCCAGCGCGCGCATGGCGTCGAGCCACTCGGTCTTCTTCTCGTAGCCGGGCAGGCAGCCGGCGACCACGGTATGCCCCGCGCGCCCGAGGCGGCGGCAGATCGCGCTGCCGATTCCGCCCATGCCGCCGGAGACGAAGGCGATGCGCGAAACGACGGGCGAAGACTCGTCGCGCCACGTCTCCGGCCGTTGTACCACTTCTGCTTGGTTTCCCATCTTTGTCATTTTCCCTTTCTAGCGTTCCACAGCCAGCGCGACGCCCATCCCGCCGCCTATGCACAGCGACGCAAGGCCGCGCCTTGCATCGCGCTTCTGCATCTCGTGAAGCAGCGTCACCAGAATGCGACAGCCCGAGGCGCCGATCGGATGACCGAGCGCGATCGCGCCCCCGTTCACGTTGACTTTCTTCGTGTCCCAGCCCATCTGGCGGTTCACGGCTATGGCCTGGGCGGCGAAGGCCTCGTTGATCTCCATCAGGTCGATGTCCTTGGGCTCCCAGCCGGCGCGTGACAGCGTGCGCTTGGAGGCCGGCACCGGCCCCATTCCCATGTACTTCGGATCGACGCCGGCCGAGGCGAATGCCTTGATGCGGGCCAGCGGCTTGAGCCCGAGCTCCTTGGCCTTCTTCGCCGAGGCCAGAACCACGGCGGCGGCGCCATCGTTGATTCCGGACGCGTTGCCGGCGGTTACGCTGCCGTTCTTGTCGAAAGCGGGCTTGAGGCTCTTCATCGCCTCGAGCGTAGCGCCGTGGCGTGGGTACTCGTCGTCGGCGAACATCACCGGCCCTTTGCGCGACGGGATCTCGACCGGCACGATCTCGTCCTTGAATCTCCCGGCCTTCTGCGCGACCTCGGTCTTGTTCTGGCTCGTCACCGCGAACTCGTCCTGCTCCTCGCGCGTCACCGCGTACTCCTTGGCCACGTTCTCGGCGGTGACGCCCATGTGGTACTGGTTGTAGACGTCCCACAGGCCGTCGACGATCATGGTGTCGACCATCTTCGCGTCGCCCATGCGGAAGCCGTCGCGCGATCCCATCAGCGCGTGCGGCGACAGGCTCATCGACTCCTGGCCGCCGGCCACCACGATGTCCGCATCGCCGTGCGCGATCGACTGGGCGCCGAGCATCGCCGCCTTGAGCCCGGAGCCGCAGACCTTGTTGATGGTCATCGCCGGGATCATGTGGGGCAGGTCGGCCTTGATCGCGGCCTGGCGCGCCGGGTTCTGGCCGACGCCGGCGGCGAGCACCTGGCCCATGATCACCTCGGATACCTGGTCGGGGGCGACGCCCGCGCGCTCCAGCACCTTGCGGATGATGAGCGCGCCGAGGTCCGCGGCGGGCGTCTTCGCGAGGCTGCCGCCGAACTTGCCGATCGGGGTGCGGGCTGCGCCGACGATATAGATTTCTTCCATGGGGGCTCCTCTAATGGATTCGGTGCTTCACATAGCGGCCGGGCGCGGGCTCGATCGGCTTGAACTTCGCGCTGCCTTGCTTCGCGGGCGCCTTGCGCTGGCCGCCGTGATGCTTGGCGAGCCATTGCGACCAGCGCGGCCACCAGCTCCCCGGTTTTTCAACCGCAACCCCCAGCCAGCCTTGTGGATCCGCGGGGTAGGAATCGGATACCCAGTGGCTGCGCCGCTTTTTCGCCGCAGGATTGATGACGCCAGCGATGTGGCCGCTCGCGCCGAGTACGAACGTCTTGTCGCCGCCGCCGACGAGCCCGAGCGTGCGGTATGCCGAGCGCCACGGCACGATGTGGTCCTCGCGCGTGGCGAGCACGAACACCGGCAGCTTCACGCTTCCCAGGTCCACCGGGACGCCGCAATTCACCAGCGCGCCGGGTTGGCGCAGCCGGTTCTCGAGATACGTGTTGCGCAGGTAGTAGCAATACATCGGCCCCGGCAGGTTGGTGCTGTCCGAGTTCCAGTAGAGCAGGTCGAACGCCGCCGGCTCGCCGCCGAGAAGGTAGTTGTTCACCACGTAGGGCCAGATGAGGTCGTTCGCGCGCAGGCTTGAAAACACGAACGCGAGGTCGCGCCCGGGGAAGATACCGCCCGAGCCGATGGCCGCCTCGCGCGCCGCGACGCTCGATTCGTCCACGAACAGGCCGATCTGCCCGGTCTCCGAGAAATCGAGCATCGCCGCCAGCAAGGTCGCACTCGCAATCGGATCCTGCTTCTTTGCCGAGAGAACCGCCAAAGCAGCGCCCAGTAGAGTCCCGCCGACGCAAAAGCCGAGCGCGTTGACCTGCTCGCTCTTCGTAATCTCGCTCGCGACGCGCAGCGCCTGAAACACGCCCTGCTCGAGGTAGTCGTCCCAGCCGAACCTGCCCTGATCGGCCTCGACGTTGCGCCACGAAACCATGAACACGGTATTGCCCTCGGCTACGGCATGGGCGACGAAGGAGTTCTCCGGCTGCAGGTCGAGGATGTAGTACTTGTTGATGCACGGCGGCACCATCACCAGCGGGCGCCGAGCGACACTGGGGGTCGTCGCCCTGTACTGGATCAGCTGGATCAGCTCGTTCTCGTACACCACGTCGCCGGGCGTGACCGCGAGGTTGCGGCCGACCTCGAACGCCGATTCCTTGGTCTGGCTGATGCGCTGCTTCTGCACGTCGCCGAGAAGATTGGCGAGCCCCCGCGCCAGGCTCTCGCCGCGCGTGTCGAGCGCCTGGCGCAGCGCTTCGGGATTGGTGGCGGGAAAGTTCGCCGGGCACAACGCATCGATCCACTGGCGCGCAGCGAAGCGCGCGCGTTCTTTTGCCGTGGGCTCCAACTGCGCGTCTTGCACCAATTCTTCCAGGTATTGCGCCGCGAGCAGGTACGACTGCTTCAGGTAGTCGTAGTACGGGTTCTCGCGCCACTCTTTGGCAGCGAAGCGCCGGTCGCCGGGCTCGGGCGTGGCGAGCGTCTCGCGCTTGCCCGAGGCGAGGGCGGCCCAAAGGCGCGCCTGCTTCTCGAAATAGCTGCGTTGCAGCGAAGAATTGCTCCACGGAAGGGCGCCGGCAGCAGCCGGGGCACTCGCCAGGACTCGCATCCAGCCCTGGGTAACCTCGTTGCTCGACTGCGCGATCGCCGCAAGGAGGGCGTCTGGGGAGCCGGGTTGCATCGCCGGGCGATTTTGCGACGCACAACGAGCCCCGTCAAATGATTCTTAAACCACTGACGCAATAGTACTTTTTGCTTAGTGCGGCAGCACCGCCCGGACCATGGCGATCGAGCCGATTCCGAGGGCGATCAGGAGGGCCTGGAAAGCCGTGTCGCGCAACTCCGGCCGGCGGTGCAAACCGGGGATCAGGTCGGCGACCGCGACGTAGATCATGCTCGCGGCCACGATGCCGAGGAGTGTCGCCTCGAGCCCTTCGAAGAGCTGCAGGCCGAAATAGCCGATCACCCCGCCGACCACCGTCGCTACCGACGACAGCAGGTTCATCGCGAGCGCGCGCAGCCGTGTATACCCCGAGTGCAGCAGGATCAGGAAGTCGCCGACCTCCTGCGGGATCTCGTGCGCGATGATCGCCACCGCGGTGACCACGCCGAGCTCGATGCTCTGCAGGAAGGCAGCCGCGATCAGCACGCCGTCGACGAAGTTGTGCACGGTATCGCCGACGATGATCAGCGCGCCGCTGCGCCCGTGATCGTGCGGCGCGGCATGCGGGTCGTGGACTTCGCAGTTCTCGGTGTGGCAATGGCGCCAGAGCAGGAGCTTCTCCAGCACGAAAAAGCCGAAGATGCCGCCGAGGATCGAGAACGCGACCTGGTGCGCCTCGCCCTGCTCGAAGGCGTGGGGAATGATCTCGAGGAAGGCCGCGCCAAGGAGCGCGCCGATGGCGAACGACACCAGCATCGGCACCCAGGTCGCGCGCAGCGCTAGCGACGCCGCGGCTAAGCCGGCGCTGAGCGTGCCGCCGGCGATGCTTGCGGCGAGGATCCAGGCGAGCGTCATGGGGGGCTGGATTCTACGCCAGCCATATGAATGCTCCCATTCGCTCGGCGGTGCGGTCGCGCCGAAAGGAGAAAAAGCGCTCGCGTTCTGAGTAGGTGCAAAAGTCGCCGCCCGAGACGCTTTTCAGGCCGGTGAGCTTGCCCCGCGCCACTGCGTACAAGTCGAGCAGCCAGTGCCCGGGGCGAGTTGGCGTGAACGCAGCCTCGTGGCCGTGGAAAGCCGCGCGCACCTCGTCGCCCACTTCGTAAACCCGCGGGCCGATGGCCGGTCCAAGCCACGCGAGTAGCTTGTGCCGGGGCACACTCATCGCTTCCACCGTGGCCTCGAGCACGCCGGCGGCCAGCCCGCGCCACCCGGCGTGCGCCGACGCCACGGTCGTGCCGGCCTCGTCGGCGAACAGCACCGGCAGGCAATCGGCCATCTGCGCCACGCACACGGTTCCGGTTCTTCGCGTCAGGGCCGCGTCCGCCTCCGTCGGCGGGTCGCGGTCCAAATCGATGACGCGCTTGCCGTGAACCTGCTTCAGCCACGCGGGCTCGGCCGGAAGCAGCGCGCGCAGCTTCTCCCTGGTGCGTTGAGCTTTGAGATCACCGAAGGCGCGGGTGGTGGCGAATGCATGCACGCGCGCCGGCGCCGGCCAGTCAGGCTTGATCACGAAGCATGTCCACGAGGCGCTTCATGTCCCGCGGCAAGGGCGATTTCCACGAGACCACGTCGCGGGTGCGGGGATGGAGCAGCGCCAGCTCCGCGGCATGCAGCGCCTGGCGCGGAAAGCTCACGCCGTGCCGTGTGCCGCGCCGGTAGGTTTCGTCGCCGACCAGCGGGTGGCGGATGTGCTGGAAGTGCACGCGGATCTGGTGCGTGCGGCCGGTCTCGAGCCGGCACTCGACCAGCGCGGCGCGCCCATATCGCTCGAGCACGCGGTAATTCGTGCGCGCGGGCTTGCCGCGGTGGGTGACCGCCATGCGCGTGCGCGCGCGCACGTCGCGGCCGACGGGCGCGTCGATCCTGCCGCTCGCCGGCGGATCGCCCTGCACCACCGCGAGGTAGACGCGGCGCATGCTGCGGTCCGCGAGCTGCTTCACGAGCTCGGCCTGAGCCGACACGGTCTTCGCCACCACGAGGAGCCCGCTCGTGTCCTTGTCGAGCCGGTGCACGATGCCGGCGCGCGGCACCGCGCCGAGCGCGGGCGCGTGCGCGAGCAGCGCATTGAGCAGCGTGCGGTCCGGCTGGCCGGCGCCGGGGTGCACCACCAGCCCGGCGGGCTTGTCGATCACGATGAGCTCGGCATCCTCGAACACCACTTTCAGCGGCATGCGCTGCGCCTGCGGCGCGGCGGCGTCCGGGACGCGCGGCGGACGCAGCGCGATCTGCTCGCCTCCCGAAACCGCGTAGTTCGCGTCGAGGCGCTTGCCGTCGATCGTGATGTGGCCGGACTTGAGCCACGCCTGCAGCCGGTTCCTCGAATACTGCGGAAAGAGCCGCGCCAGCGCCTGGTCGAGGCGCAGCCCGCCGAGGGCCGCGGGCACGCTTTCGGTCATCTGCGCCACGAAGCTCGCATCCCAGTCGGTATAATTTTTCTCCCGCATGCGCCTCAGTTTACTGGTTGTCATCGCTGCATTCTTCGTCGTCGGGTGCGCGAGCGACATCGACGACGAAACCGCCGGCTGGTCGGCGCAGCGCCTCTACGGCGAGGCGAAGGACGCGATGTCCTCCAGTGACTGGCCGCGCGCGATCAAGTACCTCGAGAAGCTCGAAGCGCGTTACCCCTACGGGCGCTTCGCGCAGCAGGCGCAGCTCGAGATCGCCTACGCGCACTGGAAGGACGGCGAGCGGGCGTCGGGAATCGCGGCGGTGGACCGCTTCATCAAGATGTATCCGAATCACGCCAACGCCGACTATGCCTGGTACCTGAAGGGGCTGATCAACTTCAACGACCAGCACGGCATGCTGTCGCACCTCGCGACGCCCGACATGAGCGATCGCGACCCGAAGTCGACGCGCGAGTCGTTCGCCGCCTTCAAGGAAGTGGTGACGCGCTTCCCCGACTCGAGATACGCCGCGGACGCGGCGCTGCGCATGCGCTACCTCGTCAACGCCCTCGCCTCGCACGAGGTGCACGTGGCGCGCTACTACATGAAGCGCGGCGCCTACCTCGCGGCCGCGAACCGCGCGCAGTACGCCATCCAGCACTACCCGCAGGCCCCGGCGCTCGAGGAAGCGGTCTTCGTGCTGGTGCTCGCCTACGACCGGCTCGGCCTGGACGCGCTGCGCGACGCGGCCGACCGCGTGATGCGCAGCAACTTCCCCGAGAGCCAGTATCTCAAGCCCGGCGGCGAGCGCCTCGCAAAGGGCGTGCCGTGGTGGCGGCTGTGGGATCCCGACTGGTGAGCAAGATCCTGGTGATCGGCGCGGCCGGGATGATCGGCCGCAAGCTCGCGGCGCAGTTCGCCCGGGACGAGTTGATTCTGCAGGACGTCGTGCCCTTCGATCGCGAGAGCATCGTTTCCGACCTCTCGGCGCCGGGCGAAGCGGAAAAGCTCGTCGCTTCGCGTCCCCGGCTCATCGTCCACCTCGCCGCCGTCGTCTCGGGCGAGGCCGAGGCGGATTTCGAGAAAGGCTACCGCGTCAACCTGGATGCGACGCGGCGCCTCTTCGAAGCGGTCCGGAACGAGGGGTACAAACCGCGCGTGGTCTTCACTTCATCCATCGCGGTGTTCGGCGCGCCTTTCCCCGAGGCGATCGGCGACGAGTTCCTCAATGCCCCTCTCACCAGCTACGGCACGCAGAAGGCGATCGGCGAGCTGCTGCTCTCGGACTACAGCCGGCGGGGATTCATCGACGGCATCGGCATCCGCCTGCCGACGATCTGCGTGCGGCCGGGCAGGCCGAACAAGGCGGCTTCGGGCTTCTTCTCGGGCATCATCCGCGAGCCGCTCTCCGGCCAGGAAGCGGTGCTGCCGGTGCCCGACGGCGTGCGCCACTGGTTCGCCTCTCCGCGCGCCGCCATCGACTTCCTGCTGCATGCCGCCAAGATGGACAGCGGGCAACTCGGCGCGCGCCGCAACCTCAGCATGCCGGGGATCAGCGCGACGGTGGCCGAGCAGATCGAGGCATTGCGAAAAGTCGCGGGAGACAAGGTCGCGCGCCTGATCCGGCGCGAGCCCGACCCCACGATCATGCGCATCGTCGAGGGCTGGCCGCGCAATTTCGATGCGAAACGCGCGCTCGCCCTGGGATTCCGCGCCGACAAGAGCTTCGAGGACATCATCCGGATTCATGTTGAGGATGAATTGCAAAAAAAGCCTTCACCGCCGCCAGCTCACGAGTGAGCTTCATCGGCGGCAGGCTCTTCAGGATCTGCCGCCCGTAGGCCTTTGACGCCAGCCGCGGGTCGCAGAGCATCAGCACGCCGCGGTCGGCCTCGTCGCGGATCAGCCTGCCGGCGCCCTGCTTGAGGCTCAGCACCGCCTGCGGAAGCTGCAGCTCGGTGAACGGGTTGCCGCCGCGGGCGCGGATCGCCTCGATGCGCGCCGCGAGCACCGGATCGTCGGGCGGCGCGAACGGCAGCTTGTCGATCACGACCACCGACAGCGCTTCGCCGCGCACGTCAACCCCTTCCCAGAAGGACTGGCTGCCGAGCAGCACGGCGTTGCCGAGCGCGCGAAACCGCGCGAGCAGCTCGCTGCGCGAGCCGGTGCCCTGCACGAGAAGCGGATAGCGCAGCGACCCGCGCAACCGCTCGTGCGCGCGGCGCAGCGCGCGCAGCGTGGTGAAGAGAAGGAACGCGCGTCCGCCGCTCGCCTCGAGCACCGGGAGCGCGGCATCGATCACCGCGTCGGTGTACGCCGCCTCGTTCGGATCCCCCGGCAGCCCTTTCGGCAGGTACAGCAATGCCTGGCGCGCGAAGTCGAACGGGCTCGCCCAGCGGCGCGCCGCCGCCTGCGGCAGGCCGAGCTCGCGCGTGAAATGACCGAAGTCCTCGCCCACGGCGAGGGTCGCCGAAGTGAAGATCCAGGCGCGCGGGTGGTCGTCCATCTGCCGGCTGAAGAGCTCCGCCGAGGAAAGCGGCGTCGCGTGCAGCCGCACGGCGTGGGCGAACACTTCGACCCAGCGCACCTCGTCGGCGGGCTCGGTTTCGCGCAGGCGCACCAGTGTGGCGAGCGCCACCCCGGTTCGGCGCGCGCAGGACTCGAGGCCTTCCGAGCGCTCGGCCTGCGCCTCGAGCGGTCCGCGCAGGGCCTTCAGAGCCTGTTGTGTGGTTTCAAGAATTTCCGCAAAGCCGGGCACTCGAAGGGCCTGCGTCCAGGCGAGGCGTGTCGTCGAGTCGCCGAACGCGAGGCGCAGGTCGCGCGCCGCCTTGTCGAGACGGTTGGCGAGGCGCTCGACCTCGGGCGAGGCGCCGCCGGCGACGCGTAGCTCGGCGCGCGCGTCGCGCGCGAGATCGACCAGCTGCGCGCTCGACACGCTCTCGCCGAAGAACAGGCGCGCGGTCTCGGAGAGCTGGTGCGCCTCGTCGAACACGACCGTATTGCACGCCGGCAGCAGCTCGGAGATGCCTTCGTCGCGCAGCACCACGTCGGCGAAAAAGAGATGGTGGTTGATCACCACCACGTCGGCGGCGAGCGCGTTGCGCCGCGCGCGCATCACGAAGCAGTTGCCGTAGTCCGGGCAGGGCTGCCCGAGGCAGTTGTCGCGCGTCGACGTGGCGTGCGCCCACACCGGCGCGTCTTCCGGCACATCGGCGAGGTCGGCGCGATCGCCGGTCGCCGACACGGCGGCGAAGCGTTCAATCCGTTTCAACTGGGAGATTTCCTCCCGGGAGCTGAACGTTGCCTGCTCCGCGGCGCGGCGCAATCGATAAAGGCAAACGTAGTTGGCCCGGCCCTTGAGCAGGGCTACGCTCGCGCCAGTGGCGAGTGCAGCGCGCACCGCCGGCAGGTCGCGGTCGAATAGCTGATCCTGGAGCGTCTTGGTCCCGGTGGAGACGATCACCTTGCCGCCGGTGAGCAGCGCGGGCACCAGATACGCGAAGGTCTTGCCGGTGCCCGTGCCGGCCTCGGCCACGAGCACCCCGGTGTGCGCCATCGCGTCGTGGATCGCCTGAGCCATCTCGACCTGCTGCGGGCGCAGCTTGAATCCACCGACAGCCGAGGCGAGCGGACCGTCGGCGGCAAAGGCACGCTCGAGCGCGGTCTTCAGTTCAGCTCCTCCACCTTGACCCATACCCGGCGCGAGCCGGTGCCGCGCGCGCTGCTCGCCGAGGCGATGCCACGGTCGTCGCGCGCAGCGCTCGAAGCGGTGCCGCCGATCTCGACCCATTGCCCGAGCGGCGCGGTAATCGTCGTGGATAGCCGTTGCCCCTGTACGCTGCCCGGCTGGGCTCCCGGTGTTTCGCGCTGCTGGAGGATGTCGAGCGACACGCCGCCGCCTGCGAGCCTGGGCACGACTTCAAACCCACTCGCGATGTCCTGGATCACGGTTCCTCCCGGCGTGCGCAGGGGCCGGGACTGGCCGGTAAAGATCATCGCGCGCCCGCCCTCCAGCACTTGCACACGCTGGTCGACGCGCTCCTCCGCGCTCCTTCGCGAGTCCTGCGCGCTGATGTCCACCCGTGCGCCTGCGCTGCCGATCGTGCCGCTCCCTTCGATGCCGCGGCGCTCGCGATCCTGCGCATCGTCCAGGCGCACCGAGATCTGCAGGCGCTTGGGCGGCCGATCGATCGCCTCCAGGGCGCGCCTGATCTCGGCAACGTTGCCAGGGCTCGCCCGCAGGAAGAGCTGGCCGCGGCTGCCGCTCAGGGTGCCGCCGGGCTCGACCAGCGGCTGCAGCGCGGGCAGCACCTGCTCGACGCTGCGGTAGCGGAGCGGAATGATTTCAAGGGCTTGCTGGGTAAATGTGACGCTGGCGAAGCCCGCCAAGGCCAACCCGAACACCAACTGGACTAGATGCGAGCGATTCATCCCTTCCCCATGAACGCGCCATCCTTCGCCTCGTGCACTTGCCCATTATCAGATACGCGCTTCTCCTGCTCGCATGGCTTTTCAGCTTGCCGGCCTTGGCCTGGAACGACGGCGCGACCACGGATCGCGATCGGCCCCTGATCCACGCCTTGCAGGCGCTGGGCGTGAAGTACCGCTACGGCGGCCGCTCTCCCGAGACCGGTTTCGACTGCAGCGGCCTCATTACTCACGTATTCGAGCGCGCATGGGGAATGCTGCTGCCCCCTGGCACCGCGGCGTTGAGCAAGGTGGGAACGGCCGTCAAACCGAAGGAACTCGAGCCAGGCGATCTGGTGTTCTACAACACGCGTAACCGGCCGTACTCGCATGTCGGCATCTACCTCGGGGACGGGCGCTTTCTCCATGCGCCACGCCCTGGAGCAACCGTACGCGTAGAAAGTGTCCACACTCCCTACTGGCGTACGCGCTTCAACGGGGCGAGGCGCCTCGATCCGCCCTCTTTTAGCTGATAATAGTTCTCGTTGACAGGGTTGGATGAGAGTCCCTATCATTTGGGGCTACTTCTCAACTCGAGGTCGACATGACTGTTTTTAAAGGGATTGTCCTTGCGCTCGCCGGGCTGCTGGCAGGCTCCGCGTCAGCGCAGGACCAGGTACTCAACCTCTACTCGTCGCGCCACTACCAGACCGACGAGGCGCTGTACACGAACTTCACCAAGGCCACGGGCATCAAGATCAACCGCATCGAGGGCGGCGAAGACCCGCTCATCGAGCGCATCCGCAACGAAGGCGAGCGCAGCCCCGCCGACGTCCTGATCACCGTGGACGCCGGGCGGCTTTGGCGCGCCGAGCAGATGGGCCTGTTCCAGCCGGTGAAGTCGGCCATGCTGGAATCGCGCATCCCGGCGAATCTGCGCGAGCCAAGCGGGCTTTGGTACGGCTTCTCGACACGCGCGCGCGTCATCGCCTACAACAAGGCGACGGTGAAGGCGGGCGAGATTCGCAACTACGAGGACCTCGCGGATCCCAAGTGGAAGGGACGTGTGTGCATGCGCTCCTCCACCAACATCTACAACCTCTCGCTGCTGGGCGCGATCATCGATCACCTCGGCGAAGCCAAGGCCGAAGCCTGGGCGAAGGGCGTACGCACCAACCTGGCGGTGGAGCCGAAGGGCGGCGACACCGACCAGCTGAAGGCGGTAGCCTCCGGCCAGTGCGATGTCACGATCTCCAACCAGTACTACTACGCCCGCCTGCTGCGTTCCAGCAAGCCCGACGAGCGCGAGGTCGGAGAGAAGATCGGCATCGTGTTCCCGAACCAGGCGAGCTGGGGAACCCACGTCAACATCTCGGGCGCGGGGGTGCTGAAGAACGCGCCGCACCGCGACGCCGCGATCAAGTTCCTCGAGTACCTGGCGAGCGACGAGGCGCAGCGCTACTTCGCCGACGGCAACAACGAGTGGCCGGTGGTCAAGAGCGTCAAGGTCGACAACCCGGTGCTGAAGATGCTCGGCGAGTTCAAGCAGGACCCGCTGAACGTCGCGGTGCTCGGCAAGAACCAGCCGAGCTCGCAGAAGGTCTACGACCGCGTCGCCTGGAAGTAAGGAAGCGGGGGTGAGAAACACCCTACCCCCGCACCCCCTGAAAATAGCGCCTCGAGACGTAAATCACCGGGAGTAATCCCGCCGCAACGATCGCCAGCGAAGGAAGGGCGGCTTCCGCCAGCCGCTCGTCCTTCGCCAGGTTGTAGGCCTCGACTGCCAGCGTATCGAAGTTGAACGGCCGCAGCGCGAAAGTCGCCGGCAGCTCCTTCAACACGTCCACGAATACCAGCAGCGCCGCCGTAGCCAGGCTCGGCGCGAGCAGCGGCACGTGTACGCGCGCGAGCGCCGCTGCCGGGGTAGCGCCGAGCGAGCGCGCCGCGTCTTCCATGCTCGGCGTGATCTTGGCGAGCCCTGCGTCGGTGGTCTGCAGCGCGACCGCCAGCAACCTCACCAGGTAGGCGTACACCAGCGCGACGATGGTCCCCGTGAGCAGTAGTCCGAACCGGACGCCGAAGGCCCCCTCGAGCCAGCCGGCGAGCGCGTTGTCGAGCCGGCCTAGCGGCACCAGCACGCCGACCGCGATCACCGCCCCCGGCACGGCATAGCCCAGCCCTGCCACGCGATTGGCGCCGGCGACGAGCGGGCTGCGCGTAAGGCGCGCGGCATAGACCATGACCAGCGCGATGCCGACGGCGATCAGCGCAGTGAGCGCGGCGATGCCGAAGCTGTTCGCGACCAGGGAGCCGAGGCGAGCCAGGGGCATCGTTTCATGAAAAGCAAGAACGGCAAGCAGCAGCGCCGGCAGCGCGAAACCGAAGACCACCGGTGCGGCGCACGCGACGAGCGCGCCGAGCGCGCCGATGCCGCGCAGGCGGTGCGCACGCGCTTTCCGCGGCGCGATCCCGTGGTAGGCGGCCCGGCCGCGATTCGCGCGCTCGAGCGCTAGCAGCACCACGACGAAGCCGAGCAGGCAGGTGGAGAGCTGCGCCGCGGCAACGCTGTCGCCCATCGACAGCCAGGCCTTGAAGATCCCGGTGGTAAACACCTCGACGCCGAAATAGGACACGGTGCCGAAATCGGCGAGCGTCTCCATCAGCGCGAGCGTCGCCCCGGCAACGATCGCCGGCCGCGCGAGCGGCACCGCCACGCGCAGGAACGCGCCGAGCGCGCCGAGACCCGCGAGCCGCCCGGCTTCGATCGCGCTGCGCGAGAGATCCTGGAACGCGGTGCGTGCGATCAGGTAGACGTAGGGGTAGAGCGCGAACGAAAGCATCGCCGCGGCGCCCGGAAGCGAGCGCACCTCCGGAAACCAGTACTCGCGCGCCTGCCAGCCGGTCGCCGCGCGCAGCGCCGACTGCACCGGGCCGGCGAACTGCAGCCAGTCGGTATACGCATAGGCCATCACGTAGGCCGGCATCGCAAGCGGTAGAAGCAAGGCCCACTCGAGCCACTCGCGTCCCGGGAAGCGGTACGCCGTGACCAGCCACGCGGCCACCACGCCGATCGTGACGACGCCGAAAGCCACCGCCGCGAGCAGCAACGCGGTATTCCCGACGTAGCGCGGCAACGCGGTCGCCGCAAGATGGCCCCACAGGTCGCTCGCGCCGGCGAAAAAGCTCGCCACCACCAAGACGACCGGGAGCACGAGCAGCGCGGCCACCAGCAGCGAGGTTCCTCCCAGCAGTCCTAAGGTCTTTAAATTGGTCTTTAAATTCAAAGGCTTCGTTTTTATCGGAAATGAGAATTATTACTATAATCGAGCATGCTTCTCGAAGTCGAAAACCTGCGCCATGCCTATGGCGACCAGGAGGTCGTGCGGGACTTGAGCTTCTCGCTCGCGCGCGGTGCCATCGGCTGCCTGCTCGGTCCGAGCGGCTGCGGCAAGACCACGGTGCTGCGCTGCATAGCGGGCTTCGAAGGCATCCGCGAAGGCGAGATCCGTCTTGCCGGCCGCGTCGTCTCCGGCGCCGGGACGATGGTGCCGCCCGAGAAACGGCGCATCGGCATGGTGTTCCAGGACTATGCGCTATTCCCCCATCTTTCCGTTGCCGGGAACATCGCCTTCGGGCTGCATGCCCTCCCGCCTGCGGAGCGCCGCGCGCGCGCCGCCGGGATGGCGGAGCTGGTGGGCCTCTCGGGCGCGCTCGACAAGTACCCGCACGAGATCTCCGGCGGGCAGCAGCAGCGCGTAGCCCTAGCCCGCGCGCTCGCGCCGCGCCCGGAGCTCCTGCTGCTCGACGAGCCGTTCTCGAACCTCGACGTCGACCTGCGCGAGCGCCTGTCGCTCGAGGTTCGAGACATCATCAAGGCGAGCGGCGCCACCGCGGTCCTGGTGACGCACGACCAGCAGGAGGCCTTCGCCATGGCCGACGAGATCGGCGTCCTGCACGACGGCCGCATCCAGCAGTGGGACAGCCCGTACAACCTCTACCACCGGCCGGCCAACCGCTTCGTCGCCGACTTCGTCGGCCAAGGCGTGTTCCTGCCGGCGAAGGCGCTCAACGGCCGGCAGCTCCAGATCGAGCTCGGTGTCTTGCACGGCGATAGCCAGGGAATCGAGAACCTGGAGGTGCTGCTGCGCCCCGACGACGTAGTGCACGACGACGCCGCGCCGACCCAGGCCGAAGTGGTGCACAAGGCGTTCCGCGGCGCCGAGATTCTCTACACGCTGCGCCTCGCGAGCGGCCGAAAAGTGCTGGCGCTGGTGCCGAGCCACCACAACCACGCCTTGGGCGAGAAGATCGGCATCCGGCTCGACGTGGACCACGTCGTCGCTTTTCGGCCCGAAACCTAGTCCTCCAGTCCGTAGACGGCGCGCACTTCAAGCGCGAACTCCTTGCCGCGCAGCGCCGGCGGGATCGGCACGGCGCGCGCCGCCTGGGTGAACATTTCGAGCGCCTGCCGGTCGAGCACCTCGTACCCCGAGCTGCCCTTCAGCGTCACCGACGGCCGCCCGTTCGCGGCAATGGCCACGGCCACCCGCACGTCGCCCTGCCAGTTGTTCTCGCGCGCGAGCGGGGGATAGCGCTTGTGGCGGCGCGCCTCGTCGATGAGCTGGAGACGGTACTGGTCGCGAGAGAGCGATTCCGGCGCCTGCGCAGGCGGTGGCGGGGACGCTTGGGGAGGAGAAGCGGACTGGGGCTGAGGCTGGGGCTCGAGCGCCGCGACGGGCGGAGAAGGCGGCGCCGCAGCCTGGACCGGGGGCGCGGGTACGGGGGCAGGTTGCGGCGTAGAAAGCACCGGCGCTGGCTTCGGCGCGGGCGGCGCTTCGGGCAGTGCTTCAGGCCGTGCAGGTTTCGCGGCTTTTGGGGGCGGCGGTGCTTCCCGCCGCACCGGTTCCACGGGAACTACCGGGTCTGGAGCGGGCTCGGGGGCAATCAGACGCGCGATGATCTGTGGCGGAAGGCTCGCCGCGCGGCGCGCGGTATCGATGAAATCGGGGAACGCGAACAGCAGGAGCGCGTGCAGCGCCAGCGATGCGAGGACCGCGTAGTGAAAAGCGCGGTTGCGGTTATCGATCACGGCGCAGCGCGCGCCAGATTTTCTCGGAGGTGAGCGGCATCTCGAGGTGCGGCAGGTCGAGCGCGTCGAGCACCGCATGCACCACCGCTGGAACGGCGCCGATGGTGCCGAGCTCGCCGCAGCCCTTGACGCCCAGGAGATTCGTCTTGCAGGGGACGCTTTCATCGAAGCGCGCCTGCAGCGGCGGCAGCTGGTCGGCGCGCGGCACGCAGTAGTCCATGAGCGAGCCCGAGGCGAGCTGGCCGCTGTCCGGGTCGTAGCGCACCTGCTCCCACAGCGCCTGGCCGGCGCCCTGCGCCATGCCGCCGTGGATCTGCCCCTCCACGATCGCGTGGTTGATGATGCGGCCGATGTCGTCGCAGCTCGAAAGCCGCGCGAGCGCGACCTCGCCGGTCTCGGGGTCGATCTCCACCTCGGCCACCTGCGCCCCGTTCGGCCAGGATGGCGTGGAAGGGGTTTGCGTCGCGGAGACTCTGATTAGCTTGGCGGGCTGGCGCGCAGCCAATTCGGCAAAAGAGATCTCGCGATCCGTGCCCGAGATGCGCAGCCGGCCGTCCACCAGCTCAATGTCGCCGGCAGCGGCCTCCAGGGCTTCCGCGGCCAACGTCTTGCATTCGACAACGGCCTTCCGTCCTGCGGCCACCACGGCGGATCCACCGACAAATGCGGAGCGCGAACCGACGCTACCCACGCCGTTCGCGTGGTCGGTGTCGCCCTGGACGATCCTGACTTTGTCAGAAGCGATTCCGAAAACCTCGGTCACTAGCTGCGTATACGTCGTCTCGAGACCTTGTCCCATTGCCTGGGTGCCCGAAAACACCGTCACCATCCCGTGCGCGTCGAGCTCGATGTCTACCGTCTCGGTGGGCAACGCGCCGGTCCACTCCAGGTAGACCGAAACGCCCCGGCCGCGCAGCTTCCCGCGGCTCGACGATTCCTTCTTTCTCCGGGAAAAGCCTTCCCAATCGCTCGCCCGCAGCGCCCCCTCGAGCATGCGCTCGAACTCGCCGCTGTCATAGGTCTCGCCGACGTGCGTCTTGTAGGGCAGCTCGTCGGGCGTGAGCAGGTTGCGCCGGCGCAGCTCGATGCGATCGATGTGCGTCTCGCGCGCCGACTTCTCGAGCAGGCGCTCGATCAGGTAGTTGCCCTCGGGCCGCCCGGCGCCGCGGTAAGCGCCGGTGGCCATGGTATTCGTGAGCACGCCCTTGATGCGATAGTCGACAGCGGGAACCCGGTAGGCCGAGGTCGCCACCTTCGCCACCATCGCGAGCGGGATCATCGCCGACGAGCCAACCGGGACCGCGCCGATGTTGGCGAGCATCTCCATGCGCAGCGCAAGGATGTGCCCCTCGCGATCGAGCGCCAGCGCCGCCGAATAGTGCTGGTCGCGCGCCATGTGAGCGGCGACGAACTCCTCGGAGCGCTCGGCGCGCCACTTCACCGGGCGGCCGAGCTTGCGCGCTGCATAGCACACCAGCGCGTCCTCCGGCGTAAGGCCGGTCTTCATGCCGAAGCCGCCGCCGATGTCGCCGTTGATGACCCGGAAATCCTGCGGCTTCGCGCCGAACACCGCGCCGAGCAGGTCGCGCGCGCTGGTCGGCTGCTGGCTCTGGGTATACAGCATGGTGCGCCCGGCCTCGTGAACGCCGATCGCGCAGCGCGGCTCCATCGCCATGGCGTTCAGGCGCTGGTTGTGCAGCTCGATGCGCGTGACGTGCGCGGCCTCGGCGAACGCCTTTTCAACTGCCTCTCGGTTGCCATAAGCCGCTTCGGCCGCGACGTTCCCCCCGGCGGCTTCCCACAAGAGGGGCGCGCCCGGCGCGATGGCCTTTCTCGGATCCACCACCGCCGGCAGATCCTCGTATTCGATCTCAACGAGCTCTGCAGCGTCCTGCGCCTGCTGGCGCGTCCCGGCGACGATCGCGACCACCGGCTGGCCGACGTAGAACACCTTGCCTTCGGCGAGCGGCGTGCGCGGCGGCGCAGCCATCGGCGAGCCATCGGCACGCTTGAACAGCGGCGGAACCGGGATGTGCTTCACGCCGTCGGCGCGCAGGTCCGCCATGGACCACGCGGCAATGACCGAGGGTGCTTTTCGAATCCCTTCCAGATGAATTTCCTTGATTCGTGCATGGGCATGCGGAGAGCGCACGAGCACCAGCCATGCCGCGCCGGAAAAGTCGCGGTCGTCGCTGAAGACGCCTCGGCCGAGCAGCAGCCGGTCGTCCTCCAAGCGCTTCTGCGAGCGCGACGCACCGAAGCGCGCCGACGCCGGATCGAACTGGATCTGCAGTGCTGGTGCGCTCATCTAGGGAAGTGGCGGAGAGAGAGTCTGCCCAAGGCCTAGGGTTTACGAGGATCTTCAGGCATCGCGCGCCGGTGGCCTAGCCGGTGGCCCAGTTCACCCGGCGCGCAGCGCAGCGAGCTCGAGGCGCGGCCTGCCGGGCGTTTCGGGGCGAGGGAAGCTCGGCGTGCACGGTGAGGGATTCTAGCCGCCGCCTTGAGTCCTGCTGCATGGTGTGCGAGCGCGCCGCTTCATGGCGAAGCGCCGCAGGCCCGGCAGCGAAGAACGGCAACTCCCGTCGCCGAGGTGAAACCCTCACGGCTCACGCCGCGTCAGTCGAGGTCATCGCGGTCGATCTACCCCCAAGAACGGACGTTCTAGTGACTGGCCGTGAACGGTGATTTCGTGCCAATTTGAGACCTGAGCACTTGCAGCAAGTTGCGGTACTACTCAATCACCTCATCAGCACGGACAAGCAGCGTGGGCGGCACAGTAAGGCCAAGCGCCTTCGCCGTCTTGAGATT
>DATBSZ010000108.1:0-6463 GCA_036559525.1 Burkholderiales bacterium
GCGCCGGGCGAGAACGGCTCGATCTGGTAGCGGTTGTGCGTGACCCGCAGCGGATCGCCGCGCAGCCGCAGCGCCGCCTCGAAATGCCAGCGGCCGGGCTCGTGCCGGATCGAGTTCTCGCCGGAGACCGGCGACACGGCACCGGCCGCGTCGCGATGCTCGCCCTCGACGCGCCAGGTGCCCTGCTCGAATAGAAAAGTGTGCGCCACTAGCCGTGCACGGCGATGCTGTCTTTCGGCGCCTCGCCGCGCTCCCCCATCCCATAGTCCCGCACCACGTTGCAGATCCTGAGGCGATAGGCGCTGAAGATGCCGCCGCGCCCCTTCGCCTGCGCCTCGCGGTGCTTCTGCATATTGCGCCATTTGCGCACCGCCTCCTCGTCACGCCAGAACGAGAGCGACACGAAGCGCGCCGCATCGCCGATGCTCTGGAAGCGCTCGATGGAGATGAAGCCGTCGAAGTTGCGCACTTCCTCGCTCAAGCCTTCGGCGAGCCGCTTGTAGTCCGCGAAGCGCCCTTCGGCGGCGGTGAACTCGAAGATGACTGCAATCATGCTTTCCCCCTAGTCTGCGGGAATCATGGCGCAAAACGGAGGGTTCATGAAGCCCCTGCCTTTTAAACCTCACCTGGGTCGCATTTTCCTCACCGGGCTGCTGACGCTGATTCCGGCGGTCGCGACCGTCTATCTCCTGGTCTGGCTGATCGGCGCGGTCGACCGCATGTTCGGCAAGCCGCTGCGCGTGCTGATGCCGGACGAGACCTATCTCGCCGGCATGGGCATCGTGGTCGCGGTCGCCGTCGTGTTCGGCGTCGGCCTGCTGATGCACGGTGTGCTGTTCCGAAAGCTCTTCCGCAGAGCGGAGCAGGCGATGCTCGCCGTGCCCCTGGTGCGGTCCATCTACAGCGCCGTCAAGGACCTGATCGGGCTCTTCGGCCGGGACGGGCCGGCGATGCAGGTGGTCACGCTGACCTTCCCCGGCACGAGCTGGAGGCTCCTCGGCTTCGTCACGCGCGCCGAATTCACCGACCTGCCGCGAGGGATCGGCACGGCCAAGGAGGTTGCGGTCTACCTGCCGATGAGCTACCAGGTCGGCGGCTACACCGTGATCGTGCCGCGCGAGGCGATCCATCCGGTCGAGATGTCCCGCGAGGACGCCATGAAGTTCATCCTGACGGCGGGGCTCAAGACGGCCGGCGCCCCTCGTACGCATTCCGCAGCAGCTCGAGCACCGGGGCGTACTCGACCTTCCTAGGGTTCGGGTAAGGCGCCTCGGTCGCGATGCGCGCGGCGCGCTCGAGGTCGGCTTCCTTCATGCCGATGTCGGCAAGGCGCAGCGGCAACCCGAGCCTTTTCTCGAGATCGAAGATTCCCGCCGCCGCATCGCTCGCTTGAATGGCTTTCTCGATACGGGCCATCGCATCGGGCGCAGCCGCGTGGTTGTAGCGCACCGCGTGCGGCAGGACGATCGAGTGGGTCTCGGCATGCGGCAGATTGAAACTGCCGCCGAGCACGTGGCATAGCTTGTGATGCAGGGCCATGCCGGCCGAGCCGAGAACGATGCCGCAGAGCCATGCGCCGTACAGGGCGTCGCTCCGGGCATCGAGGTTCTTGGACTCCTCCAGAATGCGAGGTAACGCAACGGCCAGGGCGCGAATCCCTTCCTCGGCCATGAGCGAAACGATCGGGTTGCCTTCGTGCGAATACAGCGCCTCGACCGCGTGCGCGATGGCGTTCATGCCGCTCGCCGCCGACAGGCCCGGCGGCATGCTGAGGGTGAGCCTGGGGTCGTAGATCACCGCCTTGGGCAGCACCCGGACATCGCGCCCGGTCTTCTTCGCGCCGCCCTCGGTGATGCCGTAGATCGTCGTCATCTCCGAGCCCGCGTAGGTGGTCGGCACGGCGAGGATCGGGAGCGTCGAGGTCAGCGCGATCGCCTTGCCCAGGCCGGTCGTCGAGCCGCCGCCCACGGTAACGCAGCAATCGGCGCCGAGCTCGCGCGCCGTGCGGCGGGCATCCTCGGCGATATCGACCGGCACGTGCATCGCCGCCTTGTCGTACAGCCCGACAGCGCGGGCACCCAATGCGGCCTTCACGGAGCGCGCCGACTCGGCCTGCTCGGGAGTGGAAAGCACGAGCGCGTGCTTCGCGCCCAGCCTGTCGAGCTCCTCGGGCAGCTTGCTCAGCGCGCCCACGCCGAACACCACCCGCGCGGGCAGGCCGCTATAGACGAAGCTCCGCATCGTCTCTTCTATTCCGCCACGATCTTGTTGCCGCGGATCAGTCTTCCGAGCTTGTCGGACTCGGTCTGCACGTACTTGAAAAATTCCTCCGGCGAGCTCGCGACGATGTCGAAGCCCTGCTCGGTCAGGCGCTGGGCTACGTCGGGCGCGCGCAGCGTGCGCGTCATCTCCCGATGGACTTTCGTGGAAACCTGTTGCGGCAGGCCGGCGGGCCCGAGGATGCCGAACCAGGAGATCTGCTCGAAGCCGGGATAGGTCTCGGACAGCGTCGGCACGTCGGGCAGCTGCGGCGCGCGCTTCTTTCCGCCGGTCGCGATCGCCTTCACCTTGCCCGCCTTGATGTGCGGCAGGATCAGCGGCATGGAGAGGAACGTGATGTTCACCTGCTGGCCAAGCAGCGCCTGGATCATCGGGCCGCCACCCTTGTAGGCGACGTGGGTCAGGCGGATGCCGGCGTGCTGCTCGAAGAGCAGCGCGGCAAGGTGATTGGAGCTGCCCGAGCCCGGCGTCGAGTAGGTCACCTTCTCCGGGTTGGCTTTGGCGTAGGCCACGATTTCGCTCATCGTGTTCGGCGCGAAGCTGGTCACCGCCACGAACGCGCTCGGCGAAGTCACCATCAGGCTGATGTGCTCGAGCTCCTTGAACGGGTCGGGCGCCATCTTGAAGATGTGGTGGTTCACCGCGTGGGTGTCGAACACCATGAGCAGCGTGTAGCCGTCGGGCGCGGCCTTCGCCGCTTCCGCGGCGCCGACCGAGCCGCCGGCGCCGGAGCGGTTCTCGATCAGCACGGACTGGCCCATGTACTCCTGGAACCTCGGCTGCACGATGCGCGCGATCAGGTCGGTCGTTCCGCCGGGCGGGAAAGGCACGATGACGCGCACCGGCCTGGCCGGATAAGACTGAGCAAGGGCAAGGAAGGGAATCGCGGCAAATGCGGCCAGCAATTTTTTCATGGCTGCCTCCTCGCGGGCCAGTGTAACCTAGCGCCCCATGCTGAAGCAGCAGATCCGCACCGCGAAGCTCGTCGATCCGGGCGGCCACTTCTCGCAGGCGGTCGCGATCCCGTCGAAGGGCGTGATGGTGTTCGTGTCCGGCATGACCGCGCGCCGCGCGGACGGCAAGATCGCCGGCATCGGCGATGTCGAGGAGCAGACGCGCCAGGTCTGCGAGAACATCAAGAGCGCGCTCGAAGCCGCGGGCGGCTCGATGGACGACGTGTGCCGCGTCGACGTCTACCTGCGCAACATCGGCGACCGCGAGCGCGTCAACAAGGTGCGCCGGGAGTTCTTCCCCTCGCCGCCGCCGGCGTCGACCCTGGTCGAGGTGAGCAAGCTCGCCTCCCCCGAGTTCCTGGTCGAGATCAGCGCTATTGCCGTAATTTCAGCTTAAGAGCAGCGCGCCATTCCTCTACCGGCTTGAACCCCGGCTGCTTGCGCGCCTCGCGCTCGGCCCAGTCCCAGAGCTCGGCGTCCGCGAGCTTCATGTCCATGGGGACGCGCAGAGGCTGCTGCACGTACCACGGCGTGTCGACGAAGAGCTCGAGGCGGTTGCCTTCCGGGTCCTTGAAGTACACCGAGAGCGCGTTGCCGTGCGACACCGGGGCGAGCTCGGCTACGCCCTCCGCCTGCAGCCTGCGGTGCATCTCGCGCAGCCCGGCGAAGTCCGCCATGCGGAACGACATCTGGTTGATCGGATTGAACCCGCCGGACGCGGGCCGGCCGCTCGCCAGGACGATCTGGTGGTGCTCTTGCGGATCGCGGCTGAGAAACACGAGCGTCAGCGAACCGAGCGGGCCGCGATCGGTGACCGCAAAACCGAGCACGCGTGTGTAAAAATCCTCCATCCGCCCGGGGTCGGTGACGAAGATCCCCATGTGGCTGAACGAAAACTCCGGAACCGAGGTCATCTCTCTATGAAGCTCGCGACGTTCAAGACTGCGCAAGGCGCCAGCTACGGCGCCGTGACCGGGAAAGGCATTGTCGATCTGCGCCGCTATCTCGGCAACCAGTATGCGGATCTCAAGGCCCTGATCGAAGGAAACGCGCTCGACCAGGCGAAAAAGCATCTCTCCGAGACCCCCGACTACCAGCCCTCCGACGTCACCTGGCTGCCGGTGATCCCGAACCCGGACAAGATCGTCTGCGTCGGGCTCAACTACGAGGAGCACCGCGCCGAGACCGGGCGCGACAAGACCGAGCAGCCGGCGCTGTTCCTGCGCGTCGCGGAGTCGCAGGTCGGGCACCGCCAGCCGATCGTGCGGCCGCGCGAGTCGACCCACCTCGACTTCGAGGCCGAGATCGCGATCGTCATCGGGCAGCCCGGAAGACGGATTTCGCAAAAGGACGCTTTCAAGCACGTCGCCGGCTATAGCTGCTACAACGACGGCTCGGTGCGCGACTGGCAGCGCCACACCATCCAGTGGACCGCCGGCAAGAACTTCGCGCGCACCGGCTCCTTCGGCCCGTGGATGGTCACCGCCGACGAGATCCCGCCGAATACCGTGCTGACGCTGTCGTGCCGCCTGAACGGCGAGCGCATGCAGCACGCCACCACCGACCAGATGATCTTCAAGATCCCGAAGCTCATCGAGTACATCTCGACCTTCACCACGCTCCTGCCGGGCGATGTCATCGTCACCGGCACTCCGGGCGGCGTGGGAGCGCGGCGCACGCCGCCGCTCTGGATGAAGCCCGGCGACAAGGTCGAGATCGAGATCGACAAGGTCGGCGTGCTCGAGAACACGATCGGGGGGGACTAGTGTTTAGAATTTTCGCGCTTGTGCTCGCGTGCTTCGCGGGCCCGGTGTTTGCACAGCCCTATCCTTCAAAACCTATCCGCTTCATCGTGAGCTTCCCGCCCGGCGGCAGCTCGGACCTCATCGTGCGCGCGATCGCACCGCGCATGGGCGAGCGGCTCGGCCAGCCGGTCGTGGTCGAGAACCGCCCCGGCGCCGGCGGCATGATCGGCGTCGAGGCGGTGGCGAAGGCGCCGCCCGACGGCTACACCATCGGCCTCGCGGCAGCCGGCGCACTCTCGTCGAACATCAGCCTGTATCCGAGCATGCCGTACCACCCCGAGAAGGACCTCGCGCCGGTCTCGATGCTCGCGATGATTCCGTTCTTCCTCATCGCGCATCCTTCGCAGGCTTCTTCATTGAAGGAATTGATTGAAACCGCAAGGGCAAAGCCCGGCACCCTCTCGTACGGCTACGGCGGCAACGGCTCGACCATGCATCTCGCGGGCGAGCTGTTCAACAGGATGGCGAACGTCAAGGTGCAGGGCGTGCCCTATAAGGGCAGCGGCCCGGTGTCGGCCGACGTGCTGGGCGGCCAGGTGCCGCTCGGTGTCGTCGACGTGCCCTCGGCGATCGCCAATGTCAAGGCGGGAAAGATCCGTGCGCTCGCCGTGACGACGAAGCGCCGCATCGCGGCCGCCCCGGACGTCCCAACGTTCGAGGAAGCCGGACTGCCGGGCTACGAAGCGGTCGGCTGGTTCGGGACAGTAGCGCCGGCGGGAACTCCGGCTAACGTAGTAAAAAAACTCAACTCTGAAATCCGGGCAGCGCTCACGGTACCCGACATCCGCGAGCGCGCGCTGGCCGCCGGCGCCGAGCCGTACACCGACACGCCAGAGGAGTTCGCCGAGTTCATCCGCGCGGAAACGAAGAAGTGGGCCCAGGTCATCAAGGACGCGGGCGTGAAGCTCCAATGACCCGCAGCCCCGTCATCGACGTCCACACCCACATGCTCACCAACGAGTGGGTATCGCTGCTCGAGCAGCACGGCGGGCCGAGCTACACGCTGAAGCCGGTGGCGGGCGGCCTCAAGGCGATCCACCTCGACGGCGCGCCCTTCATGACCCCCGTTCCCAACATGTTCGACTGGGAAGCGCGCATCGCGAACATGAACAAGGCGCGCGTCGACATCGCCGTTACCTCCCTCACCTGCCCGAACGTGTTCTGGGGCAGCGCCGAGGCGAGCTTGAAGGCGGCGCGCGTAGCGAACGACGACATGGCGAGGGCGCAGAAAACCTGGCCTGAGCGCATCCGCTGGTTCGCCTCGCTTCCGTGGCAGCACGAGAAGCTTGCCCTCGAAGAGCTAGCCCGTGCTTGTTCGGCTGGAGCCGTCGGGGTCATGGTATTGGCAAACATCGGCGGTAAAGCGCTGACCGATGAATCTTTCAAGAAAATCTGGCAAGAAATCGATCGGCGCGCGCTGCCGGT
>DATBSZ010000109.1:0-20089 GCA_036559525.1 Burkholderiales bacterium
CGCGCGGCATGATGAGCTGGTCGTTCGCGCCGACGAAGGTGAGCAGCTTGCCGCCGCTGCGACGGAAGGTGTCGAGATCGCCGAAGGTGTCGGTGACGTCGGCGATGTTGCGCGAGCCTTCCTGCGCCACCTGCGCGTACCCGTCGATCGTCACGGTGCGCCAGTCGAAGTTGCGGTCGTGCATGTCCCAGTGGAACTGGGTCACGCCGAGCGCGAACGGGTTGGTGCCGTTCAGGCCGCTCAGGTTGGTCCCGCGATCGAGCCCGAACCAGATCCTGTTGCCGCGCGCGTTGCGCGGCCCATCCCAGATCAGATCGATGGCGTCGGCCTCCTGGAGCGTCAGGCAGTTCGCCGCCGGGGCGGTCGCCGTGCCGCAGACGTTTGCCGTTGCGCTGAACTTGCACGTCCGCGGATCGTCGATCACGCCGTCGACCACGCCGTCGGCTGCATCGCAGGCCGCGACCGCCGAGGCGGTGGCCTGGGAGAGCTTGGCAGCGGCGATCGGGGCGCCGACGAGGTCCTTCATCACGATCTGGCCCCACATTTGCGCGGTCTGGAATCGTGTCCAGTAGATCGCCGGGGCGTTCGCGAGAATGCCGTCGAGCTCCTTGCCGAGCTCCTGCGCCACCACGTAGCCCTGGCGCCCGCCGGTCGAGCAGCCGTTCCAGTAGTTGTAGGCGGGCTTGGCTGCGTAATAGGTTTTCGCCACCGACTTGGAGAAGAGCACCTGCTGCTTCATCCCGTTGCGGATGAAGTCATTGATGAACTGCAGGTTGTACGTCCCGTCCTCGTTGACGCCGGGCTCGCAGTTGCCCCCGACGTGGCCAGTATCGTTGCCCGATCCCACGTAGCCCGCGTTGACCGGCGCGTTGACGTTCACGCTTCCGGAACAGCCGCCGCCGCCGATCCCCTGCGTCCTGCCGTTCCAGGCTCCCTGCACACCGCCCGCGCCGCCGTCCAGCGAGTTGAGCGGCAGGCCGACGCGGATGTTGATGTTCTGGTTGGCGTTCGTGCCGTACAGGATGTTCACCTGGCAGTAGGCGAGGTTCGCTCCGGCCGCCGGGACGATGAGGCTCGTGACCGACTTGACGCCCGGGGCGCCGAGCAGGCCGTTATCGGGATCGGTGGCAAGCTCGACGCAGGTCACCGGCTCGGCCGGCGGGCGGTGGTGCTTGCCGGTGGCGTGCACTGCAGGTGCGAGTAAAGCGAAACCGGCGAGACTGGCCGAGACGATTGGCACGGATGCGCGGCGCATGGGACTCCTCCTCTAGAGGCAGACCCTAGTAAGCGCGGTTTTGCCTGTCAATCAAAACGGTTTGCACCATAGTGCATCCCACGGCCGATCCATGAGCAACGCTTATGAATCAGCCGGCGTTCTCGAGCTCGAAAGCCTTGTGCAGCACGCGCACGGCGAGCTCGGTGTACTTCTCCTCGATGACCACGGTGATCTTGATCTCGGAGGTGGAGATCATCTGGATGTTGATGCCCTCCTCGGCGAGGGTGCGGAACATCTGCGCCGCGATGCCGGCGTGCGAGCGCATGCCCATGCCGACGATCGACACCTTGGCGATGCGCTCGTCGCCGCTCACGTCGCGGCACTTGATGTGCGGCTGGACCTGCCCCTTCAGGAGCTTCATCGTCTTGGCGTAGTCGTTGCGGTGCACGGTGAACGACAGGTCGGTCATGCCGTCGTGGCCGACGTTCTGCACGATGACGTCGACGTCGATGTGGGCATCGGCGATCGGGCCGAGGATGGCATAGGCGATGCCGGGACGGTCGGGAACGTCGTGCACCGTGATCTTGGCCTCGTCGCGGTTGAACGCGACGCCGGAGATGACTGCTTTTTCCATCGCCATGTGCGGGTCTTCCTCGAAGGTGATCAGCGTGCCGGAGCGCGCCTCCTCGCCGATCGGCAGCGCCGGGTCGGTCAGGCTGGAGAGCACGCGCGTCGGCACGCGGTACTTGCCGGCGAACTCGACCGAGCGGATCTGCAGCACCTTGGAGCCGGCGCCCGCCATCTCGAGCATCTCCTCGAACGTGATGGTGCTCAGGCGCCGCGCCTCGGGCACGAGCCGCGGGTCGGTGGTGTAGATGCCGTCGACGTCGGTGTAGATCTGGCACTCCTGCGCTTTCAGGGCCGCGGCGAGCGCCACCGCGGAGGTGTCGGAGCCACCGCGGCCGAGCGTGGTGATGTTCCCCTCTCCGTCCACGCCCTGGAAGCCCGCTACGACCACGACGTGGCCCGCTTTCAGATCGTCCCGGATTCGCTGCTGATCGATGGAAATGATTCGGGTCTTGGTGAACGCCGAATCCGTCAGGATCTTCACCTGCCAGCCAGCATAGCTCTTCGCCTTCACGCCGAGCCCGATCAGCGCCATCGAAAGCAGGCCGACGGTCACCTGCTCGCCGGTCGAGGCGACGACGTCGAGCTCGCGCGCGTCGGGTTGCGGCTGCACGCTCTCGGCGAGCCCGATCAGGCGGTTGGTCTCGCCCGCCATCGCCGAAGGGACGACCACGAGGTCGTGGCCCGCCGCCTTCCACTTCGCGATGCGGCGCGCGACGTTGCGGATTCGCTCGACCGAACCGACGGAGGTGCCGCCGAACTTCTGAACGATTAACGCCATGGAAAAACGAGGAATTTTACCGGATACCGCTATTTCATCCGGCCCCGAGCGCCGCTAGACGGCAAGCGCTCTCTTGCCGGACTCTGCTGGCTCCTGTGAAGAGACTCCTGATCGCCATCTATTGCCTCGCGGCGCTCCCCTTGACCGGCGCTGCGCAGCCGACGCACGACTACGAGTTCTTCCCGCGCGACGCCCCATTCCGCCCGCCGGTGGCGGACCCCGCCGAGCCGCGCGTATTCATGAGCGGGCTCCAGGTGAAGCGCGATGCCGGCAGTTTCAGCGCGGCGTTTCTCGGCGTCGGGGTGGACTTCGGCCTGCTACGCCGCAGTAGCGCGAGACCGGACCATGGCTGGCAGCTGAGCGTGTTCGGCTCGGCGGACTCGCTCTTCAACCTGGATTTGCCGGGCGACGCGCTGGTCAACACCGACTACCGCTTCGGCCTGCCTGTTACCTGGCGCAACGGGCCCTTCTCCCTGCGCGGGCGTTTCTACCACCAGAGCTCGCATCTTGGCGACGAGCTGATTCTCGGCGGCAACGCGCCGCGGCGCGTCGACCTCAGCTTCGAGGCGGTCGACCTGCTCGTCGCCTGGGAGCGCTCGGGCTGGCGCCTGTACGGAGGCGCGAGCCAGGTTGTACGCAGCAGCACCGACAGCTACGAGGGCAGCGGCGTGCACGCCGGCTTCGACTATGTCGGCCCACCGGTGTTTTTCGGCCAGCGGCTGACCGCGGGCCTGGACGTGAAGTGGCTCGAGCAGGCCGACTGGCGCTCGGGCGTCAGCGCGAAGGCCGGGATCAAGATCGGTAGCCATACGCTCGAGCAGCGCGGGATCACCTTGCTGCTGGAGGCCTACGAGGGCTTCGCCCCGTTCGGGCAGTTCTTCGTCGAGGACCTCAGGTACCGTGGCGCGACGCTACAGTTCGATTTCTAGACGATTCTGTTAAACCAAAGCATCGACAGCGTCGCGGACAGAAGGACAATCGCCGCCGCGATCGCAGAGAACAACGCGGTGATTTCGGTCTGCTTCTTCTCCATCACCAGCTTCGAGCGCAGCGACTGGTACACCTTCTTCAGGTCCACCGCGTTGCCGGCGTAGAAGTACTCGGCGCGCGTCAGGTCGGCGATCGCCTTCAGCGCGTCCTCGTCGAGGCGCACGCGCATCGACCAGCCCTCGCCGGTGAGGATCTGGCCGTTGTCGGTGCCGACGCCGACCGTGAACACGCGCACGCCGCGCTCGGCGGCGAGGCGCGCCGCATCGACCGGGTCTGGCCCGGTGGTGGTCTGGCCGTCGGTGAGCAGCACGATCGCCGCCGAGGAATAGGACCCCGGCGGCACCGGCTTGAGGTCCGGTTTTTTCTGCAGATCGAAATCGAGCTCCGGAAAGATCGCCTTCAGCGACACGAGGAGCCCGCTGCCCACGGCAGTGGCGTGCTGGAGCTGCAGCTGGTCGATCGCGGCGACCACGTCGGTGCGGTTGCTGGTCGGGGGCTGGACCAGGGCGGCGCTGCCGGCGAACGCCACCACGCCGATGCGCGTGCTGCGCGGCTGCTCGTTGACGAACGTGCGCGCCGCCGCTTGCGCCGCCTCGATCCGCGAGGGCTCGACGTCGTTCGCCCGCATGCTCCCCGAGACGTCGATCGCCAGGATCACGGTCTCGTGGCTCGTGGGCAGCGTGATCACCGCGGCCGGACGCGCGATCGCGGCGATCATGGCGGCGAGCCCGAGGACCAGCATCGCCGGCGGCAGGTGGCGGCGCCACCACAGGCCTTTGCCCGCGGCTTCTCGAATCAATCCAAGGCTCGGGTAGCGCACCGCTGCTTTCTTCTTCACCTTCAATAGCAGGAGATAACCGGCGATGCTCGCCGGCACGGCGAGCAGAAGCCACAGGAATTCGGGCCAGAGGAAAGTCATGTCAGAACGGCGCCGTGCCGGCGGCCGCAGCGGCGGTCTCGACCGGCACCGCGAAGCCGATGCCGGCGAAGCCGCCGCCGCCCGGATCGAGCATCGCGGTGACGATGCCGACCACTTCGCCGGCGGCGTTGAGGAGCGGCCCGCCCGAGCTGCCCGGGTTGACCGCAGCATCGAACTGGATGAGGTTCGACAGATGGGACTCGCCGCCCGGCGAGCGGTACTCACGCTTCAGGCCGGACACGACGCCGGCGCTGACCGAAGGCCCGATGCCGAACGGGAAGCCGACCGCGACCACCGTATCGCCCGGCTGCAGGTCGGCGCGCGGCCGCATCACCGCCGCGGCGAGATCGTCGGGCACGGTCTCGGCCTGGAGGACGGCGAGATCGTTCTCGGGCTGCTGGCCGACGACCTTCGCGTCGGATTCGAGGCCGTCGGCGAACACCACCCGGATCCGGCCCGCGCCTGCGACCACGTGCAGGCTGGTAAGAATCGTGCCGCGATTGACGACCACCACGCCCGTGCCGGCTGCCTTCTGCAGGTATTCGTCGGTCTCGAGCGCGTCGCCGATCGCGCGCACCAGCACGATCGCGCCTTTCACCGCCTCGTAGACCTTCGCCGCGGGCGACGGTAAAGGCTGCTCGGAAAGCGATCGCGCGACCGCGGCGTCGATTCTCTCCTGCGAGATCGCCGGCGCCACCGGCGACTTCGTCACATGCGACGCGGCGGCGAACGCTGCAAGCATGATGAAAGCTGAGATCGCCAGCGGGCGCTCATGGCGCTTGTAGAGATCGCGCCACTTCGCCTTCACAGGCGCTTCGACAGGTTTTTCCGGACTGGGCGATTCAGGACGAGCGCCGACGGGAGAACGAGGGGAATTGCTATAGAGCGACACGCGTCTCATCTGGCGTTGACCACATTCTGGTCGCGCCAGTTCTTCGCCGTGCAGTTCGGGCTATGGTCCGGTCGTCTAGGGAATCCCTGAAAAAGCAGCAGTTGGTCGTTCCCGCGAACGCGGGAACCTATGTGCCTCAAAAACAAATTAGGCCCCCGCCTTCGCGGGGGCGACTCCTTCAGACCTTCCCTAAACGATTCTGTGAAACCAGGCGAGAGACAACGCCGCGGAAACGACGGCGAACAGCGCGGCAATCGCAGCGAACAGCGCGGTGACTTCGGTCTTCTTGCGCTCGAGCACAAGCTTGGCGTTGAGCGCCTGGTAGACCTTCTTGAGATCCAGCGCGTTGCCGGCGTAGAAATACTCGCCGCGCGTGATGTCGGCGACCGACTTCAGCGTCTCCTCGTCGAGCCGCACGCGCATCGACCAGCCCTCGAAGCCGATGATCTTGCCGTCGGGCGTGCCGACGCCGACGGTGTAGATGCGCACGCCGCGCTCGGCGGCCATCTTCGCGGCCTGGACCGAGTCCGGGCCGGTGGTGCGCTGGCCGTCGGTGAGCAGGATGATGACCGCAGAAGCGTACGAGCCCGGCGGCACCGGCTTGTGCGCCTGCGCGGCGGGCTTCTCGCCCTTCTTCGGGGTCTCCGCGCCGTAGGTGAGCGCTCCGATGTCGATTCCCGCTTCCGGGAAGATGGTGGCGAGCGACACGATGATCGCGCTGCCGATGGCGGTGGCGCGCTGCAGCTGGAAGCGGTCGATCGCGGCGACCACGTCCTCGCGGTTGCGCGTCGGCGCCTGCGCCACGGTCGCGGTGCCGGCGAAGGCGACCACGCCGATGCGCACGTTCTCCGGCTGCTCGGCGACGAACTGCTTCGCGGCGTTCTGCGCCGCGACCAGCCGGTTCGGCTCGACGTCGGTGGCGCGCATGCTGCCGGAGATGTCCATCGCCAGGATGACCGTTTCGTGCTGCGTGGGCAACGTGACCGTGGCCTGCGGGCGCGCGATCGCGAACAGCATCGCCGCAAGCGCGAGGAAGAACAGGAACGGCGGGATGTGGCGCTTGACGCGCTGTCCGACGCCCATCGCCTCGCGCACCAGCCCGAGGCTCGCGTAGCGCAGCGCGAGCTTTTTCTTCCTTCTCAAGACCAGGACATAGGCCGCAGCCAGCAGCGGCAGCGCCAGCATCAGCCAAAGCATCTCGGGCCATAAGAAGGTCATGAGGCGTTTGTCCCCATGACTTCCAAGTGCTTGGGCAGCGGGGCGCCGCCGGCGAGCCGGCTGCGGCGCTTGCGCATGTCGGCGAAGCGGCGAATCGCGTCCACCAGGTCATCGTCGGTCGAGAGCTCGAGCGCGTCGATGCCGGCGTCGCGGAACGCGGCGCGCAGCGCGGCCTCGCGGCGCTGCGCCGCTGCCGTGAAGCGCTTGCGGAACGCGCGGTCGTGCGTATCGACGAAGATCTGCTCGCCGGTCTCCGCGTCCTGCACCACCAGCATGCCGAGGTCGGGCAGGCTCGACTCCAGCGGGTCATGCAGGCGCACGGCGACGACCTCGTGGCGCTGCGCGAGCTGTCCGAGCCGCGCCTCCCAGCCCGGCACGCTGAAGAAATCGGACACCACGAACACGAGCGATCGCCGCCGCGCCAAGTGCGCACCCGCGGCGAGGAGCTCGCCGAGGTCGGTGGGCGCATTGCGCGTGGGCGCGGGGCGCGCCAGCATGGCGTGCAGGATCTGCAGCACGTGGCGCCGGCCGGTGCGTGCCGGCATCATCGCGTCGACGTCCTCGCCGTAGAACAGCGCGCCCACCTTGTTGCCATGGCGCGTGAGGATGCGCGTGAGCACCGCGACGAAATCGGCCGACACGCCGCGCTTGCGCACTTCGCCCGAGCCGAAATCCAGCGACGAGGACAGATCCAGCAGGAACCAGGCGGTGACCTCGCGGTCCTCGTGGTATTCGCGCACGTAGGGCGTCTGCAGCCGCGCGGTCACGTTCCAGTCGATGTGGCGCACGTCGTCGCCGTACTGGTATTCGCGCAGGTCGGCGAGGTCCAGGCCGAAGCCGCGGAACAGCGTGCGGTAGTCGCCCTGCAGCAGCCCGTCGAGCCGCCGGATCACCGTCCACTCCAGGCGGCGCAGGACCGCCTCGGGATTACGCGCCTGCAACCTTGACATGAGTCTCGAGCGGCTTGGCCGGCTGGCGGATGTGCTGCATCACGCGCTTGACGAGCTCGTCGGGCGAAAGTCCCTCGGCGAGCGCTTCGTAGGACAGCACCAGGCGATGGCGGAACACGTCGGGCACGAGATCGGTCACGTCCTCCGGCAGCGCATAGTCGCGCCCGCGCAGGAACGCGAGCGCGCGCGCGCCCTCGATGACGTGGATCGAGGCGCGCGGGCTCGCGCCGTAGTTGATGTACTTCGCGAGGCCCTTGATGCCGTAGCGCTCGGGGTCGCGCGTCGCCGCGGCGAGGCGCACCGCGTACTGCATGAGGGAGGGCTCGACGTAGCCCCTGCGGCATTCGCGCTGCAGCGCGCCGAGCTCGTCGGTGGTCGCCACGCCGTGCGCCTCGGCCAGCACGCCGGTCACGCGCTCGACGATGACGAACTCCTCCTCCTCGCTTGGGTAGTCGACCAGCACCTTCATCATGAAGCGGTCGACCTGCGCCTCGGGCAGCGGGTAGGTGCCCTCGGTCTCGATCGGGTTCTGCGTCGCCATCACCAGGAACGGCGAGGGCACGTGGTGGGTCTCGCCCGCGATCGTCACCTGGCGCTCCTGCATCACCTCGAGCAGCGCGCTCTGCACCTTTGCCGGCGCGCGGTTGATCTCGTCGGCGAGCAGCAGGTTGCAGAACACCGGCCCGAGCGAAGTGTGGAACTCGCCGGTCTTCTGGTTGTAGATGCGCGTGCCGACGAGGTCGGCGGGGACCAGGTCGGGCGTGAACTGGATGCGGCGGAAGCTGCCGCGGATGGTCTGCGCGAGGGTCTTCACGGTGAGCGTCTTCGCGAGGCCCGGCACGCCTTCGACCAGCAGGTGGCCCTGCGCGAGCGTCGCCACCAGCACGCGCTCGAGGAAGTGATCCTGGCCGACCACGACCTTCTTCACCTCGTAGAGGATCTTCTCCATCAAGGTCGCGACGTTTTCCATGGGTTCCTTTAGAAAGGGGAGAGACCGACCGCGCCGGCGGCGTTCTCGATCGGGACGGCAAAACCGATGCCGATGAACACGCGCTGCTCGCTCGGGTTGAGGAGCCCAGTGACGATACCGATCACCTCGCCCTCGAGCGTGATCAGCGGCCCGCCGGAGTTGCCCGGGTTCACCGCGGCGTCGAACTGGATGAGGTTGGTCAGCACGCGCTTGCCGTCGAGCGTCTGGTACTCGCGCCCGAGGCCCGAGATCACGCCTGCAGACACCGACGGGCCGATGCCGAAAGGAAAGCCCACTGCCACGACCGGCTCGCCGGGCCGCAGGCCCTGCGTCGAGCGCAGCGTTGCCGCATAAAGATCGTCGGGGATGATCTTCGCCTGCAGCACCGCGAGATCGTGCTCCGGCTGCACGCCGGTCACGATCGCGTCGGACTCCAGGCCATCGTGGAACACGACCTTGATGCTCTTCGCGCCGTGCACCACGTGGAGGTTCGTCAGGATGATGCCGGTGTCGACGATCACCACGCCGGTGCCGCTCTGGCTCTCGCGCTCCGAGGGCACGTCGGCGTCGGGCGCATCCGGCAGCCCGCGTACGTGCACCACCGAAGGCAGGATGCTCTCGTAGGCGTCGGCCGCGGTCAGCGCCGGCTGCTGCGATTCGAGCGCCTTCTGGACCGCGACCTCGATGTCGGCAAGGGTGAGTCCCTTGGCCGGCGCCAACATCCAGAGGAAGAGTCCCAGGACCAGCGCGCCCGCCACCGCGGCGCCAACCTTGATGCCGCGGGCGTGGCGCTTGCGCCACTCGCGAAACGTAATGGGAGGATTGGCCGGCACTGCGGGCTTGGCCGCTGCCCGCGCCCGGCTCGAACTGCTGTAGACCGCCGCTCGTTTCATGCCTGAATCCGTTGGGATTCTATGCCCACATTTGCCTGGCGGAGAGTGAGGGATTCGAACCCCCGAGCCCTCGCGGGCTAACGGTTTTCAAGACCGCCGCATTCGACCGCTCTGCCAACTCTCCGGCTTGAAAAACCCCTGTAACGCCCACATCTTACCTTTTGTCTCCGCTCCGGCTGTTGCAACTTGGGGGGGCTTTGGTAGTCTTAGTCGTTACATACATAAAGACTTGGAGGAAGGATGCAACCCGAACTGAAACCCGTTCGCACCGACGATCAGGGCTTTGGCCGTGGCACCCGCTACGAGCCGGTCCAGGACGTCGCAGTCACGGACCAGGGCCAGAAGGTCCTGCGGAACACCTATATGTTGCTGGCGCTGACCATGGTGCCGACGGTGATCGGCGCCTGGATCGGCATGGCGACGAGCAGCATCATCGTGGCGAGCCCGATCATCAGCACGCTGGTGATGCTCGCTGCGGTCATCGGCCTGCAATTCGGCATCGCGGCCAACCGCAACAGCGGCGTGGGGGTGGCGCTGCTGCTCCTGATGACGGGGCTGCTCGGCTGGTGGCTCGGGCCGATCCTGAACGTCGCGCTCTCCATGAAGAACGGCATGGCGCTGGTCGGCTACGCCGCGGTCGGCACCGGGGTGATCTTCTTCGCCATGGGCGCGCTCGCGCAGACGATCAAGCGGGATCTGAGCTTCATGGGCAAGTTCCTGTTCGTCGGCATGATCGCGCTCCTGATCGCGATGATCGCCAACATGTTCCTGCAGATTCCGGCGCTCGCGCTCACCATCTCCACCCTGGTGATCGTGGTGTTCTCGCTGTTCCTGCTCTACGACCTGCAGCGCATCATGCGCGGCGGCGAGACCAACTACGTGATGGCGACGACCGGCGTCTACATGAGCCTGTTCAACATCTTCGCCAACCTGCTGCACCTGCTCCTGGCGCTGGCAGGCGACCGCGACTAAGCTGCTTGCACCTTGAGAAAGGCGCCTTCGGGCGCCTTTTTTATTTCTCGAACAGCGCGATGCTTTCGACGTGCGCGGTGTGGGGGAACATGTTGACCACGCCCGCAGCGGCCAGCCGCCAGCCTTTCGTATGCACCAGGACGGCGGCGTCCCGGGCAAGGGTCGCCGGGTCGCACGAGACGTAGACCACGCGCCGCGGCCAGGTTTCGGGGAGCGACTTCACGATTTCCACGGCACCTTCGCGCGGCGGGTCGATCAGCAGCTTGTCGAACGGCCCGAACGCCGCGATGCCGTGCTTGAAGAGATCCACCGCCTCGAACTGCGCCACCAGGCCGTTGGCCGCTGCGTTCTGCCGGGCGCGCTCCACGAGACCGGCGCTGCCTTCGAAACCCACGACCTGCGCGCCTTTCGCGGCGAGCGGCAGAGAAAAATTGCCCAGGCCGCAGAAAAGGTCCGCGATGCGCTCGCCCGGCTGCGGATCGAGCAGCCGCAGCGCGCGCGAGACGAGCACGCGGTTCATCGCGAAGTTCACCTGCGTGAACTCGGTCGGGCGAAACCGGATGCGCACGCCGAACTCCGGCAGGTCGTAATGCAGCTCGCTCGCCTCGGGGTGGAACGGGTGCGCGCTGTCGGGGCCGGCGGGCTGCAGCCAGACATGGATTTGGTGTCTTTCGGAGAAGTCTTTCAGCGCGAGATGGTCGGCGTCCGTCAACGGCAACAAATGCCGGAACACCAGCACCACGGCGTTGTCGCCGACGGCGACTTCAATCTGCGGCAGCCGCTCGCGGATGGACAGATTTTCCACCAGAGCGCGCAACGGAGAAATCAACGCGCTGATTCCCTCGGGCAGCACGTGGCATTCGTGCATGTCGGCCACGTGCGTCGAGCGGCGCTCGCGGAAGCCCACCATCGCGCCCCGGCTCTGCACGTGGCGCACCGAGAGCCGCGCGCGGTGCCGATAGCCCCATTCGGGACCGTAGACGATCGGCAGCAGCGTCTCCGGCTTCACCTTGCCGATGCGCTCGAGGCAGTCTTCCAGCCAGCGTTGCTTTGCCGCCATCTGGGTGCGCTCGTCGGCATGCTGCGTGGCGCAACCGCCGCAGACGCCGAAATGCGGGCAGCGCGGCTCGCGCCGGCCCGCGGAGCGCTCGACGATGGAGGTCGCGCGGCCGAGGTCGAACTTGCGCTTCTCCTTGAACAAGCGGACCGTCGCGCGTTCGGAGGGCAACGCGCCCTCGACGAACACCACCTTGCCCTCCGCATTGCGGGCGACGCCGCGCCCTTCGGCGTCGAGCGCGTCGATGTTGAGAATCAGGTTTTCCAGAGCGACAGGAACTCCCGCCAGTGCGGCTCCGGACGTTTCTCGAGAGCGGCGCGCAGCATGCTGCACTCCTCGGCGTAGCGCGCGGCGTCGAACACGCAGCGCATCTGCTGGAAGCGCAGGAAGAGAAGGTAGGTGTTGACGCAATCCGCCTCGCAGTAGTTGCGGATCGCGGCGAGCTCGCCGCGGCGGTAGCTCTCCCACACCGCGTTGCCGCCGATGCCGACCTTGCCGGGAAGGCCCGCGAGCCTGGCGACGTCGTCGAGCGGCGAGCCGCGCCCGCCGTAGAGCGAGAGCACGTCCATGAGATCGACGTGGCGCTCGTGGAAACGGTTGATGTAGTTGCTGTAGCGGAAGTCCTGGTTGTCGCGGCCGGTGTCCCAGAAGCACGCCGCGCCGACGCCGTGCTGCAGTGCGCGGTTCACCAGCACCGGCAGGTCGAAGCCGCGTCCGTTCCACGACACGATCTGCGGCACGTACTTGTCGATCCCCTCGAAGAAGCGCTTGATCGCGGCAGCCTCGTTGGCCTCGGGCTCGCCGATCGAGAACACGCGCACGCCGTCGTCGTCGCGCAGCACGCAGGAGATGACCACGACGCGGTGCAGATAGGTCGGCAGGAAGTCGTTGCCGGTCTGCACGCGGCGCTTCTGCGCCGCAAGCTCGGCGACGTCCTGGTCGGGCAGATCCGCCGGCAGGTCGTACAGCCGGCGGATGCCCGCGACGTCGGGGATGGTCTCGATGTCGAACGCGAGGACCGGCGTCATCTCGGCTGGGTCGCCCTATTTCCTGAACAGCAGGAACAGGCCGACGGCAAGGCTGGCTGCGCCGCCGATATAAAAAGCCATGATCTTGTCGGTCGGCGAACCCGTGACTGCCTCGCTCAGTTGTGCGCCGACGCCGCCGGACAACCGGTACCCCCAGAACGCCAGGCCGATGCCCAGGACGACCAGGACGATTGCAACGATCTTCATTGAGTTCCTCCCATGGTGGGATGCGTCAGTCGGGGAACACCCCGGTGGTCAGATAGCGGTCGCCGCGGTCGCAGACGATGGTCACGATGACCGCGTTCTTCAGCTCTTTCGAGACTCGCAGCGCCACGTGCATCGCGCCGCCGGAGGAGATGCCGGCGAAGATGCCCTCCTCGCGCGCCAGGCGCCGCGTCATCTCCTCGGCTTCGGCCTGGCTCACGTATTCCAGCCGGTCGACGCGCCGCGCGTCGTAGATCTTCGGCAGGTAGGCCTCGGGCCACTTGCGGATGCCCGGAATCTGCGAGCCCTCCTGCGGCTGGCAGCCGATGACCTGGATCGCCGCGTTCTTCTCCTTGAAGAAGCGCGAGCACCCCATGATGGTGCCGGTGGTCCCCATGCTCGAGACAAAGTGCGTAATGCGGCCGTCGGTGTCGCGCCAGATCTCCGGGCCGGTGGTCTCGTAGTGCACCAGCGGGTTGTCGGGGTTGGCGAACTGGTCGAGCATGGTGCCCTTCTTCTCGCGCACCATGCGCTCGGCGAGGTCGCGCGCGGCTTCCATGCCGCCCGCCTGCGGCGTCAGGATGATCTCGGCGCCGTAGGCCCGCATCGTCTGGCGCCGCTCGGCCGAAAGGTGCTCGGGCATGATCAGCACCAGGCGGTAGCCGCGGATCGCCGCCGCCATGGCCAGCGCGATCCCGGTATTGCCCGAGGTCGGCTCGACCAGCGTGTCGCCGGGCTTGATGCGGCCGCGCTTCTCGGCGCGGCGGATCATCGAGATCGCCGGCCGGTCCTTCACCGAGCCCGCCGGATTGTCGCCTTCGAGCTTGGCAAGGAGGATGTTCTTGTCCGAACCGGGCAGGCGCTGCAGGCGGACGAGCGGCGTATTCCCGATGAAGTCTTCGACGGTCCTTTTCACCTCTCCTACTGCTCCTGCTTCTTCAGCTCGGCCATGTACGCCGCCACGCCCTGCTCCACGTTCTTGAACTCGCCCGGGTAGCCGGCCGCGCGCAGCCGCGACAGGTCGGCCTCCGTGAAGCTCTGGTATTTCCCGACCAGCGCCGGCGGAAACGGCACGTACTCGATCAGCCGCTTGGCGACCAGGTCCTGCAGCATCGCCTGCGTGCCGTGCACCGCGTTCACCACGGCAGCGGCGAGCCGGTTGAAGGACTGCGCCTTGCCGGTGCCGCAATTGAACACGCCGGAAACGTCGCGGCGCTCGAGGAACCAGAGGTTCACCGCCACGACGTCGTCGACGTAGATGAAGTCGCGCCGCTGCTCGCCGTCGCGGTAGCCGTCGCAGCCGACGAACAGCTTGACTCGGCCCTCGGCGTGCAGCTGCTGGTACGCGTGCAGCGCCACCGAGGCCATGCGGCCCTTGTGCGCCTCGTTCGGGCCGTAGACGTTGAAGTAGCGCAGGCCGACGACCTGCGAGGTCCTCGTTTCGAGGGTGCCCCTCACGTACTGGTCGAACAGGAACTTGGAGTAGCCGTAGACGTTGAGCGGCTTCTCGCAGCGGCGCTCCTCGCGGAATTCGGGACCGGCGCCGTACACCGACGCCGACGAGGCATAGATGAGCGGCACTTCCTCGTCCTGGCACCATTCGAGCAGGCGCTTCGAGTAGCCGTAGTTGTTGTCCATCATGTAGCGCCCGTCGCTCTCCATGGTGTCGGAGCAGGCGCCCTGGTGGAACACCGCCTCGACCGCGCCCTCGTAGCGCTCGAGGTTCGCGATGAACTCGGCCTGGTCGACGTAGTCGGCGATCTCGCAGCCGGCGAGGTTGCGGAACTTGTCGGAGTGCTGGAGGTTGTCGACCGCGATCACCTCGGTGATGCCGCGGCGGTTGAGGCCCTCGACCAGCTTCGAGCCGATGAAGCCGGCCGCCCCGGTGACGATGGTGTAAGTCACTTGCTGCCTTTTCCGAAAAGCTCGGCGTGCGTGGCGGCCGCGGTGCCGAGCTTGCCCACCACGATGCCGGCGGCCCGGTTGGCGATGCGCACCCCGGCTTCCAGCGTGGCGCCGGCGGCGAGCATCACCGCAAGGGTGGCGATCACGGTGTCCCCGGCGCCGGTGACGTCGAACACCTCGCGCGCCTCGGCCTTGATGCTCATCACCTTCTTCCCGAACAGCGTCATGCCGTCCCCGCCGCGGGTCAGGAGCAACGCTTCGAGCTTGAGCTTGTCGCGCAGCGCCTCGGCGCGGGCCTTGAGGTCCTTCTCGTCCTTCCAGGTGCCGACGACCTCGCGCAGCTCGGCGAGGTTGGGCGTAATGATGCTCGCGCCCTTGTAGCGCGCATAGTCGTCTCCTTTCGGATCGACCAGCACGCGCTTGCCGGCGCGGCGCGCGCTGCGAATCATTTCCGCGATGTGGTGCAGCCCGCCCTTGCCATAGTCGGAGAGAATGATGACGTCGCTCTCCGGCAGCGCGCGCTTGAAGTCCTCCAGCTTGGACGCGAGCACCTCGCGTGAGGGCGGGCGCTCGAAATCGATGCGCAGCAGCTGCTGGCGCCTGCCGATCACGCGCAGCTTCTGCGTCGTGCTCAGGCTGCGGTCGTGATGCAGGCTCGCTTCGACTCCCATTTTCTTCAGCAGCTTCTCGAGCGAGCGTCCCGGCTCGTCGGTGCCGACGACCGAGAGCAGCCGGGTGCGCGCGCCGAGCTCCTTGCAGTTCCACGCTACGTTGGCGGCGCCGCCGAGCTTCAGCACCTCGCTTTTCTCGTTCACCAGGACGACGGGCACCGGCGCCTCGGGCGAGATGCGCGACACCTCGCCGAACCAGTAGCGGTCGAGCATGACGTCGCCCACCACCAGCACTCTCGCCTTGGCGGTATCTATGACTTTCTCCCGATCGGGAAATACTCGAAGCCGAGACCCTTGAGGACGCTTGGGTCATAGAGGTTACGCCCGTCGAAGATCGCGGGAGTCTTGAGGCGCGCCTTGATCGCCGCGAAATCCGGGCTGCGAAACTCCCGCCACTCGGTCACCACGGCGAGCGCGTCGGCCCCCTCCAGCGCCGCGAGGGCGGAGTCGACAATTTCGATGCCGGGGCTGTCGCGGTAGAGCCGCTTTCCCTCGTGGCCCGCCGCGGGATCGTAAGCGCGGACGCGCGCCCCCGCGCCTACCAGGTCGGAGATCAAGGTGCGGCTCGACGCCTCGCGCATGTCGTCGGTATTTGCCTTGAAAGCGAGCCCCCAGACCGCGAAGCACTTGCCGTTCAGCCGGTCGCCGAAGCGCCGCTTGATCTTCGCCGCGACGACGTGCTTTTGCGCCTCGTTGACCGCTTCCACGGCAGCCACCACGCGCAATTCCCGCTTGGCCTCCGACGCGGTGCGCTGCAGCGCTCTCACGTCCTTCGGAAAGCAGGAGCCACCATAGCCCGCTCCCGGGTACAGGAAGGCGGTGCCGATGCGCGGGTCGGCGCCGATGCCGTGGCGGACCTCTTCGACGTCCGCGCCGAGGGCCTCGGCGATATTCGCGATCTCGTTCATGAACGAGATGCGTGTGGCGAGCATGGCGTTCGCCGCGTACTTGGTGAGCTCGGCCGAGCGCACTCCCATGACGATGATGCGCTCGCGGTTGCGCTGGAACGGCGCGTAGAGCTGGCGCAAGAGCGCGATGGCGCGCGGATCTTCGGAGCCGACGATGATGCGGTCGGGCCGCATGAAATCCTCGATCGCGGCGCCTTCCTTGAGGAACTCGGGATTGGAAACCACGGAGAAGGGAACGTCGGTCTCTTTTTTCACGGCTTCCGCGATCCGGTCCGCGGTGCCGACCGGCACCGTCGACTTGGTGGCGATCACCTTGTAGGACTTCATGTGTTTGCCGATGGCGCGCGCCGCGGCCAGCACGTACTGCATGTCGGCCGAGCCGTCCTCGTCCGGCGGCGTGCCGACCGCGATCAGCTGCAGCTCCCCGTGCGCCACGCTCGCCGCCACGTCGGTCGAGAAGCGCAGCCGGCCGGCGGCCTCGTTGCGCTGCACGATCGGCTCGAGCCCGGGCTCGTAGATCGGGATGCGCCCGGCGTTGAGCGCGCGAATTTTCTGCTCGTCCACGTCGAGGCAGAACACGTTGTTGCCCGCGTCGGCGAGGCAAGCGCCAGTAACCAAGCCCACGTATCCCGTTCCAATGATCGTGACGTTCATGGCGTAAGGTCGAACTCCTCAGTGCGGCGCGGCGGATAGGTTTCCCAGCCGCCGCAGGCCGGGCAATGCCAGTGGAACTGGCGCGCCTTGAAGCCGCAGCTCTCGCAGCGATAACGGGCAAGACGCCGCGTATGACCATGGACGAGGTTGCGCACCAACTCCAGGTCGCGGCGCTTGTCGGGCGAGCCCGCGGCGATGATTTGCGCTTCGAGCAGGCGGTCGAGGCCGAGCAGCGTCGGGTTGCGGCGCAGCTCGTCGCGCACCATGGCGTAGGCCTGCTCGGGGCCCTTCGCTTCGAGCGTCTGCTGGAACACGTTGTCGAGCAGGTCGAGCGAGGGATAGCGCTCGAGGTAGCCCGCGAGCAGCGTCAGGCCCTCCTCGGCGCGCCCGGCGTCGCGGTAGGCCTCGACCAGGCGCTGCGCGACCAGCGCGAGGTACGCCGGGTCCTGCGACTCGACGCGCATCCAGTGCTCGACGGCGCGATCGATGTTGTTGGCGCTTCGTTCCAGGTCACCCCACAGCAGGCTCGCGCGCACGCACTTGCGGTTCGCCTCGAGCGCGGCGTCGAGGTGGCGGCGGGCGGCATCGGGATGCGACTGCGCCGATTCGGAGGCGGCGAGCTCGCACAGGTACTGGGCGAGCGCGCGCGGATCGGTCTCGACCTGCTTGGTCATCTCGATGGCGCGCGGCCAGTCCTTCTCCTGCTCGTAGATCTCCAACAGAAAGCGGCGCGCCGCGGTCCCCTGGGTGGTTTTCTCGAGTCGGGCAAAGACTTCCTCCGCGCGGTCGAGGATCCCGGCCTTGAGGTAGTCCTGGCCGAGCTCCATCTGCGCCTGCAGCTTCTGCTCGCCGGCGAGGTCGGCGCGCTCGAGCAGGTTCTGGTGCATGCGGATGGCGCGGTCGTACTCGCCGCGCCGGCGGAACAGGCTCCCCAGCGCGAAGTGCAGCTCGATCGTTTCGGGATCGACCTTGACCACCTCGATGAACGCCTCGATCGCCTTGTCCGGCTGCTCGTTCAGCAGGAAGTTCAGGCCCTTGAAGTAGGAGCGCGGCAGCGCGCGGGATTCGGACACGATCTGCTTGATGTCGATGCGCGCGGCGATCCAGCCCAGCCCGAAGAATAGCGGGAACCCGAGCAGCCACCAGTATTCGAACTCCATGGCTAGACGAGCGGGGGGATCGGCGGCACGACCGGTTCCAGGGGTCTCTTGAGAAGCGAGATCTGCCGGCGCTGCCGCAGCACCGTAGTCAGCAGGGCGAGCACGCCGAACAGCGCGCCGAGAGCGAAGGCGCCGAGCAGGAGGAGCACCAGCGGCGCCTGCAGCGCGAGATCGAAATAGAAGCGCAGCACCACCGGCTCGACATTCTTCGCTGCGAAGGCGATCAGGAGCAGGAAAACGCCGACGCGGATCGTCCAGGTGACGATACGCATGAAGACGCCGCGAGTTTTCCCTGTCGACCTAGCGGACCGGTTGGGAAGCGCGCGGCTGCGGCGCGGACGAAGACTGCGGCGTCGCCGAGTCGACGCGCTCGCGCAGCTCCTTGCCGGCCTTGAAGTGCGGCACGTACTTCTCCGGCACCTGCACCTTCTCGCCGGATTTCGGGTTACGCCCGGTGCGCGGCGGACGGTAGTTGAGCCCGAAGCTGCCGAAGCCGCGGATCTCGATGCGATGCCCGCTGAGCAGGCTCTGCGTCATCGCGTCGAGGATCATCTTCACCGCGTATTCGGCGTCCTTCGCCACCAGCTGCGGGTAGCGCTGGGCAAGGCGCGCAATCAGTTCCGACTTGGTCATGGCGACCATTCCTCCCCTTTGCCGGTCTTATTGCTGCGGGTTGCCGTCTTTCTTGTCCAGCTTCGCCCGCAGCAGGGCGCCCAGATTCGTCGCCCCGGCGCTTGCCGCCGCCTGCTCGGTGCGCAGCTGCTTCATCGCATCGGTCTCCTCGGCGAGGTCCTTCGCCTTCACCGAGAGATTGATCGAGCGGTTCTTGCGATCGACGTTGATGATCATCGCCTGCACGCTGTCGCCCTCCTTCAGGTGCTTGGTGAGGTCGTCGATGCGGTCGCGCGCGAACTCGGAGGCGCGCAGGTAGCCCTCGACGCCGCCGATGTCCACCACCGCGCCCTTGGCGTCGACCGACTTCACCGCGCCGGTGACCACGCTGTTCTTCTCGTGGCCGGCGATGAAGTTGGTGAACGGATCGCCCTCGAGCTGCTTGATGCCGAGCGAAATGCGCTCGCGCTCGATGTCGATCGAGAGCACGACCGCCTCCACCTCCTCGCCTTTCTTGAAGTTCTTGACCGCCTCCTCGCCGGGCGCCGACCACGAAAGATCGGACAGATGCACCAGGCCGTCGATGCCGCCGGGCAGGCCGACGAACACGCCGAAATCGGTGATCGACTTGATCTGGCCCTTCACCTTGTCGCTCTTCTTGTACTCGCGCGCGAAGTCTTCCCACGGGTTGGGCATGCACTGCTTCATGCCCAGGGAAATTCGGCGGCGCTCCTCGTCGATCTCGAGGATCATCACCTCGACCTCGTCGCCCACCTGCACCACCTTGGACGGGTGCACGTTCTTGTTGGTCCAGTCCATCTCGGAGACGTGCACCAGGCCCTCGATGCCCGACTCGACCTCGACGAACGCGCCGTAGTCGGTGAGGTTCGTGACCTTGCCGAACAGGCGCGTTCCCTGCGGATAGCGCCGCGCGATGCCGACCCAGGGGTCCTCGCCGAGCTGCTTGAGCCCGAGCGAGACGCGGTTCTTCTCGGAGTCGAACTTGAGGACCTTGGCGGTCACTTCGTCGCCCACGTTGAGGACCTCGGACGGATGCTTCACGCGCCGCCAGGCGAGGTCGGTGATGTGCAGCAGGCCGTCGATCCCGCCGAGATCCACGAACGCGCCGTAGTCGGTGATGTTCTTGACCACGCCCTTGACGGTGGCGCCTTCCTGCAGCGAGGCGAGGAGCTGCTCGCGCTCGGCGCCCGCGGTCTCCTCGAGCACCGCGCGGCGCGATACGACCACGTTGTTCCGCTTGCGGTCGAGCTTGATGACCTTGAACTCCATCTCCTTGCCTTCGTACGGCGTGGTGTCCTTGACCGGCCGCAGGTCGACCAGCGACCCGGGCAGGAAGGCGCGGATGCCGTTGGCCATGACCGTCAGGCCGCCCTTCACCTTGCCGGTAATGACGCCCTTGATCTTCTCGCCGCTCTCCAGCGCCTTTTCGAGGCCGATCCAG
>DATBSZ010000110.1:0-23758 GCA_036559525.1 Burkholderiales bacterium
CCCTCCTCGCTGACGGGCTGTTCCGGGAGGCGCTCCGCCGGCGAGGGCCGGCTCGCGTGCGCCACGCCGGCGATTGCACGCAACGCGCGGTCGAATTCGAGGATCAAGCGGTCCACTGCAAAAGACTAGCAGAAAGCAGAAAAAAAACGGGCACCCGAAGGCGCCCGTCTTGTCGATACTGCTGCGGCTAGAACCGGTGAATCACGCTCAGGAAGAACGCGCTCGGATCCGAGCCGGGGAAAGGCGCGAGGCCAGTGCCCGACTGGTTGCCGGGCGCGCCCGTCCACGTAAACACCGCCGAGGGGTCGTTTTTGATTTGCGCGTAGCCAACACCGACCGTGGTGCGCTTCGAGAACCGATAGTCGTACCCGATCGTGTACTCCTTGGCGCCGTTGTCGCCCGCGCCCGCCGCACCGCAGGTTCCGGCCCCGTTGAAGGTGCCGTCGAGATCGTCCGCCTGGGAATAGGAGGCACGAATGTGACCTTGGCCGATCGGAATGGCAAGAGCGACGCCCATCTGCACGGCGTCGCAATCGCCCGTCGCGCTCTTGTAGGTCATCGATTCGTACGCAAGGCCGACGTCCACGATGCCAAAGTCATATCCCCCCTTGATGGCAAAGCCCGAATCGGTCTGGCCGATGGTGGAGAAGTCTTTGTGCGAGTCGAAGGCCGCGCCGACTCGCGCGCGTCCGCCCATCCCGCTCCACTGCACCGCTGCCGACCACATCGAGGGATCGGCCACCGTGGTCGTGGCGTTGCTTTGCGTCGACTTGCCGTCGTTGGTCTGATAGGCGAGCTTGACCTGCGCACCGCCGAATACCGGCGAGTAGTAGAAGATCGACTGCGAAATGCGCCGCCAGAACGGGTGGCCGATGCCGCCGGCAGCTTCGACCGGATCGCAAACGGGCTGCGTGGTCGTGAATCCGACAGCGCCGGAAACATGGCCGTTAATGCAGTTCGGGTTTGGCGAGGTACCCGTGGTCTCGCGGCGGCCGATGATCGAAAGCGACGGGCTGTAGCCGCCCACCGCACCGATCGACCACAGTGATTCCAGGTCCGCCCAGGGCGTGGTCCACTGGCCGATAAAGAAGTTGCCCCAGTTGCCCTGGAAGCCGACCGCGCTGTTCCGCGACGCCGGCGTGATGGCGACGTTGTTCGACCGCTCCATCGGCGCGTTCTGCTCGATCTGGAACCACGCCGTAAGGCCGCCGCCGAGGTTTTCCCTGCCGCGAACGCCATAGTTGGTGCCGTGGCTCGACACGTCCCACTTCGATACCGACGGCGTTCCCGCAGCGGTGCCATCCGAATACTTGAAATTGCTGACCGCCACCGAGATGAAGCCGTAAACCTCAACCTGCGCGAGTGCAGCGCCCGGCGCAGCCAATGCGCCCGCGACCGCCAAGCCCAAAAGTTTCTTTTGCATGCGTTCTCCTCTCCTTGTAGAACGAAACTGGCGCAGCGCCGACTGGCCCCCGCCAACCCCTCCTTTGAGAAGTCCTTGGAAGTGTGCCGATGCCCCTACGCGCCAACAAGGAATAGCCCTTGTTACAGAGGAGAAACGGTGGCGATGTTGCGATTACCCAACAGGCTTTGCTGCGGCGCAGCAGGCTACGCGAAGAGTGCTTTCAGCTCCGCACCAGGATCCGGCGCGCGCATGAACGCTTCGCCGACGAGAAACGCCTCGACGCCGCGTTGCCGCATGCGGGCGACGTCGGCTCTGGACAGGATGCCGCTCTCGGTGATCACCAGGCGGTCGTGCGGCACGCGCGGCAGGAGTTCGAGCGTGGTCTCGAGCCGCGTCTCGAAGGTGCGCAGGTTGCGGTTGTTGATGCCGAGGAGCGGCGTGTCGAGCTTGAGCGCGCGCTCGAGCTCCTCACCGTCATGCACCTCGACCAGCACGGCCATACCAACGCTGCGGGCGAGCGCCTCAAGTTCGCGCATTTGGCGGTCTTCAAGGCAGGCGGCGATCAGCAGTACGCAATCGGCGCCGAGCGCGCGCGACTCGAACACCTGGTACGGGTCGATCAGGAAATCCTTGCGCAGCACCGGCAACGCGCACGCCCCTCTTGCTGTAGAGAGGTGTTCGGCAGCGCCCTGAAAGAACTCCCTGTCAGTAAGCACTGACATGCAAGCCGCTCCGCCTTTTTCGTAGCTCTTGGCGATCGCCGCGGGGTCGAAGTTCGATCTGAGCAACCCTTTTGAAGGGCTGGCACGCTTGATCTCGGCGATCACCGCCGGCCGCTTCGCCCGCAAGGCCCCAATGAAATCGCGCACTGCTGGAGCGGCATCGAGCTTCACCTCGGGTACCCTCGTCTTGGCCGCGGCGACCTCGGTGCGCTTGGCCGCAACGATGCGCTCGAGGATGCTCAAGCCTTGACTTTCACCTTTTGCGTGAACGCCACGAACTCTTCGAGCTTCTGCTTGGCAGCGCCGCTCTTGATCGCCTGCACCGCGCGCTCGATTCCCGCCTTGAAGCTCTTGGCCACGCCGGAAACGTAGATCGCCGCGCCGGCATTGAGCGCGACGATGTTGTGCGCCGGGCCGGGCTGGTTCTCCAGCACCGCCTGGATCATCGCCTTCGACTCGGCGACCGTGTGCACCTCGATCGCGTGGCGGTCGTAGAGCTCCATGCCGAGCTCGGCCGGGTGGACGAGGTACTCGCTGATCTCGCCGTTCGCGAGCTCGCCGACCATCGTCGGGCCTGAGACCGAGATCTCGTCCAGGCCATCGAGCCCGTGGACCACCATCACGTGCTTCGAGCCCAGGCGCTGCAGCACGCGCACCTCGATGCCCACCAAGTCGGGATGGAACACCCCCATCACCTGGTTCTTCGCTCCTGCGGGATTGGTCAGCGGGCCCAGGATGTTGAAGATGGTGCGCACGCCGAGGTCCTTGCGCACCGGCGCGGCGTGCTTCATCGCGGCGTGGTGCGCGGGCGCGAACATGAAGCCGATGCCGAGCTTGTCGATCGACTCGGCGCTATCGGCCGGCGTGAGCATGATCTGCGCGCCGAGCGCCTCGAGCACCTCGGCGCTGCCCGAGGACGACGACACCGAGCGTCCCATGTGCTTCGCGACCTTCGCGCCGGCCGCCGCGGCGACGAAAGCCGCGCACGTCGAGATGTTGAACGTGTGCGCGGCATCGCCGCCGGTGCCGCAGGTGTCGACCAGGTGCCGATCGTCCTTCACCTCGACCGGAGTCGCCAGCTCGCGCATGACCTGCGCCGCGGCGGCGATCTCGCCGATGGTCTCCTTCTTCACGCGCAGGCCGACGATGAAGCCGGCGATCTGCGCCGGGCTGAGCTCGCCGCGCATGATCTGGCGCATGACGTGAAGCATCTCGTCGTGGAACACCTCGCGGTGCTCGACGGTGCGCTGGATCGCCTCGGCGATCGTGATCTGCTTCATGACTTTTCCCCTTTGATGAAATTCTCCAGCAATTTGTGTCCGTGCTCGGTCAGCAGCGCTTCCGGATGGAACTGCACGCCCTCGACCGGAGCCTCTCGGTGCCGCAGCCCCATGATCTCGCCGTCCTCGGATTGCGCGCTGATCTCCAGGCACGCCGGAAGGCTCGCGCGCTCGACGACCAGAGAGTGGTAGCGCGTGGCAACGAAGTCGTTGTCGAGCTTCGAGAAAACCCCGCGCCCGTCGTGATGGATCCGGGAAACCTTGCCGTGCATGACGTGCTTCGCCCGCACCACTTTCCCGCCGAACGCCTGGCCGATCGCCTGGTGCCCGAGGCACACGCCGAGGATCGGGATGCGGCCGGCAAGGCGCTCGATGGTTTCGAGGGAGACACCAGCTTCGTTCGGCGTGCACGGGCCGGGCGAGATGACGATGTGCGAGGGCGCGAGTGCCTCGATCTTCTGCACGTCCAGCTCGTCGTTGCGGAACACCTTCACCTCGGCGCCGAGCTCGCCGAAGTACTGCACCAGGTTGAAGGTAAATGAATCGTAGTTGTCGATCATCAATAGCATTGCGGCCGCTATCCGTTTGATTCTACTGGTTGTGTTTGCCTGCTTCTGTTCGCCGGGTTTGCCTCCGGCGCAGGCGTGGGGTATCTAGGCGCGCGGCGAGCGCCAGCGCCAGGACAGGACGAAAAACGGTTGCAGCTTCACGCGGACGATTCTAGCCCAGATACTTCGGGCCATGGAAAGCGAAATCGCCTTCGCGCACGCGCAGCTCTCGGCACGCCAGCAGGCCGAGGGCGCGTACGGGCCGGCGCTCGAGAGCATGACCACGGCACTGCGGCTCGCGCCCGGCGCCGCGGCGCTGTGGGCGCAGTTTTCGGATCTGATCCGCTACTTCAACCTGCGCCATCCCGTGCCGCCGGCGGTGCGCGAGCTGCTGTCGAAGGCGCTGGAGCACCCGGCGGTCGATCCGGGAAACCTCGTACGCCCGATCACCACGCTGGCGCTGTCGCGGCCCGCGGGGACGGCGTTCGAGGAGCCGCTGCTGCTGCGCATGCTCGAGGACGTCGTGATCCGCGACGGCGAGCTCGAGCGGCTGATTACCGACACTCGGCGCCGCATGCTCGATGAACACGTTCCGGCCAACATCGCGCTGGCGATCGCGCACCAGTGCTTCAACACCGAGTACGTCTTCGACGAAACCGCGGAGGAACGCGCCAAGGTCGATCGCCTGTCCGTCGATTCACCGCATGCGTACGCCGCTTACGCCGCCTATCGCTCGCTCGGTACCCTGAAGGACGTCAAGCTCGACGGCACCTCGCTCGCCCGCAGGCAGATCGTCGAGCCGATGGAGGAGCGACGCCTCGCGGCGGAAATCGCCTCGCTCAGCACCGAGAAAGGCAGCGTGTCGGCTGCGGTTCGGGCGCAGTACGAAGCGAATCCTTACCCGCGCTGGGTGCGCATGCAATCGGTCTTCGCCGCCGCGCCGCTCGCGCAGGTGGTGCATGAGCTATTTCCGCATGCCCGTGCCCGCTTCATCTCTCAGACGCCGAGAATTCTGGTTGCCGGCTGCGGCACCGGGCAGAACGCGATCGCCACGGCGCAGCGCTTCTCCGGGGCGAGCGTGCTCGCGGTGGATCTCAGCCTCGCAAGCCTGGGCTATGCGCGACGCAAGACGCTCGAGCTCGGCCTGAAGAACCTCCAGTACCTGCAGGCCGACATCCTCGCGCTCGGCGCCCTGGAAGAGCGCTTCGACCTCATCGAGTGCTCGGGGGTGCTGCACCACCTCGAGGATCCGTTCGAGGGCTGGCGGATTCTCGCGGCCTTGCGCAAGCCCGGCGGCTTGATGCGGGTGGGCCTTTACAGCGAAGCCGGCCGCCGCCCCATCGCACGCGCGAGAGAGTTGATCGCTGCTCGCGGCTTCGTACCCGATGCCGAGGGCATCCGCACCTGCCGGGCAGCAATTCGTGCGGATCCCTCATTCGTCCAGGTCGCGCGGAATGAGGACTTCTACAGCATGAGCGGCTGCCGCGACCTCCTGTTCCACGTGCACGAGCACCACTTCAACTTGCCGCAGATCGAAGCGATGATCGCCCGGCTCGGTCTTCGCTTCCTGGGCTTCGAGTTTCCCGACAGTGGCGCCACCCTCGGCCGTTTCCGGGCGAAGTTTGGCCAAGATTCAAGTCTCGAAAACTGGCACCGGTTCGAGCAGGAGTTTCCCGACACCTTCGCCCGCATGTATCAATTCTGGGTGTCCTGATCGGCAATCTCGGCAGCCCGTAGCAACGCGCGGGCCTTGTGCTGCGTCTCGAGCCATTCCGAGCGCGGGTCCGAATCCGCCACCACGCCTGCTGCGGCCTGCACGTGCAGCCGCCGGTCCTTGACCACCGCGGTGCGGATCGCGATCGCCACGTCCATGTCGCCGTTGAAGCCGAGGTAGCCGACCGCGCCGCTGTAGACGCCGCGTTTCACCGGCTCGAGCTCGTCGATGATCTGCATCGCGCGCACTTTCGGCGCGCCGGTCACTGTGCCGGCCGGGAAGCTCGCCTTCAGCACGTCGAGCGCGCCGAGACCCGCCGCGAGGCGGCCTTCGACGTTCGACACGATGTGCATCACGTGCGAATAGCGCTCGATCACCATCCGCTCGGTAACCTTGACGCTGCCGGTGGCGGCGATGCGGCCGACGTCGTTGCGCCCAAGATCGATCAGCATCACGTGCTCTGCGCGCTCCTTGGGATCGGCCAGCAACTCCTCGGCGGTCGCCGCGTCCTCTTGAGGGTTGGTTCCCCTCGGGCGGGTGTCCGCGATCGGCCGCAAGGTCACCGTCTCGCCCGCCAGCCGCACCAGGATCTCCGGCGACGCTCCCACGACGTGATGGTCGCCGAAGTCGAAGTAGTACATATAGGGCGATGGATTGACGCCGCGCAGGGCGCGGTAGAGCGCGAGCGGCGGCGCGTCGAAGGCGCGCGAGGTGCGCTGCGAGATCTGCACCTGCATGACGTCGCCGGCAAAGATATATTCCTTCGCGCGCCGCACCGCGTCGAGGAACCCGGCCTCGGTGAAGGAGCAGTCGAGCTTCGCTTCCTTTGGTTTTTGATTTTCAAAGAAACGCTCGTCCGGGAGGGGTCCCGCGAGGCGCGAGCGCAGATGCTCCAGGCGGGCTTTCGCGTTGCGCTCCGCGTCGGGCTGCCGCGGATCGGCGTACACCACGAGGTAGAGCTTGCCGAGGACGTTGTCGACCACCGCAAGCTCGTCCGAGACCAGCAGCAGCATGTCCGGCGTGCCAAGCGCATCGGGTTTTTCTTCTTTCAGCGCGTTTTTCTCGATATTCCGCACGCTCTCGTAGCCGAAGTAGCCGGCGAGCCCGCCGCCGAAACGCAGCGCCGCCGGGACCGGCGCGACGCGATGGCCGGCGAGCCACGCGCGCGCGTACTCGAACGGATCGGCCTCGACGCTTTCCAGGCAGACGTCGGCGCCGCGCGCGTCGCGCAACAGGCGCCGCACCGTCGTACCGCGCGCCGTGGTTCTCGCCTCTATCCGCTCGGCGCAGGCGAGGCCGATGAACGAATAGCGCCCGAAGCGCTCGCCGCCGACCACCGATTCCAGGAGATATGAGTAGGGCCCGTTGGCGAGCTTCAGGTAGACCGCTAGCGGGGTATAGAGGTCGGCGCGCGCCTCCGCCACGACCGGAATGCGGGTGTAGCTCAACTCAAACGGGTACGCATCTCGCGAATGGTCGCGGCGTAATCCTTGGAACCGAAAATCGCGGAGCCAGCGACGAAGGTATCGGCGCCGGCGCGCGCGATCTCGCCGATGTTGTCGATCTTCACGCCGCCGTCGACCTCGAGCCAGATCTGCTTCTTGAGTGCGTCGATGCGGCGCCGCACTTCAGTGATCTTTGGCAGCACCGAGCGGATGAACTGCTGGCCGCCGAAGCCGGGGTTCACCGACATCAGCAGCACGAGATCGAGCTTCTCCAGCGTGTGGTCGAGCCAGGAGACCGGCGTGGCGGGATTCAGCACCAGCCCGGCCCTGCATCCATGCTCTTTGATGAGGGCGATGGTGCGGTCGACGTGATCGGAGGCTTCGGGATGGAAGCTGATGATGCTCGCGCCCGCCTTGGCGAACTCGGGTACCAGCGCGTCGACCGGCTTCACCATGAGGTGCACGTCGAGTGGCAGCTTGACGTGAGGCTTGAGCGCTGCGCACACCAGCGGCCCGACGGTCAGGTTCGGCACGTAGTGGTTGTCCATGACGTCGAAGTGGATCAGGTCGGCGCCGGCGCGCTCGACCGCGCGCACTTCGTCGCCCAGGCGGGAGAAATCGGCCGACAGGATGCTGGGCGCGATGCGAAACGTCATGGCCGCGCGGAGTTTACAATGCCGCCGTGGCACAGGAGAAGCAGGAGAAGCTCTACGAGGTCGCGGTGAACGCGGCAACGCAGTATCTCGCCGATCAGTCCGACGAGTCGGCCGGGCGCTACGTGTTCGCCTACACCATCACCATCAAGAATACCGGCGCCGTCGCCGCGCAGCTCATCAGCCGCCACTGGGTCATCACCGACGCGCAGGGCCTGGTGCAGGAGGTGCGCGGGCTCGGCGTGGTCGGCGCGCAGCCGCTGCTTCAGCCCGGCGAGCGCTTCGAGTACACGAGCGGCGCCTCGATCGCCACGCCGGTCGGCACGATGCGCGGCAGCTACCAGATGGTCGCCACCGACGGCACGCGCTTCGAAGCCGCGATCCCGGAGTTCACGCTTTCCGTGCCCCGCATCCTTCACTAAGGTTTTTTGGGCCAGGTAAACCAGACGATAAGGGCCACGAGTGCAAGGACGACGATGATCTCCAGGTAGATGATCCACATACGCTGCGCTGTTTTGATTCTAATGGTCGCGGCGTGCGCGCCCGCGCCGGTGAAATGCCCGGTCTGTCCGCCGCCGAAGCCGCAGCCGGAGACGGCCCGATATGAAGCGCGCGGCTTCGCCGACCTTCCGGGCTGGAGCCGCGCGCAACTCGAGCCCAGCTTGCGGGCATTCATCGCCGGCTGCGCGCGATTCAAGAGAGTTTGTGACCTCGCAAAGAGCCTGCCATCGGCGGATGAGGAGGCGGCGCGCAGGTTCTTTGAGACCGAGTTCGTGCCGTATGCGGTCGTGTCGAGCGAGAGCGGCGACAGCGGGCTCATCACCGGCTATTACGAGCCGATCATCGACGGCAGCCGCACGCCGAGCGCGGCGCATCGCTATCCGATCTACGGCGTGCCAGCGGACCTGGTCGTGGTGGATCTCGGCGCCGTGAGCGCCGAGACGCGGCCGCTGCGCCTGCGCGGGCGCCTCGACGGCCGGCGCCTCGTGCCCTACTACTCGCGCGGCGAGATCGACGCGCGCGGCGACTTCGCCGCGCCGGTGATCGCCTGGAGCGGCGACCCGGTGGAGCTGTTCTTTCTCCAGGTCCAGGGATCGGGACAGGTGCGGCTCGAGAACGGCGAGCGCATCCGCGTCGGCTATGCCGACCAGAACGGCCATCCCTACCGCTCGCTCGGCCGGCACCTGGTCGATCGCGGCGAGCTGGTGCTCGAGCAGGCGTCGATGCAAGGCATCAAGGCGTGGGCGGCCGTCAACCCTCAAAAGCTGCAGGAGGCGCTCAACCAGAACCCGAGTTACGTCTTCTTCCGCGAGCTACCGCCGACCGACGGCCCGATCGGCGCGCTGAATATCCCGCTGCACGCCGAGCGCAGCCTCGCGGTCGACCGCCGCTTCGTGCCGCTCGGGGCGCCGGTGTACCTCGCGACGACCTTTCCGCTTTCGGAAGAGCCGCTCGAGCGGTTGATGGCGGCTCACGATACCGGCGGGGCGATCCGCGGCGTGGTGCGCGCAGACTTCTACTGGGGCACCGGTCCCGAGGCTGGCGCCCAGGCCGGACGCATGCGCCAGCAGGGAAAGATGTGGCTGCTGTGGCCTACCGGCGAGCCGTTGCCGGCCGGTCCAGCAGCTCCTTGAGATCGTCGGGGCCCAGGCCCCCCGACAGGCGCTCGCCATTGGCGAGAAACAGCGTCGGCGTGCTGTTGACGCCGAGCTTGCGGCCGAGCTCGTGCACCTTGTCGAGCGGATTCGGGCAGCTCGTGCCGGCCTGCGGCACCTTGGGCTGCGCCGCCGCGGCAAGCTCGAGCCAGGCCTTCGCGCGGTCGGGCGAGCACCACACCGCGCGCGAGTGGTCGGAGTTTTCCGGCCGGATCACCGGGTACATGAAGACGTAGACCGAGATGTCGTCGATCTGCGCGAGCGCGCGCTCGAACTGCCGGCACGCCGGACAGTACGGGTCGGAGAACATCGCGAGCACGCGCTTGCCGTTTCCGCGCTGCACCTTCACCGCGAGGTCGAGCGGCAGCGACTCGAACTTGATCGCGTTCAGTGCGCGCGTGCGCTCTTCGGTGAGGTTGCGGTCGGTGCGCACCTCGTAGACGCGACCGACGAACACGTGCGTCGCGCTGGCGTCGGTGTAGACGATCTGCACCCCGCCTTCGGAGGTGCGGAAGCGCACCTCGAACAGGCCCGGGACCGGCCCGGGCTGGATTCCCTCGATCTTCGCGCCGCTGAGCTTGGGCTCGAGCGCCTTGCGGATCTGCGCCTCGTTCGCAAGCGCAGCATTTACAAAAAAAACGGTAATCAGGATGAAAAAGCGCGCGATCACGTCATCGCCTGGCGCATCAGCATGCTCTTTACGACCGGCAGCCGATCGGTCAAGTTCAACCCCGCATTGCGCAGCCGGGCCGCAAATCGGTCCTCGGCGCCGAACAACCGGAATAGCGAATCAACCATGGTGTCCATCGCGAGTATAGGCTCGGCGCGCCCACGCTCATAGCGCCGCAGCAGGCGCAGCTCGCCCGGATCGCGCTGCGGCTCGCGGGAATGCAGCACCGCGGCGAGTGTGCGCGCGTCCTGCAAGCCGAGATTCAGTCCCTGTCCGGCCAGAGGATGGACCACGTGGCCGGCGTCGCCGGCGAGGGCCACGCGCGGCGCGACCAGACGCTCGGCCGCGAGCCGCCGCAACGGATAGCTTCGCGGCGCGGTGACGGTCTCGAGCTCGCCGAGCACGCCGCCCGCTGCGACCTCGACCGCACGGCAAAGCGCTTCGCCTTCCAAGGCGCCGGTGCTTCTTGCTTGCTCGGTCGGCAGCGACCAAACCATCGACACGTGGTTACCCGGGAGCGGCAGCAGCGCGAGCACCGCGCCGCGCTGGAACCATTGATAGGCGACGTTGCCGTGCGGCTTGCCGCAGGCGAAGTTCGCCACCACCGCGCTCTGACCGTAGTCACGGTCGGTAGCCCCGATGCCGGCCTGCCGCCGCACGAAGGAATGCGCGCCGTCGGCGCCGACGATCAGCTTTGCGCCGATCCTGCCGCCGTCGTGCATGCCGAGGGTGGCCCAGTCCTCGTCGATGCTCAAGCCTCCACACTGAGCCACCAGCACGTCGGCTTCGAGATCGCGCCACAGCGCGTCCTGCAGCAGCGCGTCCTCGACGATCCACGCGAGCTGCGGAACGCCGGCGCTGTAGGCGTCGAAATCCAGCCTCGAAGCGTCGTCGCCATGAATGCGCATGGCGTGCACCGGCACGAGCCGGTCTTCGGGGATCGCCTGCCACGCGCCGATCGCTTTCAGGAACGCCACGTTGCCGGGGCTCAGGGCGTAGACCCGCGCATCGAAGCCGGAGCCGATGGGTGCGGGACGCTGCTGCGCCACCAGCAGCACCGACATCCCGCGCGCCGCGCGCGCGAGACTTGCGCCGACCGGACCGCCGCCGACGACGGCGAGGTCGTGCCGCCCAGGGTTTATAATCGCGTCTCGATCCGTGGCGAATTAGCTCAGCTGGTTAGAGCAGCGGAATCATAATCCGTGTGTCCGGGGTTCGAGTCCCTGATTCGCCACCACTAATTCAGACGCCGGCGGTCGACTTGATCGCCGCGACCATCGCGTAAGGCTTCGCGGTCTTCGGCAGGTACCACGCCGCGCCGGCCGCGATCGCGCGCTCCATGGTGACCGGGTCCTCGGTCGCCGACACCACGATCACGCGCACCTTCGGGAACGCGCTGCGAAATCGCAGCAGCGCCTCGATGCCGGAGTAGCCGGGCAACCCGAGGTCGAGCAACGCGAGCCGGAAGTCCGCGAGTCCCATGCCGATTGCGATCGCCGCGCCGAGCTCGCTCTCGGCGTGCACGCTCGCGCCGGGGATCGCCTTGCGCACCATCGCCGTCAGCGTCTCGTGGATGATCGGGTGGTCGTCGATGATCAGGACGTCCATGGCTAGGGCTGTGTCTTGTACTCGGACTCTGCCTTCGGCCGCGTGCCGACAAAGCGGGCGAGAAACACCCCGGCCTCGTAGAGCAGGCACATCGGCACCGCCAGCATGAACTGCGACAGCACGTCCGGCGGCGTCACCACGGCGGCGACGACGAATGCGCCCACGATCACGTAGGGCCGCGCCTCGCGCAGCTTCTCCACCGTGACAACGCCCATCCGCACCAGCACGATCACCACGATCGGGATCTCGAAGGTGATGCCGAAGGCGAGGAACATGGTGATCACGAAGCTGAAGTACGCCTCGATGTCCGGCGCCGGGGTGATCGACTTGGGGGCGAAGTCGTGGATGAAGGCGAACACCTTGCCGAACACGAAGAAGTAGCAGAACGCGACGCCGAGGAAGAACAGCACCGTGCTCGCGACGATCAGCGGCATGGCGAGCTTCTTCTCGTGCTCGTAGAGCCCCGGCGCGACGAAGGCCCACGCCTGGTAGAGCACGTAGGGCAGCGCCACCATGAACCCCATGAGCGCGGTCACCTTCACCGGCACCATGAACGGCGTGATCACGCCGGTCGCGATCATCTTGGAGCCCTCCGGCAGCGCGTTCATCAGCGGCAGGGCGAGCAGGTCGTAGATATAGCCCGAGCCCGGGTAGAGAAACAGCACCACGAAGATCGCGAGCACCGCGCCGACCGCGCGCACCAGCCGCGCGCGCAGCTCGATCAGATGGGAGATGAAGCTTTCCTGGTCGCTCATCCGACCTTCGCCTGCTCGGGTTTCTTGGATTCCTCGACCGCGATTTCAGAGGGATTGGCCTGTTCGGCCGCAGGCGGAGGCGGATCCCCCACGACGGCTTCGACCGACTTGTTCAGCTCGGTCTCCGTCTTGGTCATCTCGCTTTGCACCGAGCTCTCGAAGTTGCTCGCCGCCTGCTGCATCGAGTCGCGCATCTTGCGCAGCTCGTCGAGCTCGATCTCGCGGTTGATGTCCGCCTTCACGTCGGACACGTAGCGTTGCAGCCGCCCGGCGAGGTGGCCGACGGTGCGCGCCATGCGCGGCAGCTTCTCCGGGCCGATCACGATGAGCGCGACCACCCCGATCACGAGAAGCTCGGTGAAGCCTATGTCGAACATGGCGGCGTAGAAAAGTAGAGAAGCAGAATAAAAAGGCGCCGCGCGGGCGCCTTCTCAACACAAGCCGGGAAGTCGCTCAGGCCTTCTGCTCGGTCTTGCCCTTGACTTCGCCTTCGATCGTCTTCCCGCTGACCTGCGGTGCGGGATCGGCCGGCTTCTCGCCGCCTTCGCGCATCCCGTCCTTGAATCCGCGCACCGCGCCGCCAAGATCCGTGCCCATGTTGCGCAGCTTCTTGGTGCCGAAGATCAGCATCACGATCACCAGGACGATCAGCCAATGCCAGATGCTGAGCGAACCCATATTTGCCTCCTATCGTTGCCTCTGGAGCATCGGCCCGAGAGGATCCGGGCCGCCCAGGACGTGCATATGGACATGATACACCTCCTGATGCCCCACCCGGCCGGTGTTGACGATGGTGCGGAAGCCGTCGGCGGCGCCCGCCTCGCGCGCAAGGCGGCCGGCGACGGCAAGCATCTTGCCCAGCGCGGCGTGGTGCGCCGCACCGGCGTCATACAGCGTCGCGATGTGCACCTTGGGGATGACCAGCAGGTGAACCGGCGCCTGCGGGCGAATGTCCGGGAAGGCGAGGACTTCGGCGTCTTCGTAAATTTTCTTTGCCGGGATCTCGCCGCGCACGATCTTGCAAAAAATGCAATTCGGGTCGTTCATTCTTCCCTCATTTGTCCCTCCGGGCTTTCTCGTCGATTCCGGAGATGCCCTCGCGGCGCTGCATCTCGGCGATCACGTCGCCCGGCCCGAGGCCGTGGCGCGCAAGCACGATCATGCAGTGGAACCAGAGATCGGTCACCTCGCGCACCAGGTGCAGCCGGTCGCCGCTCTTCGCCGCGAGCAGCGTCTCGGTCGCCTCCTCGCCGATCTTCTTGAGCATCGCGTCGTCGCCCTGCGCGAACAGCTTCGCGACGTAGGACTTCGCCGGATCGCCCCCTTTTCTTTCATTGATGGAAGCAGCAATGCGCTCCAGCGTCTCTGCTTGTCCGAGTTTCATTTTTTGTAGATGAGCGAGGGATCCTTGAGCACCGGATCGATCGTCACCCACCTCCCGTTCTCCAGTTTGCGGAAAAAGCAGCTCTCGCGTCCCGTATGGCAGGCGATGCCGCCGACCTGCTCGACCTTGAGCAGGATCGCGTCGGCGTCGCAGTCGATGCGCACCTCGAGCACCTTCTGTACGTGGCCGGATTCTTCGCCCTTGCGCCACAGCCTCTTGCGCGAGCGCGACCAGTACACCGCCCGCTTCGTTTCCGCGGTCTCTTTCAGCGCGTCGCGGTTCATCCAGGCGACGGTCAGCACTCTTCCGCTAGCAGCGTCCTGCGCCACGACCGCGACCAGCCCGTCGGCGTTCCAGGGAACTTCATCCAGAAAGTTCAAAGGCGAACCTCTATGCCGCGCGCGCGCATGTGCTCCTTCGCCGCGCGCACCGTGAAGTCGCCAAAATGGAACACGCTCGCCGCGAGCACCGCATCGGCGCCGCCGGCAAGCACGCCCTCGGCGAGATGCTCCATCGAGCCGACGCCGCCGGAAGCGATGACCGGGACGCCCACCGCATCGGCGACCGCGCGGGTGAGGCCGAGGTCGAAGCCGTCGCGCGTGCCGTCGCGATCCATGCTGGTGAGCAGGATCTCGCCCGCGCCCGCGTGCGCCATGCGCCGCGCCCATTCGACCGCGTCGAGCCCGGTGGCCTTGCGGCCGCCGTGGGTAAAGACCTCCCAGCCGGTGGAATTCTTCTTCGCGTCGATGGCGACGACGATGCACTGGCAGCCGACGATGCCCGCGGCGTCGCGCACGAGCTGCGGATTCTGCACCGCGGCGGTGTTGATCGAGACCTTGTCCGCACCCGCGTTGAGGAGGCGGCGCACGTCGCCCACCTGGCGTACGCCGCCGCCAACGGTGAGCGGAATGAACACGCGCTCGGCGACCGCCTCGATCACGTGCAGCAGCATGTCGCGCTCGTCCGAGCTCGCCGTGATGTCGAGGAAGCAGACCTCGTCCGCGCCTTCGCCGTCGTAGCGCGCGGCGATCTCGACCGGGTCGCCCGCGTCGCGCAGGCCGACGAAGTTCACGCCCTTCACCACGCGCCCCGCGGTGACGTCCAGGCAAGGAATAACGCGCTTCGCGAGGGGCACTGCTATTCTTTCCCGAGGGCCTTGTTCGCGGCTTGCTGGGCCTTCTTCAGGTCGATCCTGCCTTCGTACAGCGCGCGCCCGGCGATCACGCCGATGATCCCTTCCGGCACCAGCTTCTCGCACACGGCCTGCACGTCCTTCAGGCTGGCGAGCCCGCCCGAGGCGATGATCGGCGTCTTCAGCTGCTGGGCGAGCTTGAACGTGGCGTCGATGTTGACGCCGCTCATCATGCCGTCGCGGCCGATGTCGGTGTAGATGATCGCCTCGACGCCGTATTCCTCGAACTTCTTCGCGAGATCGATCACGTCGTGGCCGGTGAGCTTGGACCAGCCCTCGACCGCGACCTTGCCGTCCTTCGCGTCGAGCCCGGCGATCACGTGGCCGGGGAAGGCATAGCAGGCATCGGACAGGAAGCCGGGATTCTTGACCGCGGCGGTGCCGATGACCACGTACGTGACCCCGGCGTCGATATAGCTTTCGATCGCATCGAGGTCACGGATGCCGCCGCCGAGCTGGATCGGCACCGCGTCGCCCACGGCGGCGACGATGTCGCGGATCACCTTCTCGTTCTTCGGCCGGCCGGCGATGGCGCCGTTCAGGTCGACGATGTGCAGGCGCTTCGCGCCCTCGGCCGCCCAGTGCCGCGCCATCGCCACCGGGTCCTCGGAGAACACCGTCGCCGTGCTCATGTCGCCCTGCTTCAGGCGCACGCAGCGGCCGTCTTTCAGATCAATCGCAGGGATGATGAGCACTGCAGTGCTCGATTAACGATCAGGGACGCCAGCGCACGAAGTTGGAGAGGAGTCGCAGGCCGGCGGACTGGCTTTTCTCGGGGTGGAACTGGACGGCAAAAATATTATCCCGGGCAATGGCGCAGGTAAAGGGCGCGCCGTACACCGCGGTGGCGGCGGTCAACGCGGCGTCTCGCGGCGCCGGATAGTAGCTGTGCACGAAATAGAAGCGGCTCAGGTCCGGGATCCCCGCCCACAGATCGTGCGGGCGCGTCTGCGCCACCTCGTTCCAGCCGATATGGGGGATCTTTAGCCCCGTAAGGGCGAAGCGCGGCACGCGCCCGGGCAGCAGGCCGAGACCCGCCGCGTCGCCCTCTTCCCCGCGCTCGAACAGCATCTGCAGCCCGATGCAGATGCCGAGGAAGGGCTTGCGCGCCGCGGCCTCGACGACCGCCTCGCGCGCCCCGCTGGCCTCGAGCTGGCGCATGCAATCGGGAAGCGCGCCCTGCCCGGGAACGACGACCCTCTCCGAGGACGAAATCGCCCCGGGCTCCGCCGTCACCAGGACCTCGGCCTGGGGCGCGACGTGCTCGAGCGCCTTCGAAACCGAGCGCAGGTTGCCCATGCCGTAATCGACCACCGCGATCCGCATAGGAAACTCAGCCCTGGAGCGTTCCCTTGGTCGAAGGCACGGCTCCGGCGGCGCGCGGGTCGGGCTCGGCGGCCATGCGCAGCGCCCGCGCGAACGCCTTGAACATGGTCTCGCACTGGTGGTGCGCGTTGTCGCCGCGCAGATTGTCGATGTGCAGCGTGACCTGCGCGTGGTTGACGAAGCCCTGGAAGAACTCGTGCATCAGGTCGACGTCGAATTCGCCGATCAGCGCGCGCGTGAACTTGACGTGGTATTCGAGGCCCGGCCGGCCGGAAAGGTCGAGCACCACGCGCGACAGCGCCTCGTCGAGCGGCACGTAGGCGTGGCCGAAGCGGCGCACGCCGGCCTTGTCGCCGATCGCCTTGGCCACCGCCTGGCCGAGCGTGATGCCGATGTCCTCGACCGTGTGGTGCGCGTCGATGTGCAGGTCGCCCTTCGCCTCGATGTCGAGGTCGAGCATCGCGTGGCGCGCCACCTGGTCGAGCATGTGCTCGAGGAACGGCAGCCCGGTCGAAAGCTTCGCCGCGCCTTTCCCGTCCAGGTTGAGCTTGACGCGGATCTGCGTCTCTTTCGTGTTGCGGGTGACTTCAGCCGATCTCATTGCAGGGCTTCGCGCAAGGCATTCAGCAGTATACGGTTTTCATCCGGCGTGCCGACCGTGACGCGCAGGCAGTTCTTCAGCGCCGGACTGTTGAGGTTGCGCACCAGCACACCCTGGCGTTTGAGCGCCTCGAAGGCGCGGTCGGCGTCCGGCACGCGCACCAGGAAGAAGTTCGCTTCGGAGGGAAAGACCGTGACGCCCTTCAGTCCCTGCAAGGCTTCCCCCAGGTTCTTGCGCTCGGAGCGAATGCGCGCCGCCTGCTCCTCGAGGACCTCTAGCCTCTCCAGCATGAAGGTAGCGGCGGCCTGCGTCAGCGCGCTCACGTTGTAGGGCGGGCGCACCTTGTCGAGCTGCGCGACCCACTCCGGCCGGCCGACCAGGTAGCCCAGCCGGATGCCGGCAAGGCCGAGCTTGGACACGGTGCGGATCACCACCAGGTTGCCGAACTCCGCGAGCCGCGGCAGGAAGCTCTTGCGCGCGAACACGTGGTACGCCTCATCTACCACCACCAGTCCGCTGGAAGCGCGGATGATCTTGACCACGTCTGCTTCCGGGTACAGCACGCCGGTGGGATTGTTCGGGTAGGCCAGGAACACGAGCGCTGGCTTCTCCGCCTGCATGCGCGCGATGAAAGCATCGGCGTCGAGCGAAAAATCCTCGCGCAGCGGCACCGGCACGGCGCGCATGCCGCTGAAGGTCGCGCCCATCGAGTACATCACGAACGTCGGCGACGGGAACATCATCGCCGCACCCGGCCGCGCGAGCGCGGTGATCAGCATCTGGATCAGCTCGTCCGAGCCGTTGCCCAGGAGGACCTCCATGCCGGCCGGCACGCTCATGCGCCGTGCGATCGCTTCGCGCAGCTCTTGCGGGCTGGGCGTGGGATAGCGATTGACGTCGACGCGCGCGAGCACCGCCGCAAGCTCGCGCCGCAGCCCGTCGGGCAGCGTGTAGGGGTTTTCCATCGCGTCGAGCTTCACCATCCCCTCAGAGGAGGGGACCGGATAGGCCTTGAGCGCGAGAATCTCCGGCCGAACAAGATCCTCAGGTTTCATTTGAATCTCATCTCGGCGGCGCGCGCGTGCGCGGTGAGGCCCTCGCCTTCGGCGAGCGTCATCGCGACGCGGCCCAGCTTGGCCGCGGCGGATTGCGAAACCCGGATCACGCTGGTTCGCTTCTGGAAGTCGTAGACGCCGAGCGGCGACGAGAACCGCGCGGTGCCCGCGGTAGGCAGTACGTGGTTCGGCCCGGCGCAATAGTCGCCGATCGCTTCCGAGCTCCAGCGGCCGAGAAAGATGGCGCCCGCGTTCCTGACTTTTTCAACGAGGCCTTCCGGATTTTCCACCGAGAGCTCGAGGTGCTCGGGCGCGATGCGGTTCGCCACCGCGCACGCCTCTTCCAGGTCGCGCGTCAGGATGAGCGCGCCACGCGCCTTCAGGGACGCGGCAATGACTTTCCGCCTTGGCATTTCGTCCAGCAGTTTCCGAATGGAAGCGGCAACCTCATCGAGGTACCCCTCGTTCGGTGACAGCAGGATGGCCTGGGCCGATTCGTCGTGCTCGGCCTGCGAGAACAGGTCCATCGCGACCCAGTCGGCGGGCGCGGCTCCGTCCGCGATCACCAGGATCTCGGAGGGGCCGGCGAGCATGTCGATGCCGACCTCGCCGAACACCTGGCGCTTTGCCTCGGCGACATAGGCATTGCCCGGGCCGACGATCTTGTCCACCCGCGGGATCGATTTCGTGCCGTAGGCGAGCGCGGCGATCGCCTGCGCGCCGCCGATGCCGAGGACGCGGTCGACACCGGCGAGCGCGGCTGCCGCCAGCACCAGCGCGTTGGGGTTGGGGCTCGCCATCACCAGCTCGCGCACCCCGGCCACTTTCGCCGGCACCGCATTCATCAGGACCGAGGACGGGTAGGCCGCCTTGCCGCCGGGCACGTACAGGCCGACTCGCTCGAGCGGGCTCAGCCTCTGGCCAAGGCGCGTGCCGTCGGCATCGGTGAACTCCCACGACTTCTGCAGCTGCTTTTCGTGGAACGCCCGGATGCGGTCGTGCGCGGCGCGCAGCGCTTGAGCCTGTTCCGCGGGGATGGCCTCGAGGAATTTTTCTGACACCGCGTACTGCTTCGGCGCGACACCGTCGAATTTCTTCGTGTAATCGCGCACCGCGGCGTCGCCGCGCTTGCGCACATCCGCAAGGATCCTGCGCACCGCTTTCTGCACCGCCGGGTCCTGCGTGGCCTCGTAGCGCGTGAGCGCCGACAGCTTTTCCGAAAAATTCCTTTGTTGGGTCGAAAGACGACGCAGTTTCATCGCGCCGCCTCGGCGAACGCTTCGATCAGCGGCTGCAGCGTCGCGCGCTTCGTCTTGAGGGCTGCCTGGTTGACGATCAGGCGCGCCGACACCGGCATGATCTCCTCCACCGCGACCAGGCCGTTCGCCTTCAGGGTCTTGCCCGTCGAAACCAGGTCCACGATCGCGTCGGCCAGCCCGACGAGCGGCGCGAGCTCCATCGAGCCGTACAGCCGGATGAGGTCGATGTGCACGCCCTTGGCGGCGAAATGCTCGCGCGCCGTCTTGAGGTACTTGGTGGCGACGCGCAAGCGCGCGCCCTGGCGCACCGCCGCGGCGTAGTCGAAGCCCTTGCGCACCGCGACCATCATGCGACAGGCGGCGATGCGCAGGTCCACCGGCTGGTACAGGCCTTCGCCGCCGTGCTCCGCGAGCACGTCGCGCCCGGCGATGCCGAGATCGGCGCCGCCGTGCTGCACGTAAGTGGGAGTGTCGGCGGCGCGCACCACGACCAGCCGCAGGTCACGGCGGTTGGTGCCGATCACCAGCTTGCGCGAGGTTTCGGGGTTTTCCTTAGGCCGGATGCCGACGCGCGCGAGCAGCGGTGCGGTCTCGTCGAAGATCCGCCCCTTCGACAACGCAATGCTGATGCTCGCCATGCGCCATATCCGGAAACTCTAGTTCAATGATTCGGTGGGGCGCGCATTCTACCGCAATCCTTAGCGGATGCGCACCACGCGCGCGCCGAGCGAGGAGAGCTTGGTCTCGAGTGCTTCGTAGCCGCGGTCGAGGTGATAGATGCGGTCGACGACGGTATCGCCGTCGGCGACCAGGCCGGCGATCACCAGGCCTGCCGAAGCGCGCAGGTCGGTCGCCATGACCTTCGCGCCCTGCAGCCGCTCGACGCCTTTCACGACCGCGGTATTGCCTTCCAGCCGGATGTCGGCGCCCAGGCGCTGCATCTCGAGCGCGTGCATGAAGCGGTTCTCGAAGATGGTCTCGGTGATAAGCGCGGTGCCACGCGCGACCGTGGCGAGCGCCATGAACTGCGCCTGCATGTCGGTGGCGAAGCCGGGATACGGCGCGGTGCGGATGCTGACCGCATCGGATTTCCTGTCGGCTTCAAGCTCGATCGACGAGCCCTGGATCCTGATCTTGGCACCGGCCTCGCGCAACTTGTCCAGGGTGGCATCGAGCGAATCCGGAGCGGTGCCGGTGAGGCGCACCTTGCCGCCGGTGGCGGCCGCGGCCGCCAGGTAGGTGCCCGTCTCGATGCGGTCGGGCATCACGCGGTACTCGGCGCCCCCGAGCGAGCGCACGCCCTGGATGCGGATCGTGTCGCTGCCCGCGCCGTCGATCCTCGCGCCCATCGCGGTGAGGCAGCGCGCGAGATCCACGACCTCCGGCTCGCGCGCCGCGTTCTCGAGCAGCGTCTCGCCCTCGGCGAGCGACGCGGCCATCATCAGGTTCTCGGTGCCGGTCACGGTCACGAGGTCCATGACGATGCGCGCGCCGCGCAGCCGCTCCGCGCTCGCGTGCATGTAGCCGTGCTCGACCGCGATCGTCGCGCCCATGGCCTCGAGGCCCTTGACGTGCTGGTCGACCGGCCGCGCGCCGATGGCGCAACCGCCGGGCAGGGAGACCTTGGCGCGGCCGCAGCGCGCAAGGAGTGGGCCCAGCACCAGCACCGAGGCGCGCATCGTCTTGACGAGCTCGTAGGATGCCGTCGGTTCCTTGATGGCGGCGGCGTGGAGGGCGACCTGACCTTCGGGGGAGCTCTCCACACGCAGGCCCATTTCCCGCAGGAGCTTCGCCATGGTCAAGACGTCGCGCAAGTGCGGCACGTTGCTGATGTTCAATGGCTTCGCAGTCAGCAGCGCGGCGCACATGATCGGCAGCGCCGCGTTTTTCGCGCCGGAGACGCGCACCTCGCCCTCGAGCGGCCGGCCGCCGGTGATCTTTAGCTTGTCCATTGCGACGTTCTAGCGCCCAAAAATGCGTTTCTTATGGCGTTCCGCTCTTTTTCCATTCGTCGGGCGTCAGCGTCTGCATGGACAGTGCGTGGATTTCTTCGCGCATGCGATCGCCCAGGGCCTTGTAGACGAGCTGGTGGCGTTGCACGCGATTGCGGCCGGCGAACTGCGCCGACACCACCAGCGCCTGGAAATGCTGGCCGTCGCCGACGACCTCGACATGATCGCAGGCCAGCCCCGCTTCGATGCCGCTTTTCACGCTTTCCGGCGTCACCATTTTCTAGGTCCTTAACCTGTACCCTGATTTGAGCAGCAAGAGGCACAAAGCCGCCACCGCACCGAAGGCGACCGCGACGACCGCGAGACTGACTCCGGGCGGGAAGTCGGACGAAGCGAAAAAGCCGTAACGGAAGCCGTCGATCATGTAGAAGAAGGGGTTCGCGTGAGACAGGCCGCGCCAGAACGCGGGCAGCGACCGGATGGAGTAGAACACGCCCGAGAGCATGGTGAGCGGCAGGATGACGAAGTTCTGGAACGCGGCGAGCTGGTCGATTTTCTCCGAAACGATGCCGGCGAGGAGGCCGAGCGCGCCGAGGAGCGCCGCGCCGAGGAGGGCGAAGGCCGCCGTCCACAGCGGCGCCTCCAGGCGCAGGTCGACGAACCACGCGGTGACGGCAAGCACGCCCGCCCCGACGGCGAGGCCGCGCGCCACCGCCGCGGCGACATAGGCCCAGAAGAATTCCGCGTACGAGATGGGCGCAAGCAGGATGAACACGATGTTGCCGGTGATCTTGGACTGGATCAGGCTGGAGGAGCTGTTGGCGAAGGCGTTCTGCAGCACGCTCATCATCACCAGGCCCGGCACCAGGAACGCGGTATAGCGCACGCCGTCGAAAACCTGGACCCGGCCTTCCAGCGCCTGGCCGAAAATCACGAGATACAGGAGCGAGGTGAGCACCGGCGCCGCCACGGTCTGCACGCTGACCTTGACGAAGCGCAGCAGCTCCTTGGCGAACAAGGTCCAAAAGCTCATGACCGGGTGAGCTGGAGAAAAACCTGCTCGAGGTCGGGCCGCTCGAGCTCGAGGTCGGCGATCTCGACGCCCTGCTCGCGCAGGCGGGCGAGCTCCGCTTCGAGCTGGCCGAAACCCTGGAGCTCGAGGGTGAACTGCCGGCCGTCGCGCGCCACCACGCGCACCGTCGAGCGCGAGCCGGCGAAGCTCGCCAGAAGATTGCGCGTCGAGTCGAGCGCCACGATGCGCCCCGCCTTGAGCATCGCGATCCGGCTGCAGTGCAGCTCGGCTTCCTCCAGGTAGTGCGTGGTGAGGACGATGGTGTGGCCGTCGCGGTTGAGGCGGGTAATGAACTGCCACAGCCCCTGGCGCAGCTCGACGTCGACCCCGGCGGTGGGCTCGTCGAGCACGATCACCGGCGGCTTGTGCACCAGCGCCTGCGCCACGAGCACGCGCCGCTTCATCCCGCCGGAGAGCGAGCGCATGTTGGCGTCCGCCTTGGCGGACAGATCGAGGTGATGCATCACCTCGTCGATCCACGCCTCGTTGCCGCGGATTCCGAAGTAGCCCGACTGGATGCGAAGCGTCTCGCGCACCGTGAAGAAAGGATCGAAAACCAGTTCCTGCGGCACCACACCGAGCATGCGCCGGGCGCGCCGGTAGTCCGCGATCGCGTCCGCGCCCATCACCGACACCGAGCCGGCATCGGCGCGCGCGAGTCCCGCAATCACGTTGATCAGCGTGGTCTTGCCGGCGCCGTTCGGGCCGAGCAGGCCGAAGAACTCGCCCTGCTCGATCGCCAGGCTCACGCCCGACAGCGCGTGCACCGCGCCGTAGCGCTTCTCCACGCCGCGGACTTCGATGGCGTTCAGGTTTTTAAAGGCAGAAGTTCTTCCACGCCATACAGGCGGGACAGGGTCTGCAGGGCCTCGGGCGGGTTGACGAACGCGAGCTCGCGCTTCGCGGCGCGCGCGTCGCGCAGCCAGGCGAGCGCCAGCGCGAGCAGCGCCGAGTCCATCTCGGTAACCTCGCCGAGGTCGACGGTGCGCACGCCCTCGGCGAGATGCTGGCGGCCCGCCTCGAGCAACTGCGCGGCGGTGGCGAGCGTGACCGGCCCGCTGACGGTGAGGCGGCGGCCTTCGCGCCGGATCACTTCTTGTCCTGCTTGGCGAGCGAGCGGTTCTTGGTCTGCAGGTCCTTGATCAGGCCGTCGATGCCCGAGTTGCGCACGGTGTTTGCGAACTCGGTGCGGTAGTTGGCGACCAGGCTCACGCCGCCCACCATCACGTCGTAGCACTTCCAGCCGTTCGCGGTCTTTTCCATGCTGTAGTCGAGGGTCACCGCCTGCGCGCCGGGCTGCAGCACGCGCACGTTGACCGTAACGTCGGTGTCGGTCGGCTTGGCGCGCAGCGGCCGGAAGTCGAACTTCTGCTCGCTGTAGGCGGCAAGCGCGCTCGCGTAGGTGCGCACGAGAAGCGTCTTGAACTCCTCGGTGAGGCGCTTCTTCTGCTCCGGGGTGCTC
>DATBSZ010000111.1:0-5307 GCA_036559525.1 Burkholderiales bacterium
ATCTCGGCCGCCGTCAGCCCGCCCTGGACCGCGTAGACGATGGTGACGAGATGCACGACGACGCACACTGCCAGCACGGCCGCGCTCGCGCGCTGCGCGATCCACAGGGCCGCCTGCGTCTTGAAGCTCAAAGCTCGCCCAGCAGGACGGCCTTCGCCACCTCGCGCTTCAGCCCGGCGATCGCGGCGGTGGGAGAGAGGTGCTTCGGGCAGCGCTCGGTGCAGCTCACGTGGCTATGACAGGCGTGGCAGCCGGCGTCGCCCGAGACCGCGCGCAGCCGCTCGAGCTTGCCCCGGTCCCTGACGTCCTTGACCAGCGTCCAGGCGCGGTTCAGCGCGGCCGGGCCGAGGTAGTCCGGATTCCACTTCACCACGTCGCAGGCGGCATAGCACACCGCGCAACCGATGCATTCGATGCCTTTGTCGGCGAGGACTCTCTCTTCGGACTGCGGCGGCACTTTCGCGAAATCGTCCTGCTTCGTCTGGCGGCCGCGGAACTCGCCCTTCGCCCGCGCCCACTTGTCGAAGAACTCGCGCATGTCCGCGACCAGGTCGCGGATCACCGGCAGGTTGCGCAGCGGCGCAACGGTCAACGCGTCTTTTTCAACAACCCGATCTACATGCGTGCGGCAGGTCCAGCGCGGCACGCCGTTCACCATCATCGCGCACGAGCCGCACATCCCGACCCGGCACGCAAAGCGGTAGGCGAGCGTCGGATCGAGCGTGCGCTGGATGTAGGTGACGACGTCGAGGACGGTCTGGCTGGGATGGCGCGGAACCTCGAACTGCTGAAAGCGGCCTTCCGCGCCCCCGCGCCAGACGGAAACGTTCAAGCCGATTCGTACAACCTAGTGAGAACGAATTCGCGGTGCCCGAGCGCCTCGGCTGCGGTGAGGCGGCCGTTGGCGGTGCGGAACATGCACTCGAGCAGCTTGTCGCCGGCCTGATCGGGCGTCAGTTCCTTTCGCAGAAGGCCCGAAACGTCGACGTCGATGTGCTCGGACATGGTGCGGACGGTGCGCGGATTCGCGCTCAGCTTGATCACCGGCAGGATCGGGTTGCCGATGACGTTGCCCTGCCCGGTGGGAAAGAGATGCACCGCAAAGCCGGCGGCGGCGCACAGGGTCACCATTTCCGCCGCGGCGGAGGACGAATCCATGAACCACAGGCCCGGGCCCGTCGGCACTTCCGCCTTGTCGAGAACCCCGTCCACCAGGCATTTCCTGCCGATCTTCTGGATGTTGCCGAGCGCCTTCTCCTCGATCGTGGTCAGGCCGCCCTCGATGTTGCCCTTGGTCGGCTGCGAGTCCATGAGATCGCTCGTCTTGTGGCGCTCGATGACCTGCTGGTAGCGGTCGAACACGAACTGGAACTTCTTGCGCACTTCCTCGTTCCGGCAGCGCGCCGCGACCAGGTGCTCGCCGCCGGTGAGCTCGGTGGTCTCGCCGAACACCATGGTGACGCCGTGGGGGTACATCTTGTCGAACGCATTGCCGACAGTGGGATTGGCGCCGCAGCCCGAGGTGGTATCGGACTCGCCGCATTTCGTCGATACCCAGAGGTCTTTGAGCGGCCGCTCCTCGCGGCGCAGCTCGCTCGCCCATTGCAGGAATTCGCGCGCCGCTTTCGACGCCCGCATGATGGTGTCGTGGTCGCCGTGCTGCTCGATGCCGAAGTGCGCCACCGGCTTGCCGCTCGCGCGGATGCCGTCGGCGACCTTCTTCGCCCAGGTGTCCTCGATGCAGATCACCACCACCGCGGCGACGTTCGGGTTGGAGCCGGCGCCGATGAGGGTGCGGAAATGCAGCTCTAGGTCGGCGCCGAACTGCAGCCGGCCGTACGGGTGCGGAATCGCGAGCGTCCCCTTGACGTTGTTCTCCACGGCTTGCGCGGCTGCGTTCGAGAGGTCGTCCACCGGCAGGATGAGGACGTGGTTGCGCACGCCGACGCGGCCGTTTTCCCGCTTGTAGCCCCAGAAGCTGCTCTTGGAAAGGTTCTGCATTTTTTCCCCGGCTACCAGCGTTTCGTTTTCAGGTTATGCACATGCAGATGCTCGCCCTTGGCGATGGGCTTCACCACTTTGCCGATGTCGACGCCGTACTTGATCACCGTATCGCCGGGCTGGTAGTCCTTGAGCGCGATCTTGTGGCCGATCGGGATGTCGTTCTTCGCCGTGACCGCGACGTCCTTGTCGTCCTCCATGATCCAGCCGCTCAGCGGCTGGCCGGATTTCACGCCCTCGACGACGACGACGCCGACACCATCACCTTCTTCGTGGACAACGAAATGAATCATGGAGCGTTATTCTATTCGTATGTACGGGAGAGAAAACGCGCGCCGCCGCTTCCTGCTGTCGCTCGGCGCCTTGGCCGTTTCGACGCACGTACGGGCGCAGCCGCGGTTCGCGTCCTATCCGTTCACGCTCGGCGTCGCCTCGGGCTATCCGTCGCCGGAAAGCGTCGTCCTCTGGACGCGCCTCACCGGCGAGCTCGCGCCGCAAGCGATCCCGGTACGCTGGGAGGTTTTTGCGGACGAGTCGTTGCGCACGGCCGTGGCGAGCGGGCAAGCGCTTGCCGATCCGCTCTGGGCGCACTCGGTGCACGTCGAAGCGCCGGGGCTCGAGCCCGGGCGCTGGTACTGGTACCGCTTCAGCGCCGGAGACGCGCAAAGCCCGGTCGGGCGCACGCGCACCGCGCCGCGTGCCGGAGCGCCGGCGCCGCGCCTGCGCTTCGCATTCGCTTCGTGCCAGCAATACGAGCAGGGCTACTACGGTGCGTACCGCCACATGGTCGCAGACGCGCCCGACCTGGTCGCCTTCCTCGGCGACTACATCTACGAATCGAGCTGGGGCCGGCAGCTCGTGCGCAGCCACGGCTCTGCCGAGGCCCACACGCTGGAAGATTACCGCGCGCGCTACGCGCTCTACCGCTCCGATCCCGACCTGCAGGCCGCGCATGCCGCCTGCCCCTGGATCGTCACGTGGGACGACCACGAGGTCGACAACGATTACGCCGACGACCGGTCCGAGGACGGGATGGAGCGCGAGGCGTTCCTCGCGCGCCGCACCGCGGCGTATCGCGCCTACTACGAGCACATGCCGCTGCCGCCGCGCATGCGTCCCGAAGGACCGAACATGCGCATCTACACGCATCTCGACTGGGGCGCGCTCGCGCGCTTCTACGTCCTGGACGACCGGCAGTACCGCTCATGGCACGCCTGCCCGAGGCCGCAGCGCCGCGCCGGCTCCAACACCATCGACATCGAGCGCTGCCCGCGTCTTCCGGCGCCCGGACGCTCGATGCTCGGGCGCGCGCAGGAGCAATGGCTCGACCGCGAGCTTGGCGAGTCGCGCGCGGCCTGGAACCTGATCGCCCAGCAGACGCGCATGGCGCAGTTCGACTACAAGCCCGGCCCCGGCCGCAGCGCCTGGACCGACGCCTGGGACGGCTATCCCGCCGCACGCACGCGGCTTCTCACGTCTCTCTCTTCGGAGCGGGTTCGCAACCCCGTCGTGATCGGCGGCGACGTGCACACGTTCTACGCCAATCAGCTCAAGCTCGACTTCGACGATCCGCAAGCGCCGGTGATCGCGGCCGAATTCGTCACCAGTTCGATCACCTCGGAGTCGTGGGCGCAGGAGCGACTGAATCAATACCTGCCCGACAATCCGCACGTCCTCCTCGCCGAAAGCCGCTCCCGCGGCTACACGCGCGTTGACGTGACACCCGAGCGCTTCCAGGTCGACCTGCGCGGCATGGAAACGGTCCAGCGGCGCGACGCCCCCTGCAGCACGCTCGTCTCGTTCGTCGTCGACGACGGGATCCCGGGCCCGGTCCGGGCCTAGACGGCTGTCACTTGCAGCGAATGTTTCCCAGCGAGTAGTCGATCGGCTTGGTGCAGTCCTGCTCGCTGACCCTGCGGTCCGGCGCCATTTCTGGCGCGCGCTGCGCGGCTCCGTAGGTGTAGGCCAGGTCGCCGCTCGCCGCCGAATACGCGCCTGCGGCGAGGAAGGCCAGGCCGAACAACGCCGCCAGGTCGCCGGTGCTGTGCACCTGCACCTGCGCGCCGGGATTCGGGTCGCCCACGCTCACTTTCCACGCCGTATTCGAGCTGCATCCCGCGAGCAGCAAGACACCTAGAAGCAGAGCCTTCACGGCCGCCATGTTACGCCTGCCCGCAGGCGCGCCTGAGGCGGTCGCGCACCGCGGTCCATTCCGGGGAATCCGGCGGCGCCTCCACCAGGATGCGCTCGCAACCGGCGGCATCGAGTTCGCGCAGCGCTGCGTACAGGCGCTGCGCATAGGCCTGCGGCTCGCGGGGCATGCGCAGCCAGTAGTCCACGCGCTCGTCCGGACGCGAAAACGCGAGCACCGCCACGCGTGCTTTCAGCTCGGCGATCGCCTTGTCCAGTCCGTAGGTGGGAACCATGCGCGCGGGCGTGCGCGGCGCGTAGTGGCGCTCCAGCCCGCCGGAGTGGCGCGGCGAAGCTTCGGTCTTCTCGAAGACCTCCACCCCGAGGACCTGCTTGAGTTGCTCCTTCGACAGGTGGCCCGGGCGCAGCAGCACCGGCGCCGCCCCCGAAAGATCGAGGATCGTCGACTCGATGCCGACCTCGCTCGGCCCGCCCTCGAGCACCAGATCGACATCCTTGCCGAGATCCTCGCGCACGTGCGCGGCGGTCGTGGGCGAGACGAAGCCGAAGCGGTTCGCCGACGGAGCGGCAACCGCTCCACCGAATTCCTTGAGAAGCTGATGAGCAATGGCGTGAGAGGGCACGCGCAATCCCACGGTGTCCTGTCCGCCCGTGACGAAGTCCTTGGCCAGCGCGGAGCGCTTGAGGATCAGCGTGAGCGGACCCGGCCAGAATTTCTCGGCCAGCTTGCGTGCGGCGGCCGGAATTTCGCGCGCCCATGCGAAGGCTTTCTCCGAGTTCTCGAAATGCACGATCACCGGATGCGCGGCCGGCCGTCGTTTCGTCTGATAGAGGCGTGCGACTGCCTTTTCGCTGGCCGCATCGGCGCCCAGGCCGTACACCGTCTCAGTGGGGAACGCGACGAGCCCGCCGGCGCGCAGGATCTGCGCCGCGCGGCGGACTTCGGGATTCACAGCTTGAGCGGCGCGCCCTTGAGCACCGCTTCGGTCTGCTTGCGGCGGAACTCCTCCAGCTTGCTTGCGAGCCCCTTGTCCGAAAGCGCCAGCAGCGCCACCGCGAAGAGCGCCGCGTTCGCCGCGCCGGCCTCGCCGATCGCAAACGTCGCCACCGGGATTCCCTTCGGCATCTGCACCGTGGACAGCAGCGAGTCGAGTC
>DATBSZ010000112.1:0-5328 GCA_036559525.1 Burkholderiales bacterium
CTCACGGCGCCGATCCTGCCGACCCTGCTGCGCCTGTCGGCGCCGGGCGTGCTGCTGGTGCTGTTCCAGTCGATGGTCTCGGTGGGCGATACCTATTTCGTCGGCCGCCTCGGCACCGAGCCGCTCGCTGCGCTCGCGCTCGTGTTCCCGCTGATCATGCTGCTGCAAATGACCTCCGCCGGCGCCATGGGTGGCGGCGTCTCCTCGGCGATCGCCCGCGCCCTCGGCTCGGGCAGGGCGGCGGCTGCGCGCAAGCTCGTGGTGCACGCGCTCGTGATCGCAGTCGCGATGGGGGTGGGATTCACCGCCTTGATTCTGTTGCTGGGAGAATCGATCTATCACCTGCTCGGGGGCCGCGGCGAAACCCTGGGCAATGCGCTGCGCTACTCGAACATCGTGTTCGGCGGTGCGATCGCGGTGTGGGTCGCCAATACGCTCTCGAGCGTCCTGCGCGGCAGCGGCAACATGCACACGCCGGCATTTACCCTCATCAGCGCGGCCGTGGTTCACCTGCCGCTTTCCGCGACCCTCGTGGGCCGCATCGGCATCGCCGGCGCCGGAATCGCGTACGTCACGACCTTCGGCATCGCCGGGCTCGTGATGGCGGCGATCGTGTTCCGGCGCTCGAGCGCGCTGCGCCCGCACCGCGAGGACTGGACGCTCGAATGGCGCCTGTTCCGCGAGATTCTGCGCGTCGGCGCGATCTCGATGCTGTCTTCGGCGCAGACGGTTCTCACCGCCGTGATCATCACCGGGTTCGTCGGGCGCTACGGCGCGGCCGCCCTCGCCGGCTACGGCGTCGGGCTGCGCCTTGAGCTGCTGCAGATCCCGCTGGTGTTCGCGGTCGGACAGGCGCTCGTCGTGCTCGTGGGCACCCACGTGGGTGCCGGACGCCCCGAGCGCGCCAAGGAGATCGCCTGGGTCGGGGCAGCGCTTGCCGCCTCGATCAGTCTCGCCATCGGCGCCACGGTGTGGGCATTTCCGCTCGCCTGGGTCGGGCTGTTCAGCACCGACGCCGCGGTGCTGAATGCCGGCGCGCAGTACCTGCGCACGGTCGCGCCGTTCTATCCTTTCCTCGCCGTCGGCATCGCGCTCTACTTCGCTTCGCAGGGCGCCGGGGACGTGCTGCGCCCGGTGCTCGCCGGAACGGCGCGGCTCGCCCTGGTGATCGCGGGCGGCCTGGTGGTCGTTTCGCTGCAGGGCGTGTTTGCCGTGATCGCGGCTGCGATGATCGCCTTCGGCGCCCTGACGATGTGGATCGTCGCCAGCGCCCGGTGGAAATGACATGAAAGAGTCGATCTCCGAAAGACTGGCCGACGCGCTCGCCCGCGCGGGTGAGCCGCCGCGCGAGATCGTCGAGAAGCTGTTGATCGACGTCGCGGGGCTTTGCGTGGCGGCGCGCAATACCGACTACGTGCACGCCGCGCTCGCCGGCTGGGAAGCCTCGGGAAAGTGCACCGCGATCGGCCATGCGCGCGCACTCGACTCGGCCGGCGCGGCGTTCGTGAATGGCACCGCGGCGCATGGCGAAGACTTCGACGACACCTTCGAAGGCGGACCGGTGCATGCCGGCGCGGTCATCGTGCCCGCCGTTCTCGCGCTCTGCGAGCGCGAAAAAATCCCCGGGCAAATGGCTCTGCGCGGCATCGCGGTCGGGGTCGAGCTCACCTGCCGGGGCAGCACGGTGGCGCCGAAGCTGATCCACAAGGCCGGTTTCCACCCGACCGCGGTGCTCGGGGCGATGGGGGCCGCGGCGGCCGCAGGAACGGTGTTGAATCTGACCAAGCCCGAATTCGTAAACGCGCTGGGTATCGCCGGCTCGATGGCCTCGGGGATCATCGAGTACCTCGCGGAAGGCACCTGGACCAAGCGCATGCATCCGGGCTGGGCGGCGCAGTCGGGCATCCGCGCGGCCGATCTCGCGCGCAATGGCTTCGTCGGGCCGCGCACCGTCTTCGAAGGCGAGCACGGCTTCTTTCACGGGTTCGCGCACACCACGAGCGGCGCGTGGGACAAGCTGGTCGATGGCTTCGGCAGGCGCTGGGTCACGGAGACGGTGGCGTTCAAGCTTTATCCCTGCGGAACCATGACGCATCCGTACATCGACTGTGCGCGCCGTCTTGCGAAAAAAGTGAAGGTCGAGGAGATCGAGGAAATCGTGTGCGAGGCGGCCGAAGGGACACTGCATCGCCTGTGGGAGCCGCTGGCAGCCAAGCAGCGTCCGCCCAACGCGTATGCCGGCAAATTCAGCACCCCGTATTGCATCGCCGCCGGGTTCGTCCTCGGCAACGCGGGCCTGGACGCGTTTACCGACGAGCGCGTGGCCGACCCGCGCCTGCGCGCGCTCGCGGCCAACGTGCGCTACGAGGTCGACCCGGACAACCCCTACCCGAACGAATACACCGGGCATGTGCGCGTCAGAACGAGAGACGGATCGGTGGTGGAAGAGAGGCAACCCCATCTGCGTGGCGGCGCGCACGAGCCGCTGTCGCGCGCCGATGTCGAGGAGAAGTTCAAGGGAAACTGCGCCTATGGCGGCTGGAGCGCCGCGCAGGCGGACGCGTTTCTTGCCTGGGCGAAGAACGCTTTCGGCGCCGCGCCGGTCGACCTCTCGGCGTTCAGGAAATAAAGCCGATCAGGGCGTCGAGCGTCGCGTCCGGCGCTTCCGCCATCAGCGTGTGGCCGGAAGGCGCGATCTCCACGGTTTTCGCCCCGGCAATCTTCTCCTGCAGAAGCTTCATGGCTCTCGGCGGCGTCATCACGTCGCGCCGGCCGGCGATGAAAAGGACCGCGCATTTCACCCCGGCCGCACGCTCGGCGCCGGCGCCGTAGTCGTTGCACGCCTTGAGGTCGTTGTAGAGCACGCCCGGGGCGAGGCGCTCGAGCCGCGCGAGCGCATCGCCGTACATCCACATGCCCGGGTTCGGGTTTGCCGCGAGCGGCACCTGCGCCGCGTGCCCCCAGATGGTCGACATGTCGAACGCGGCGTAGTCATCGTGGCGCGCGGCCTCGAGAAACGGCTCGGCGACCTTCATCGGGTAGCCGACGGCGACGAACGCGATGCGCTCGCACTGCGCCGGATGGCGCGCGGCGAACTCGAGCGCGACCAGCGAGCCCATCGAGTGGCCGACGATGCTCGCCTTCCCGATCTTGAGCTGCTTCAGAACTGCGGACAGCCAGTCCGCCATCGCCTCGATCGACGGCAACGGCGGGCCTTCGCTGCGTCCGTGGCCGGGAAGGTCGACGGCGAGCACGTTGCGGCCGTGGTAGCCGAAGTAGCGGCTCTGCAAGGCAAACGAGGAATGGTCGAGGCCCGCGCCATGCACGAACACGACGCTCGGCTTGCTTGCGTCGAGCTCGTGGGCCGCCGTATAGGCGAACGCCCGCTTACCGTTGACTTCGAAATTCACTTCCCGGAAGCGCGCAGGGCGCGGTCGAGGTCGTCGATCAGGTCCTGCGGATCCTCCAGGCCGATCGAAAGCCGCACCGTGCCGGCCGTGATGCCGGCTTTCTTGAGGTCCTCGTCGCTCATGCGGTAGTGCGTGGTGGTCGCCGGGTGGATGACCAGCGACTTCGCGTCGCCCACGTTGGCGAGGTGCGAGAACACGCGTAGCGACTCGATGAAGCGCTTGCCCGCGGGCCGGCCGCCCTTGATCTCGAAGGTGAACACTGCGCCGCAGCCGTGCGGCAGCAGCTTCTTTGCCAGCGCATGGTCGGGGTGCTCAGGGAGCTCGGGATAGGTCACTTTCTCGACGGAACCATTTTTCGACAGAAAAGCGACGACCTTGCGGGTGTTCTCGACATGCCGGGGCATGCGCAGGTGCAGCGTCTCGATGCCCTGCAGGATCTGGAACGCGGTCATCGGCGCCATGCACGCGCCGAAGTCGCGCAGCCCCTCGCGGCGCGCCCGCAGCAGGAACGCCCGCGTGCCCGACTCCTCCTCGAAGTCCATGCCGTGGAAGCCGGCATAGGGCGCGGTGAGCGTCTCGAACTTGCCCGAGGCTTCCCAGTCGAAGCGGCCGGAGTCGACCAGCACGCCCGCGATCGCCACGCCGTGGCCGCCGAGGAATTTGGTCGCCGAGTGATAGAGGAGATCTGCGCCGAACTCGAACGGCTTCATGAGCACCGGGGTGGTAAACGTCGCATCGACCAGCAGCGGCACCTTGGCCTCGTGGGCAATAGTCGACAACGAGGGAATGTCGAGCACGTCCAGGCCTGGGTTGCCCAGCGTTTCGCCGAACAGCAAGCGAGTATTGCTTTTGATGCTTCTTTTCCAGTCGTCCAGGTTCCGTGGATTGACGAAAGTCGTGTCGATGCCGAAACGCTTGAGTGTGTACGCGAGCAGGTTGTGCGAGCCGCCGTAGAGCGCGGTCGAGGCGACGATGTGGCCGCCCGAGCCCATCAGCGTGGCGATGGCGAGGTGCAGCGCCGCCTGGCCCGAGGCGGTGGCGATCGATCCCACCCCGCCCTCGAGCGCGGCCATGCGCTCCTCCAGCACCGCGACGGTCGGATTGGAGATGCGCGAATACACGTGGCCCGCGCGCTCCATGTTGAAGAGGGAGGCCGCGTGCTCGGTATCGCGGAAGACGTACGACGTGGTCTGGTAGATCGGCACCGCGCGGCTGCCCGTCGCCGGGTCGGGCGACTGGCCGGCGTGCAATGCCAGGGTGTCTAAGGCGGGGTACTTCGGTGCTGCCATGGAATTCGGGGACGGAGCCCTAATTCCGGCAACGCGCAGCTGAAGGAATTAGGGCTCCGTCCCCGAATTCCATCAGTGCAGATTTTTCCTGGACGGGCGGGTGTAGCTCTCGAAGGCGCGCTCGGGTTTTTTCTGCTGCGACGCCTTTTCTTTCCAATCGCGGTCGAACAGCTCGTTGACCAGCGTGGTGACCTGCGCGACTTCCTCCTTGGCGAACTGGCGCGCGAGAATCGCCGCGACGTCCTCGATCATGCAGCGGCGCTGCGCCTCGTGGATCGCCTGCGCGGTCGGGCCGACGAAGAGCAGCTTCGATTCCTGCTCGCCGTTCTCGTGGTAGAGCGTGAGGTCGATTTCCACCGCCTCGTAGCAATACGGGCCGAGCGCCTCCAGCGCGGCTTCGAGCGCGCCGTGGAAGCTGCGGCCGATCTCGCCGGTCCAGCACACCGCGAGCAGCAGCTCCTTCTCGTCGAACTTCAGGCCCGGCTCTTCGGGCTCGAGGCTCTTCACGTCGGCTAAGCCGTCGGCGTCGAGGTACTCGAGCAGCGGCGCGAACGCCTGCTCAAGCTGGCGCCGCGAAACGCCTTCGAGAATGGGGATGTCGGCGTGGAGGTGAACTTCGTGCCGCATGC
>DATBSZ010000113.1:0-9862 GCA_036559525.1 Burkholderiales bacterium
CGAAGTGCTTTACGCCGACCGTGCTCTCGCGCCAGCCCGGAAGCTCCTCGTACTGCGGTATGCAGCGCTCGAGCTCCTCGGCGCCGACCGGCAGGATCTCCGACAGCTCGCCGTCGATCTTGTAGCCGACGCAGATCTTCACCGACTCGCCGCCGTCGAGCACGTCGAGCTTGGTGATGCACAGGCCGGAGACGCCGTTCAGCTGGATCGAGCGCTTGAGCGCAGCGGCGTCGAACCAGCCGGTGCGCCGCGGGCGGCCGGTGGTGGCGCCGAATTCCTGGCCGCGCTGGCGCAGCATCTCGCCGACGTTGTCGGACAGCTCGGTCGGGAACGGCCCGCCGCCGACGCGCGTGCTGTAGGCCTTGGTGATGCCCAGCACGTAGTGCAGGTGCATCGGCCCGATGCCGGCGCCCGCCGCGGCCGCGCCGGCGACGCAGTTCGACGAAGTCACGAACGGATAGGTGCCGTGGTCGATGTCGAGCAGCGAGCCCTGCGCGCCCTCGAACAGCAGGTTCTTGCCGGCGCGGTTGGCGTGGTAGAGCGCGCGCGGCACGTCGGCGATCAGCGGCGCGAGGCGCGGCGCGAGCGCCAGCGTCTCGTCCAGGGTTTTCTGATAGTCGATTTCCCCGAACCGATAGTAGTTTTTCAGGACGAAGTTGTGGAACTCGAGCAGCTCGCGCAGCTTCTCCGCGAAGCGCTTGGGGTCGAACAGGTCCTGCAGCCGGATCGCGCGCCGCGCCGCCTTGTCCTCGTAGGCCGGGCCGATGCCGCGGCCGGTGGTGCCGATCTTCTTCTCGCCCTTCGCCGCCTCGCGCGCCTGGTCGAGCGCGGAGTGGTACGGCAGGATGAGCGGGCAGGCTTCCGAGATCGAGAGCCGCGCCACCACGCCGCGCGCCCCGGCCGATGCGAGCTCGTCCATCTCCTCCACCAGCGCCTGGGGCGAGACCACCACGCCGTTGCCGATGAAGCAGTCGACCTTCTCGCGCAGGATGCCCGACGGGATCAGGTGCAGCACCGTCTTCTTGCCGCCGATCACCAGCGTGTGGCCGGCGTTGTGCCCGCCCTGGAAACGCACCACGCCCTGGGCGCGGTCGGTGAGCCAGTCGACGATCTTGCCCTTGCCTTCGTCGCCCCACTGCGTGCCGATGACGACGACGTTGCGCGCGCTCATACGCTCGCGGACAGAATCAGGGACAGACCACGTTTTTGCCCGCCTGCAGGCCCCCGGAAAACGTGGTCTGTCCCTGGTTTCGGTTTCGTCATTGCATTACCCCGGCGAGACTTCTCAGATCGATCGAAAAACCCGTCGCGGGTCTTGCACGGCCAAAAGCTTTGCCCACCTCGTCGTAACGGCCACCTCGTGCCACCGCACCCGTAACGCCATCGCAGTAAGCGTCAAATACCACGCCCGAATGGTAGTGGTAGCCGCGCAGCTCGGCGAGATCGAAGCTGGCGGGAAACTTGCAGGCTTTGGCGAGCTTGCGCAGCGTGGCGAGCGCGCGCGTGATTTCGGGGAGCTTCGGAAGCTTTGCCTCCGCGACGTCGAGCACTTCGGCGTTGCCGTAGAGACTTGGCAGCAGGAGGAGAGCATCTCGCGCTTTCGCCTTCAGAGAACGACTTAGATTTTTTATCTCCGGTATGTCCTTGCGCTGCAAGGCCTCGAACAGCTCCGCCTCGCGCTCCGCTCCCACCTCCGCCTGGTGCGCGATCGCGCGGAACACGGCGACGTGTCCGATGTCGATGCGCGCCGCGCGCACGCCGGCGAGCTCGAGCGCGCGGCACAGGAGCTCGAGGATCTCGACGTCCGCCTCCACGCCGGCGGCGCCGTACATCTCGGCGCCGATCTGAAGCGGCTCGCGCGTGGCGCCCGGGCTCAACGGCCGGGTGTGCAGCACGCTGCCGCAGTAGCACAGCCGGGTCACGCCTTTGCGGTTGAGGAGATGCGCGTCGATGCGCGCCACCTGCGGCGTGATGTCGGCGCGCACGCCCATCATCCGCCCCGAGAGCTGGTCGACGACCTTGAAGGTGCGCAATTCCAGGTCGTGCCCGGTGCCGGTGAGGAGCGAGTCCATGTACTCGAGGAGCGGCGGCATCACGAGCTCGTACTTTTTCTCGAAGAACAGATCGAGAATCTTGCGCCGCAGATTTTCGATGCGCCTGGCTTCGGCCGGAAGAATGTCCTCGATGTATTCCGGCAGAACCCACTTCAACGCATTTCTCCTAGGTGCGCGCCCACAGCAGAAGCAGCAGGCCGACGATCATCGACGACAGCCCGACGAAGCGGATCTGGCCGTCGGTCATCTGCGTGATCTTGCGAAAGGTGTCGCGCCAGAGGTTCGGCGCGATGAACGGCAGCACGCCCTCGAAGATCAGCATCAGGGCGAGCGCCATGAGGAACGTCGTCGTCCACATGGCGTTACTTGCGCGCCGCGGGCTTGCCTAGCGAGTCCCTGAAGTAGCGCAGGAAGTCGGAGTTGGTCTCGAGCAGCATGAGGTCGTTGCGGCCGCGGAACGTCGAGCGGTAGGCCTCCATGCTGCGATAGAAGGAATAGAACTCGGGGTTCTGGTTGAACGCCGCGGCGTAAATCGCCGCGGACTTGGCATCGCCCTGGCCGCGCACGTTCTGCGCGTCGCGATAGGCCTCCGCCAGCAGCACCTCGCGCTGCCGGTCGGCGTCGGCGCGGATCTTCTCCGCCTCGGCCGCGCCGGTGGAGCGCAGCTCGTTGGCGATGCGCTTCCTCTCCGCCTCCATGCGGCGGTAGACCGACTCGCTCACGTCCTGCGGCAGGTCGACGCGCTTCAGGCGCACGTCGATGATCTCGACGCCGATGCGCTTCAGGTCCTGGTCGACCTTGTCGCGCACACGGCTCATCACCTGGTCGCGCTCGCCTGACACCACCTCGTGCACCGTGCGCGCGCCGAACTCGTCGCGCAGCACGCCGGCGACGGTCTGCTTGATGCGCGTCGCGGCGCGGAACTCGTCGCCCTGCACGCTGATGAAGTACTGGCGCACGTCCGCGATACGCCACTTGACGAAGGAATCGACCAGCACCGGGCGGTTGCCCTGGGTGAGGAAGCGCAGCGGCTCGGCGTCGTCGAAGGTGAGGATGCGCATGTCGAAGTGGCGCACGTTCTGCAGCAGCGGCCACTTGAAGTGCAGCCCCGAGCGGTTGACCACTTCCTTCACCTCGCCGAGCTGGAACACGATCGCGTTCTGGCGCTGGTCGACGGTGAACAGCGTGCTCGACACGAGCAGCGCGACGACGGCGAGGATCGCGACGATCGGGCCGAGGGCTCTCATCTAGCGATCGCCCCGCTCGCGATTGCGCAGCGTCTCGCGCGAGCGCGGGCCGGCCTCGGCCGGCGGCTCGGCGGGCGCGGCGCGCGGCGCCGCGCCTTCGCCCGGCGCGCCGGCGCCCTGCATCAGCTTGTCGAGCGGCAGGTAGAGCAGGTTCCCCGCGCCGCGGTAGTCCATCATGATCTTGCTGGTCGAAGTAAGGACCGCCTGCATGGTCTCGATGTAGATGCGCTCGCGCGTCACCGCCGGCGCCTTGGCATACTCGGCGAGCACCTGCTTGAATCGCGAGGCGTCGCCCTCGGCGCTGGCGATCACGCGCTGGCGGTAGCCTTCGGCCTCCTGCTGCAGCCGCGCGGCGGTGCCGCGCGCGCGCGGGATGACGTCGTTTGCGTACGACTGGCCCTCGTTCTTCTGCCGCTCGCGGTCCTGGCCGGCCTTCACCGCGTCGTCGAACGCCGCCTGCACCTGCTCGGGCGGCTGCGCGTTCTGGATCGTGACCGTGCTCACCGTGATCCCGGTGCCGTAGCGGTCGTGGATCTGCTGCATCAGGTCGCGCGAGCGGTTGGCCACGTCCACCTGCGTCTCGTACAGGATCGCGTCCATGCGGTTCTTGCCGATGATTTCCCGCATCGCGGTCTCGGCGATCTGCATCGCCGACTCGTCGGGCCGGCGCACGTTGAACACGAAGTCGCGCGCGTCCTTCACCAGGTACTGCACCGCGAACTGCAGGTCGACGATGTTCTCGTCGTCGGTGAGCATCAGCGATTCTTTGAGCACCTTGGTGCGCACGTTGTTGCGGTAGCCCACTTCCAGCGTGCGCACCTGCTGCAGATTGACGATCTCGTGCGACTGGATCGGCCACGGCATGCGCCAGCGAAGCCCCGAGGCGGTTTCCTGCGAGTAGCGGCCGAAGGTGAGCACCACGCCCCGCGTGCCTTCCACCACGATGTAGAACCCGCTCGCCAGCCACACCGCGAGCACCAGCGCCACCAGCACGCCAGCGCCGCCGCCCAGGCCCCGCGCGCTCGGCGGCCGCGGCGGCTCGTCGCCGCCGCGGCGGCGGCCGAACAGCTCCGAGAGCCGGCGGTTGAAGTTGCGCCACAGCTCGTCCAGGTCCGGCGGGCCCTGGTTGCCGCCACCAGGGCCCTGCGGGCCGCGGGAGCCGCGTCCCCAGTTGGGGTCGTTCAAGGACACTTGGTCAAATGCGCTCTAGTGAGTATGTAGCGGGAGGGCGCTGGCGCCTCGTTGTGCTGCCCGGCTCTTTGCGAATTCGGCGATCGCGCCGCGCAGCAACTCGAGTCCGGCTCCGGTGCGTGCGCTGACGAAAACGCGGGAAATCCTACCATACTGGTCACGCTCCACTCCGGGCTCCAGCCTCGCCGCATCGATCTTGTTCCAGACCAGGAGCCGGGGCGCTTCCCCAGCGGGAATTTCCGCGAGCACCTTGTCCACGGCGTTGGCCTGCTCGTCGCGCACGGCCGAAGAGGCGTCGACCACGTGCAGCAACAGGTCCGCGTGCACGGTTTCTTCGAGCGTCGCGCGAAACGCCGCCACCAGGCCGTGCGGCAGGTCGCGGATGAAGCCGACGGTATCGGAAATCACCACATTTCCCGCTTCGGGTATCCACACCCGCCGCGTGGTCGTATCGAGGGTGGCGAAAAGCTGGTCCGCTTCGTAGGCCTTGGCGCGCGCGAGCGCGTTGAACAGCGTCGACTTGCCGGCGTTGGTATAGCCGACGAGCGAGACCGACAGCACGTCGCGCCGCGCGCGGGCACGTCTCTGGACGCTTCTCTGCTTTTGCAGCTGAACCATTTTCGATTTCAGCGTCTTTACCCGCGACGCGATGTAGCGCCGATCCAGCTCGAGCTGGGTCTCGCCGGGGCCGCCGGTCTTGCCGAGGCCGCCGCGCTGGCGCTCGAGGTGGGTCCAGCCGCGCACCAGGCGCGTCGACAGGTGCTCGAGCTGCGCGAGCTCCACCTGCAGCTTGCCCTCGCTCGTCTGCGCGCGCTGCGCGAAGATCTCGAGGATCAGCTCGGCGCGGTCCATCACGCGGCGCGCGATCACCTTCTCGACGTTGCGCTCCTGCGCAGGCGACAGCGCGTGGTTGAACACCACGTACATGGCGTTCAGCTCCTCGGCGGCGCGGCCGATCTCCTCCACCTTGCCGCTGCCGGCGTACAGGCGCGGGTCAGGCCTGCTTCTCTTGCCCTTCAGGACCTGATGGCGAAGCACGCCGGCGCTTTGCACCAGACGCACCACTTCCTCGACGCCTTCCGCGTAATGCGGGTCGCCGAAGTCGAGGCAAACGATGATCGCCGCCTGGGGGTCGGCGGCTGCGTCGGGACGGTCTAGCAAATAACGATGGCTGAGACGCCCGCTACTCGGGTTCCTTGTCGGGGCCGAGGCTGATCGGGCGCGAGGGGACGACGGTCGAGATGGCGTGCTTGTACACCATCTGGGTGACGGAGTTGCGCAGCAGCACCACGTACTGGTCGAACGATTCGATCTGGCCCTGCAGCTTGATGCCGTTTACCAGGTAGATCGAGACCGGGACGTGCTCCTTGCGCAGCGTGTTGAGAAACGGGTCTTGTAGCAACTGCCCCTTGTTGCTCATGTTCTTCTCTCTTGGAAGTTTTATCGCCTGGCTTATGGCCATACTCTAATTGATTTTACTGGGCTTTACTACCGGGTCAGCCGGGTCGGCGGCGTCACGTCGGCGCACTGGGCGCGGTGGCGAAGGGCATGGTCGGCGAGCACGCAGGCGAGCATCGCTTCGGCGATCGGCGTGGCGCGGATGCCGACGCAGGGGTCGTGGCGCCCGGTGGTCTCGATGGAGGTCGCCTCGCCGCGGGTGTTGATTGTCTTTCGGGGCAGCCGAATGCTGGAGGTGGGCTTCAACGCGAGCGAGACCGTCACGTCCTGGCCGGTGGAAATGCCGCCGAGCACGCCGCCGTTGTTGTTCTGAACAAATCCCCGGGGTGTCATCTCGTCGCCGTGCTCGCTGCCCTTCTGCTCGATGGCGCCGAATCCCGCGCCGATCTCGACGCCTTTCACCGCGTTGATCGACATCATCGCCCAGGCGATGTCGGCGTCGAGCCGGCCGTAGACCGGCTCGCCCCAGCCCACCGGCACCCCCTCGGCGACCACGTTCACGCGCGCGCCGCACGAGTCGCCGCTCTCGCGCAGTTGGTCCACGAACTTCTCGAGCTGCGGCACGATCTTCGCGTTGGGCGCGAAGAACGGATTGCCTTCCACTTCGTGCCACGAAGCAAAAGCGATCCTGATCGGGCCGAGCTGGGCGAGATAGCCGCGCACCACGACGCCGTAGCGCTCCTTGAGCCATTTCTTCGCAATCGCGCCGGCGGCGACGCGCACCACGGTCTCGCGCGCCGAGGCGCGGCCGCCGCCGCGCGCGTCGCGGATGCCGTACTTCTGCCAGTAGGTGTAGTCGGCGTGGCCGGGACGGAACTTGTCGGCGATCGCCGAGTAGTCCTTCGAGCGCTGGTCCTCGTTGCGGATGAGAAAGCCGATCGCCGTGCCCGTGGTGCGTCCTTCGTAGACGCCCGAGAGAATTTCCACGGCGTCGGACTCGCGCCGCTGCGTGACATGGCGCGATGAGCCGGGCTTTCTTCTATCCAATTCCCTCTGTATGTCAGCGGACGAAAGTTCGAGCCCCGGCGGACAGCCGTCGACGACCCCGCCGTAGGCGGGTCCGTGCGACTCGCCGAACGAGGTCACGCAGTACAGCGTGCCGAAGGTATTGCCGGACATGCAGAAATCATCTCATGAAAAACTGCCGGGTCTGGAACACGCTCGTGGAAAGCGCCTTGCCGTTCGAACGCAGAATGCGCTTGAGCACGAAGTCGAACAGCAGCGGGTTGTGCAGGCGGATCTCCCGCAGCACGTCGGCCGCGCCCGCCTCGATCATTTTCAGCGACACCAGGTAGTCGACCGAGAAGATCGGCATCACGCCCGGCAGCGGATAGTCGGAGCCGTTCAGCAGGCGCGCGTGCCAGGCGTCGTTCTCGACCACGCGCGCGAGCGCCGGGCCGGCGCGGTTGATCTGCGTCATGGCGGAGATATCGCCATAGGCATTCTTGTGTTTCTCGAAAATTCGAACAAAGAGGGAAAAACTCTCGACGTAGGGCCCGTTCGCGCCGCGGTCGAGGTCGCGGTCCTCGCCCATCGAAGCGCAATGCGCCACCACGACGCGCACGCCGGCGTCGAGCGCGCGCCGCAGCCGCAGCGGGTTGCTGAAGTCGTGCGCCTCGCGGCCGAGCACCGCGCGCTCGAGGCCGGCGTGGGCAATCAGGGGTAGATTCAATTTGTTCAGAGCCCGATAAAAGCGATCGCATTGCGGCGAGGCGGGATCGATGCCCATCGCCGAAGGCAGCCACTTCACCGCGCGTGCGCCGTCGCGCTTCGCCTGCTCGAGCGCCTCGAGCGCATCCTTGCGGTAGGGGTGGATCGAGGCGGCCCATTCGAAGGACTCGGGATGGCGCTTCGCGACGTCGCGGGCGTAGGCGTTCGGAATATGGAACATGGTGTGCGGCAGGTCGGGCTCGCCGCGCTCGTCGTACGCGCGCTCGAATGCGTAGAGGAGGAGCTTCACGCCGGGCCTCATGCCGTCGATCAGATTGCGCACCCGGTCGACGTAGGCGCGGTCCACGCTGCCGGCCGCGTCATGCACGCAGCCGGCGTTCAGGAAGAATAGCCGCCGCGCGTACTGTCCCGGGTTGAGCAGGCTGTCGGTCGCGGGGTTGACGAAGATACCGCTATCGGAGTCGCCCGACCCGATGAGGTGCGAGTGGCTGTCCCAGCATTGGGAGGCGTCGATTCCGTCCCAGGCCTGGCGCACGAGGTCGTGGTTCGCGAGCCGCGGCGGCAGCTGCGCGTGGCAGGGATTCCAGAAGCCCTGCTCGGGCCAATAGCGCCAGGCAGCCGCGCCGATTGCGGCGGCTGCGACGCCCAATCCTCCCAGAAGAAACGTCCTACGCAGGCCAGTTCTTTATGTAGCCCTTGAGCATCTTGTTCTCGAAGTCCTGCTCTTCGAGCACGGCCTTCGCAACGTCGCGGAACGAGATGACGCCGAGCAGCTTGCCGTCCTGCATCACCGGCAGGTAGCGCGCGCCGCTCTCGATCATGGTGCGGCGCAGGTCGTTCACTTCCATGTCGGGCGTCGCGGTCACCGGGTTGCGCAGCATGATCTCGGACACCTTGACCTCGCCGAGCGCACCGGCGCGCGTGGCGAGCGCGCGCAGCAACTCGTGGAAGGTCAGCATGCCCATCATGCGGCCCTGATCCAGCACCACCAGGGAGCCGAGGTTCTCTTTCGCCATGGTGGCCACCGCGTCGGCGGCGCGGCCCGCCGGCTCGATGCTGATCAAGCGGCTGCCCTTGACGCGCAAGATTTCCTTCACTTGCATGGGCGTGACCTCCTCAAGGGAAGTCTAGTCCAAACGCCGCCGCCGCGGATAGCATGGGAGCTGTGGAAAAAGTTGCCCTCGTGACCGGCGGTGCGCAGGGCATCGGCCGCGCGACTGCCCTGCTGCTCGCCGGCCGCGGCTACCAGGTCGCCGTCGCCGACGTCCAGAGGTCGGAGCTTTTCTCCGTCAGGACCGATGTCTCGCGCGAGCCCTCGGCCCGCGCCTGCGTCCGCGCCGTGGTCAAGCGCTTCGGCCGGCTGGACGCACTGGTAAATAATGCCGGGCTCACGGGCCCCGCTTCCGGCCCCATTGAAAAACTTCCACTGAAGGACTGGAACCGACGCCTCGCCGTCAACCTCACCGGCGCGTTCCTGATGGCGAAACACGCGGTGCCGCACCTGCGGCGCGCGCGCGGCGCGATGGTGAACATCGCATCCACGCGCGCCCTGCAGTCGGAACCCGACACCGAAGCCTACGCCGCGAGCAAAGGCGGCCTGGTCGCCCTCACCCACGCGCTCGCGATGAGCCTCGGCCCCGAGGTGCGCGTCAACTGCATCAGTCCCGGCTGGATCAGCCACAAGCCGGTACGGAAGAAGGACCACGCGCAGCACCCGGTCGGGCGCGTCGGCGTCGCCGCGGACGTGGCCGAGCTCGTCGCCTACCTGCTCTCCGACGCCGCCAGCTTCGTCACCGGGCAGAACTTCGTCATCGACGGGGGCATGACGCGAAAGATGATTTACGTCTGAGGAGCTGTGGTTCCTCTACTCGATAATCCGGCTCGCGCGCACCAGCACGGGCTGCGGAAGCTTGATGCCCAGCGCCCGGGCCGATTTCAGGTTGACGATCAGCTCGTACTGCGAGGGCTGCTCGACCGGCATTTCGTTCGGTTTTGCGCCCTTCAGGATGCGATCCGCGTATTCCGCGGCGCGCGCATACATGTGAGAGAAGCTGGCGCCAAAGGCCACGAGCGCGCCCGCTTCCGCATAGTTCGGGTTTGCGACTACGGGCAGGCGATGTCGGTGCGCCGCGGCGATCAATTTGTCGCGCACGACAAAGAACGCTCCTGAGGAGAGCACCAGCGCGGCCTGCGCCTTCGCCGATGCGGCCGCGCCAAGGGCGGCCTCGACGTCATACGGGC
>DATBSZ010000114.1:0-3962 GCA_036559525.1 Burkholderiales bacterium
CAACCGCTGGGCGGACACGAACCGGCTGATCGTGCTCTACCCGCAGGCGATCGCGCGCTACTGGTGGGTCTACAACCCCCGGGGGTGCTGGGACTGGTGGGGCTATACCGGCTCGCGCTATGCCACCAAGGAGGGCGCGCAGATCCGGGCGGTGATGGGAATGGTGGAGCGGCTGGGTGCGCCGCGGTAGGCTCTGGCGAAGGAGATCTCATGAAGACTGCATCGATGCTTTTCGCGGCGGCGCTCGTGCTGTCGCTTTCGGGCTGCGGCTACAACACGCTTCAGTCCACCGACGAGCAGATCAAGTCGGCCTGGTCCGAGGTCCTCAACCAGTACCAGCGCCGCGCCGACCTGGTGCCGAACCTGGTCGCGACGGTGCAGGGCTTCGCCAACCAGGAAAAAGAAGTCCTGACGCGCGTCACCGAGGCGCGCGCCCGCGTCGGCGCAATCCAGGCGACGCCAGAGCTGGTCGAGAACCCCGAGGCGTTCGCGAAGTTCCAGGCGGCGCAGGGCGAGCTCTCCGGCGCGCTGTCGCGCCTGCTGGTCGTCGCCGAGAATTACCCGCAGCTCAAGTCCGATGCGAACTTCCGCGACCTGCAGGCCCAGCTCGAGGGCACGGAGAACCGCATCGCGGTGGCGCGCAACCGCTACATCAAGGCGGTGCAGGAGTACAACGTCACCGTGCGCTCGTTCCCGTCGAACCTGACGGCGATGGCGTTCGGCTACAAGACCAAGGCGAATTTCGCGGTCGAGAACGAACGCGAGATCGCCAAGCCGCCGAAGGTGGACTTCGGTCAGAAAGCAAAATGAAATTTTTTCTGCTTGCGCTCGGCCTCGCCTGGGCGCAGGTCGCGGTTCCGCCGCTCACGGCGCGCGTCACCGACCTCACGGGAACGCTCACGCGCGAGCAGCAAGCAGGACTCGAGCGCATGCTGCAGGAGTTCGAGGCGAGGAAGGGAACGCAGCTTGCCGTGCTCCTCGTGAAGACCACCGCGCCCGAGGCGATCGAGCAATACGCGCTGCGCGTCGCCGAGCAATGGAAGCTCGGCCGGAAGCAAGTCGACGACGGTGCCATCCTCGTCGTGGCGAAGGACGACCGCGCGCTGCGCATCGAGGTGGGATACGGGCTCGAAGGCGTGCTGAACGACGCCACCGCGAGCCGCATCATCCGCGAAATCATCGTGCCGCGCTTCCGCGAGGGCGACTTCTACGGCGGCATCAACGCCGGCCTCGACCGCATGTTGCGGCTCATCGACGGCGAGCCGCTGCCCGAGCCGGCGAGAAGCGCGCCTGCTGCAGGGGCCGGCGGCGCGATGCAAATGCTCCCCGTGCTCCTCGTGGTCGCGCTCATCGGCGGCGCGATCCTGCGCGCGGCGCTTGGCAGGTTCCTCGGCGCGGCCGTCACCGGCGGCGCGGTCGGATTTCTTGCCTGGATGCTCGCCGGGGTCATCGCGGTCGCGCTTCTGGCCGCTGTGCTCGCCTTTTTCTTCACCCTTGCGGGAGGTTTCGGCGGGCGACGCCCCTATGGGGGAATGGGGCTGCCCCGGTCGGGCGGGTGGGGCGGCGGGAGTTGGGGGGGCGGCGGGGGCGGGTTCCGCGGCGGCGGCGGCGGCTTCGGCGGCGGCGGCGCATCCGGGCGGTGGTAGATGGACCTCCGCCGCATAGCGCGCCATCTGGCCGTCCTTCCCGGGGCAGTGAAGCGGGCTTTTCCCGCCGCCGCCATGGCGGCCATCGAGCGGGCGATCGCGCAGAGCGAGACCCAGCACAGCGGCGAAGTGCGCTTCGCCGCCGAGCCGGCGCTCGATACCGCAGCGCTCCTCGCCGGCCAGTCGGCGCGCGAGCGCGCGATCGAAGTGTTTTCGCTCCTGCGACTGTGGGACACCGATGAGAGGAACGGCGTGCTGATCTACCTCCTCCTCGCCGAGCGCGACATCGAGATCGTGGCCGACCGCGGCGTGAGCGCCAAGGTGGGCGCCGCGGAATGGGAAGCGATCTGCCGGGAAATGGAAGCCGCGCTCAGGCGAGGCGAATACGGCGAGGCCGTCGTGCGCGGCATCGAGGCGGCGTCGCGACTCCTGGCGCGCCACTTCCCGCGCGGCGCCGGCGACCGCAACGAGCTCCCGGACCGGCCGGTGACGCTCTAGCGCATGGAACCAAGTCTCAACCGCACTGCATGGTCGGCCACGCTTCACTGCCTCACCGGTTGCGCCATCGGCGAAGTGCTCGGCATGGTGATCGGCACGGCCTTGGGCTGGAGCAATGGCCCGACGATCGCCTTGGCGATCGTGCTGGCTTTTTTCTTCGGCTACGCCCTGACCCTGCGGCCGCTCCTGTCGGCAGTGTCATTCGCGGCGGCCATGCGGCTCGCGCTTGCGGCTGATACCGCGTCGATCACGGTGATGGAAATCGTCGACAACGCCATCATGTTGGTGATCCCGGGAGCCATGGGCGCGGGGCTTGCGAGCCTGCTGTTCTGGGCGAGCCTTGCGATCTCGCTTGCAATCGCGGCCGTTGCTGCCTTCCCGGTCAATCGCTGGCTGATCGCCCGTGGCCGCGGCCACGCGGTGGTCCACGCACATCACCATCATTGATGGATCGCCGGGCGTTCCTCGCAAGCAGTGGAGCGCTGGCGCTGGCGCCCCGGGTTTCGTTTTCCCAGAAGAGGATCGACAAGCTTCGCCTCTCGGTCGCGCGGCAATCTCTCGTCGGCGCCGCCCATCCAGCCACCGAGGTCTGGGCCTACAACGGAAGCGTTCCGGGCCCGGAGCTGCGCTTCAGGCAGGGCGAGCGGCTGCGCATCGAGGTCGAAAACGCGCTCGGGGCCGGCACGACGGTGCACTGGCATGGCGTGCGGCTGCCGAACGCGATGGACGGTGTGCCGGGCGTCACGCAGCCGCCGATCGCGGCGAAGGGCGGGCGCTTCACATACGAGTTCGATCTTCCGGACGCGGGCACCTACTGGTACCACCCGCATCTCGGCACCCCGGAGCAGGTGGCGCGCGGCCTCTACGGCGCGCTGATCGTCGAGGAGCGCGAGCCGCCGGCGGCCGACCGCGACGTCGTCTGGGTGCTATCCGACTGGGAGCTCGACCGGGAGGCGCGCATCGACGAGGAGTTCGCCAACCCGATGGCCGCAAGCCATGACGGGCGCATCGGCAACACCGTTACGCTGAACGGCGCGGTGCCCGACAGCTTCGGGGTACGCGCGGGCGAGCGCATCCGGCTGCGGCTCATCAATGCGGCCTCCGCCCGGATCTACGGGCTCGCGTTCGAAGGACACGCGCCGACCCTGATCGCATTCGACGGCCAGCCCGTCGCGCCGCACCCCGCCGCGCGCGTGGTTCTCGGGCCGGGCATGCGCGCCGACCTGATACTTGATTGCACGGCGCAGCCGGGAAGCCGGCACCGCGTCGTCGACGGCTTCTACCGGCGCAACGCGTACGAGCTGATCAAGCTCCAGTATCGGGACGAGGCGCCGCTGCGGCGATCGTTTCCGCCGGTCCCGGTACTAGGGATGAATCCCGTGGCGCGACCCGAGCTCGGAACCGCGGCCCGCCACCGCATCGTGTTCGGCGGCGGCGCGATGGGCGCGATGCCGCGGCAGGCCGAGCACAAAGGCATGTTCTGGACGGTGAACGGCAAGCCGGTGCGGGAACACCACCACCATGAGCCTTTGCTGACCCTCAAGATGAAGCAGTCCTATGTGCTTGAGCTGGTCAACGACACGTCCTGGTACCACCCGATCCACCTGCACGGCCATGTGTTCCGCATCCTCCCCGGGGATCGATGGGGCGACACGGTGCTGCTCGAGCCGAAAAGCGGCGCCGAGATCGCGTTCGTCGCCGACAACCCCGGCGACTGGATGCTCCACTGCCACGTCCTCGAGCACCAGGCGAGTGGAATGATGGCCCTGGTACGCGTCGCATGATCGATCCGGTGCAGCGCTACGCACTGCTCGCGCT
>DATBSZ010000115.1:0-2208 GCA_036559525.1 Burkholderiales bacterium
AAGGGCGGTGTCGATCCAGCCGGGGAGCACCGCGTTCACCTGGATGTTGTCCCGCGCCCAGGCGCAGGCGAGCGCGCGCGTGAGCTGCACGATGCCGCCCTTGCTCGCGCCGTAGGGCGCGACGAACGCGGCGCCGAAGAGGGACATCATCGAGCCTATGTTCACGATCTTGCCGCCGCCGGCGCGCTTCATGTGAGAGTAGGCGGCCTGCGAGGCGACGAACGCGCTCGTCAGGTTCGTGTCCAGCACGAACTTCCATTCCTCGAGGCTGTATTCCTCCGGGCGCTTGCGCACGTTGGTGCCGGCGTTGTTCACCAGGATGTCGAGCCGGCCGAGGCGCCTGGCGGCGTCCTCGACCATCGCGCGGCACGCCTTTTCGTCCTTGAGATCGGCTTCGACTGCGAGCGCTCCCTCGAGTGTCTTCAACGCGGCGGCGTTCTTGGCCTTGTCGCGCCCGGCGATCGCCACCTTCGCGCCGGCCGCCGCGAGCCCTTGCGCCATGCCGAGGCCGATGCCGCCGTTGCCGCCGGTCACGAGCGCGGTCTTTCCCTTGAGGTCGAACAGGTTCATTCCGTCTTCTCCCATTTGGCAGGATCGGGCGACCAGGACTTCGGGGTTTCTCTCTCGAGCAGCGTGGTGACCAGCGTGCCGAGATCGAGGCCCAGGCACTCCCGCGCGGCAGCCGCTCCGGCATCGGCGCGGTCGGCGCGCAGGACGAATTGCGCGAACGGCGGCCAGTCCTTGGCGAGCTGCTCGACCAGGATGCGCGCCAGCTCGTAGGAAAAGGTCTGGCTGTCGGCAAGGTGGAACGCGACGCCGGACCAGAATTCCTGGATGCGCGCCACCGACCAGAAGCGCCGCAGCTTGTCGTGAAGCCGGTCGGACGCCCCCAGCGCCAGAGGCGGCGCGCCGGCGAGCCGCTGCTCGGTGTTGACGGCGAGCCCTTCGTTCAGCCAGGCGGGCAGCGGCAGGTGCTCGAGGCAAGCGTGGGTCATCTCGTGCACGATCGTGGCCTCGAGAACCCGCAGATCCTTCTTCACGGTGACGAAGTGGCTGCATCCCGAGTCGATGTGCATGCCGCCGCTGAACGCGAACTCGCCTGTCTCGGGGTAGTAGTACGAGACGTAACGGTAATAGCTTTCCTCGTCGTCGAAGACCACCAGGATGTCCTTGCCCCAGGGCGCGAGCTGCACGATCCCCTGCAATACGGCGCCGATGCGCCGCACCGTGCGCGCCATGAACTCGAGCGTCGCGCGCGCCACGTTCGGCTCGAGCGAAGACACGACCGCCGCGCTCTCCGACTCGTCCAGGCGGAACCCGGCGCCGAGCGCGTCGCGGAAGTGCAGCAGCCACGCGCGCTCGCACGCGGTCCAGGCCTGGGCGCGGCGCGCTTCGGGCTCGAGCCCATTCACCCAGGCGCGCACCTTCTCCCAGTCGGCGATCGGGTAGCCGTGGTGCGGTTTCGTGTGCTCGGCGAGCGGGAATTCGTTGCCGCCCTTGACCGTGACCCAGTCGGATGCGCGCTCCGGCATGGGGTCGATTATGTAATACTTGACAAAAGCAAGTATCTGGCGGGACCATCGCCGGCATGAATCGCATCGACGCGGTGCGGCGCTTCAACCGCTTCTACACCCGGCGCATCGGCGCGCTGCAGCAGGGCTACATGGGCAGCGCGTTTCCGCTGCCGCAGGCGCGCGTGCTCTACGAGATCGGCCAGCGCGAGGCGTGCACCGCGAGCGAGCTCGGCGCCGAGCTGGATCTCGACCTCGGCTACCTCAGCCGGCTGCTCGCCGGCCTGCGGCGCCAGGGCATGGTGCAGGGCGAGGCGGCGAAGGAAGACGCGCGCCGCGTACGGCTTTCCTTGACGGCCCGGGGCCGCAAAGCCCACCAGCAGCTCGACACGCGCTCGCGCGACCTGGTCGCGGGCATGCTCGGCAAGCTCGGTGCGCCCGACCAGGCGCGCCTGGTGGGGGCTCTCCAGGCCGTCGAATCGGTGCTCGACAAGAAAGAACGACAGCAGATTGCGCTGCGCCCGCACCGCCCCGGCGATATGGGATGGGTGGTGCACGCCCACGGCCGGCTCTATTTCGAGGAGCGCGGCTGGGGCGAGCGCTTCGAGGCCCTGGTCGCCGGCATCGCGAAGGACTTCATCGAAAAATTCGATCCGTCCCGCGAGCGCTGCTGGATCGCCGAGATGGACGGCGAGCC
>DATBSZ010000116.1:0-23396 GCA_036559525.1 Burkholderiales bacterium
TCATCGGGTCGAGGGGCGAGAGCGAAAGCGCGCGATCGGTGCACTCGACCGCCTCGTCGCCGCGTCCCCGCCAGGCGTGGGTAATTCCGCGCCAGAGCCAGGCGAGCGGCTCGTTGGGGTTGGCCGCCAGCGCCTGCGCGAGGCGGCTCTCGGCGGCATCGAGATCGTGTCTCGACCACGCCGAGACGTGCGCATCCGCGGCCAGGGCGAGCGCATCGTCGGGGTCGCAGTCAAGCGCGCGCGCGGCGCACGCGGTTGCCGCCGCGCTGTCCTGGGCGACGTCGTCGCTTACGCCGTGCGCGATGCGCAGAATGTGCCACTTGGCAAGCCAGGCGTGCGGCCGCGGCGAAACCGGATCGCGCGCGATCGCGGTCTCGAACGCCGTTCGCGCCTGCATGAAGTCCTCGCGCGACACGCGATGCATCAGCTCGACGCCGCGCAGCGTGATGGCGTAGGCGTCGAGCTGCTCGAAGCTGGTGATGCGCGCGCGGTGCAGCTCGAGGGAGCGCACGAACGGCGCGACGCTCTGCACCACCTTGCGAGCGAGCTCTCCCTGCATCGCGAAGACGTCGGCGAGATCGCCCTGAAAGCGCTCGCTCCACACGATGCGGCCGTCGCGCGCGTCGGCGAGCTCGGCCATCAGCAGCGCGCCCGGGTAGGCGGTCTGCACGCTCCCGGAAAGCACGTATTGCACGCCGAGGAGCTCGCCGATCCGCCGCACGCTTAGCGGCGCATGCCGGAAAGCCATGGTCGACAGGCGCGAGATGACGAAGAAGTCCGCCATGCGCGACAGCGCGGCGATGACGTCGTCCGCCAGGCCGTCGCCGATCGACTCGAAGCGAGGGTCCTCCGACCGGAGCTGGAACGGGATCACCGCCACGGAGGGCCGGCCGTGCGCCTGCACCGCCCGGCTCGGCGTCCAAACCGCGCTATGCGCCGGCGGCCATGCGCGGAACGCGCGCACCGCGCGCTCGCGGTTGCGCAAGCGCTGCTCGCCAAGGTCCTCCACCGAGGCCTCGACGCCGCTCGTGAGCTGGTCGCGTACCTGCGCCGACACGATCGTCTCGCCCGGATTGGCGAGCTCGGCGAGGCGCGCCGCGACGTTCACGCCGTCGCCCAGGACGTTGAACGCCTCGACGATGACGTCGGCGACGTGCATGCCGACGCGCATGCCAAGCGCGGGCGCAGCCAGGTTGGCGTTGAAGCGCGCGAGCTCGGCGTGCAGCTCGAAGGCGCAGCGCAGCGCCTGGACCGCGTCGGGAAATTCGGCGACGAAGCCGTCGGCCGGAATCCGCAGCATGCTGCGACCGGCGTGCATGGGGATGGTCTGCGACGTGGCGTGGGCGAGAAACGCGCGGTAGCGCTCGACGGTGCGCTCCTCATCACGCTCCATCATGGCCACCGAATCGGAGATCTCGGCGGCCAGAATGGCGCGCCGCTGGCGCGGCGCGAGGATGCCGGCGGAGGCACGCGGCTCCTCGCCCGCCATCGCCGCTTCCGCCTGCGCGTCGAGACGCGGATCTCCGGCCAGCCGCTCGAGCGACGCCACGTCGGTCAGCACCAAAGTGCGGCCCGTGCGCTCCAGCACGCCCTGCCGCGCCAGGCTGGAAAGCTCGCGCGAGATCTGCTCGCGCGAGGTGCCGACGCGGCTCGCGATGTCGGTGTTCGTCGGCGCGGGATCGAGGCAGGCGCGGTTGGCGTCGACTCCCGCGACCCTGGCGAGGCGCAGGAGCTCGACCCAGATGCGGCGCTGCACCGGCTGCGCGCCGAGCTCGAGCAGGCGGTCCGCGAGCTCGCGCACGGATCCGGTGAGCCGGCGCAGCAGGCGCTCGCGCACCGAGGCATGGTTCGCGAGGATCGCGCGGAACACTTCGGGCGACATCGAGGCGAGTAGCGATTCGCGCACCGCGAGCACGTCGGCGAAGCGTGTGCGCCCGTCGATCGCCGAATGCTCGCCGAACACCTCGCCCGCCGGAATGTCGCGGAAGATGATGCGCCGGCCGCGCCCGGCCGCCGCGCCGACGCGTACCAAGCCGGCGATCACGAAATAGACGTCGCGATCGGTGCCGTCGCGGCGAATGACGTACTCGTTGCGCTTGCAGCGCGTCCATTTGCACTGCGCGGCGATCTCGCGCAGGCTGTAGCTGTCCAGGCCCGCGAACAGCTCCACCTTCTGCAGGCCGAGCAGCGCAGACATGCGCGCCGGCCTGACCGGGCTCTTGCGGCGCTGGCGGGTGGCGCCCATGCCGCCTACTGCAGCGAGGTGACGCGGATGGCGAACATCGTTTCCTCCATCGCAGACTATAATTCATCCGGATGGACACGCTCGCTCGCATCCGGCAGTTGGCGGCGAAGGAATTCTCGATCAATCCCGACGGCCTCGACCCGGCAGCGCCGCTCGATACGCTCGGCATCGACTCGCTCAGCTTCATCGAGTTCATGTTCAAGGTCGAAGAGGAGTTCGGGGTCAGCGTGTCCGACGAGGACCTGAAGACGATCAAGACGCTCGCCGACCTCGAGCGCCACGTCGCCGCCGCGCTCACCGCCGCCGGCAAAGTCTGATCCCGCGGCATGGCCGCTCGCCGCGTCGCCGTCACCGGAGCCGGCGTGATCTCGCCGCTCGGCACCACCCTGGAGGAGTTTCAGCGCTCGCTCGCCGCGGGACGCTCGGGCATTCGCCGGCTCGCGCCGGCGCTGAGCGAGCGCTCGGGGGTGCAGGTGGGCGCGACGCTCGACTGGAACCCCGCGCCGTTCTTCAAGGAAGCCGAGGCCGCGAACCTCGACCGCGTATCGCAGTTTGCCCTCGCCGCGGCAGCGCAGGCCATTGCGGCAAGCGGTCTGCGAATGGCCGACCTGAACCGTGACCGCATCGGCGTGTCCTGGGGCACCGGAATGGGCGGCGCGCACACGCAGGAGGCGACCTACCGCCAGGTCTACGGCGACGACGAATGGCGCGTGCGGCCGCTGACCGTCGTGATGAGCATGAGCAACGCCGCCAGCTCGAATATCGCCGTGCGCCACGGGCTGCGCGGCCCGTTCGCGAGCTACTCGACGGCGTGCTCGTCGTCGGCGATGGCGCTCGGCGAAGCGATGCGCGCCATCGCCGCGGGACGCGCGGACGCGATGATCGCCGGCGGCTCCGAGGCGCTGCTCACGCCGGGCGTTCTCGCCGCCTGGCAGGCGCTGCGCACGCTGGCGCCCGCCGACCCGGCCGACGCCGCGGCGAGCTGCAAGCCTTTCGACAAACGCCGCGCCGGCCTGGTCCTCGGCGAAGGCGCGGCTGCGTTCATTCTCGAGGAGGAATCGCGCGCGCGCGCCCGCGGCGCGCCAATCTACGGCCTGCTCACCGGGTATGGCAACACCTGCGACGCCGTGCACATGTCGCGGCCCGATCGCGATGGACAAGTGCGTGCGATGCGCGATGCGCTCGCCGAAGCCGAGCTGCCGCCCGATGCCATCGGCTACATCAATGCTCACGGCACGGCGACAACGGTCGGTGACGTGGTTGAAGCCGAGGCGATCAACACGGTCTTCGGGCCCGCGGCGCGCGAGGTGCGCGTGAGCTCGACCAAGTCGTTGCACGGCCATCTCCTCGGCGGCTCGGGCGCGCTCGAATTCGCCGCCGCGCTGCTCGCCTTCGAGGGCATCCTGCCGCCCACGGGTTTTCTCGAGCAACCCGATCCCGCCTGTGTCCTGCGCCACGTGGCGCGCACCGCCGAGCGCGTCGCGCCGCCGCCGCGGGCCGTAATGTCCAATTCGTTCGCTTTCGGCGGCTCGAACGTCGTGCTGGTCGCTGCACGCGCGTAAACGCGTGTAGTTCTTTCCCCTACCGGCACGGCGCCTGCATGGGATTGCGTACTCCATGCAAAATCGCAGCAAAGGCCGACTCGGCCTCAAGGTGATCCATCGCCACCGCGCGGGCGACTCCACCTTTCGTCGTGTTTCCGAGCTGGTCTTCATCCGCGGTCGGCCGAGGGCCGTGCTCGGCTGGATCGACGCCGGCGGCGTGCGTACCCCGATCTACATCTGCGAGCTCGATCCGGCCAAGCTGAAGAAGGCCGCCGCGATGGCCGGAACGTACTACTACGACGAGGTCACCGTAGATCCCCGCTACGAGCCGGCGCTGCCGGCCGGGGACGAAAAGCACCCCGAGCGCTAGGCGCCGGCGACTTCGATCCGGTGAAGCGTTAAGAAATGTTTGGCCGGTCCGCGACTCCGCTCGAGGCCCTTACAGTGTCGAGCGGAAGAACTCCCGGGACCGATCCCACCTGATGGGCGCAACGATTCTGGTCGTGGATGACGAGGAGAGCGCTCGCGAGCTGCTCTACCTCCACCTCTCGAGCGCCGGCTATCGCGTGCTGCTCGCCGAAGACGCCATCACCGCCGGGCATTACCTGCTGGAGCAGCGCGTGGACATGCTGCTCGCCGACATCGAAATGCCGTTCATGGACGGCTTGGATCTGGTGCAGGCGATCCGCAACGACCCTGCGGTCTCCTCAATGCCGGTGGTCTTCGTGACTTCGCACGGGCACTACGAGGACCGCGCGAAGGAGCTGGGAGCGGTCGCGTACCTGAGGAAGCCCGTGCGCGGCGACCAGCTGCTCGCCACCGTGGCGAAGCATGTTGCTCCGCGATCTCAGGCGAGCGCCGCGTCGATGTGACCTGCGTCACGCGCTCAGGCTGATGCCCTGAGGAGGAGCCTGATCCCTGCGATCAGGGATAACCCGATACGGGTCAGGCTTTGGCGCGATGAAGGCAGGTGGTGCGCGATCTCAGGCGTGTGGAAGGAGTCGCCTGATCGACTGGTTGCGCGACAAGTGGGCTTCGATCACTACCTCGTAAAGCCCTGCGATCCAAAGACGCTGCTACGTCTCTAAGGCGGGGACAGCGTCGTGAACTTGTTTGCGCGGGCGAGAGGAATTCAAGAAACCCCTACAGACGCTTGCTTTGAACGGGGAATATATTCGAAGGGCCGTTGTGAAGTGGACCGAAAAGAAGATGAAATTTCCCATCAAAGGGGTGTCGGTGAACGATCTGAAAATTGCTGCTGACGATCTGCGCGATGGTCGTTGGGAGTTGGTGATGCAGCTTGCTCTTGTTTCGGCGGTTTTCGGCCTCGGCTGGTTGGCGTGGCCTGAAGGTCTGATGTCCTCTCCGTTTGCATCGTGGGATCTCGTCTCGGTCGTGTTCGGAAGCGTGACGGTACTGTTGTACGCCTTGGGGCTGGTGATGCTCTATTTCGTGGTGCTCGAGCCGGTCCGGGTGTATGTCCGTGGGATGAGCTCAACGAATGACGGTTAGCTGCGTTCCCATGGCCTCATGAGGGCCTTAGGGACGCAGCTGGCACGCTTGCTGGCCTTCCCGGCCTTCTCGAGTCCATAAGACTCACGAACTAGCCGCAGTCCGCTCTGCGGTCGGCGTCATTCGTCTCGCCGTTCGTCGCGGCCACTACCGGGCCCGCGCCTTAGCGCGCTACGCTCGCTCCAACTGTATGGCCTGAGACTGGGATTTGGTGGCCAAGGGCGGAATCGAACCACCGACACAAGGATTTTCAGTCCTCTGCTCTACCAACTGAGCTACTTGGCCGCCGGGAAATCGCAACGGGAGCAACTGCGGAAGGCGCAAATTATAGCAACGCAGGTGGCTGAAGGAGATCGCCTGGAACAGACCGTGCCTCTCGTTGCGCCGGACGGCTACGTTCTCGGCGCGACGCTGTTCGAAGGCGCGGCAGGCACCACGCCGAGGCACGCTGCGACGATCTGCGGGGGCGCCGCAATCCCGGCACGCGCGTACCGGCACTTTGCAGCCTGGCTCGCCGCACGCGGCGTACCCGTCCTGACTTACGACAACCGCGGCATCGGCGCTTCGCGGCCGCCGCGGATGTCCGGCTTCCGCGCGGCATTCGAGGACTGGTCGGACTACGACTGCGCCGCGGCCATCGCGTGGCTACGCGGCCACTACCCGGGCTCACAGCTGATCGGCATCGGCCACAGCATCGGCGGCTTCGTTCTGGCGAGCGCCCGCAACGCCGAAATGCTCGACCGGCTGCTGTTCATCGCGACCCACACCGGGTACTGGGGCGACTATCACCCGCGCTGGCGCTGGCTGCTGGCGATCATGTGGCACGGCGTGATGCCCGCGATCACCCGCCTGTGCGGCTACTTCCCGGGCCGGGCGCTGGGCCTGGGCGCGGACATTCCCGCCGACTTCGCGGGGCAATGGGCGCGGCGACGGACGCCGGCGGTGCGCTACGAGGGCGAGCGCGCCGAGGCATGCCTGGCACGCTGCCGCCGCCTGCAGGGCCGTGCCCTGGCGCTCACCTTCACCGACGACGCATTTGCGACCGCGCAAGGCACGCGGCGCGTGCTGGAGCATCTTCCCGGAGTGACCGCGGAGCATCGCATGATCGCGCCGCGCGACGCCGGCCTCGCCAGCATCGGGCACTTCGGTTTTTTTCGAGCGAGCGCGGGTAAATCGCTCTGGCCCGCCGTCGGCGACTGGATCCTTCAGCAGGGAAATCCAAATGAAAAGGGCGCCGAAGCGCCCTTTTGAATGGGATCCCCGCCTGCGCGGGGATAACTCTGCGTAGGCGGAGTTACATATCCATGTCGCCCATGCCACCCATGCCGGGCATGCCACCGTGCGAATGGCCGCCGCCGCCCTTCTTCTCCTCGACCAGCTCGGCCACCATGGCGTCGGTGGTGAGCATCAGGCCGGCAACGGAGGCGGCGTTCTGCAGCGCGAAGCGCACGACCTTGGTCGGGTCGATCACGCCCTGCTGCACCAGGTCGCCGTACTCCTCGGTCTGGGCGTTGAAGCCGTAGTTGCCCTTGTTCTCGAGCACCTTGTTCAGCACCACCGAGGGCTCGGCGCCGCTGTTGTCGACGATCATGCGCATCGGCTCTTCCAGCGCGCGCATCACGATCTTGATGCCACCGTCCTGGTCCTGATTGTCACCCTTGAGCTTGCCCTCGAGCACCTGCTTGGCGCGGATGAACGCCACGCCGCCGCCCGGGACGACGCCCTCTTCCACCGCGGCGCGGGTCGCATGCAGCGCATCCTCGACGCGGGCCTTCTTCTCCTTCATCTCGACTTCGGTGGCCGCGCCCACTTTGATGACGGCAACGCCGCCGGCGAGCTTCGCCACGCGCTCCTGCAGCTTCTCCTTGTCGTAATCGCTGGTCGCCTCGTCGATCTGGACGCGGATCTGCTTGACCCGGCCCTCGATCTGCTTCTTGTCGCCGGCGCCGTCGATGATGGTGGTGTTCTCCTTGGCGGCTTCGATTTTTTTCGCGCGGCCGAGGTCCTTCAGCGTCACGTTCTCGAGCTTGAGACCGAGCTCCTCGGAAATCACGGTGCCGCCGGCAAGGATCGCCATGTCTTCCAGCATCGCCTTGCGACGGTCGCCGAAGCCGGGCGCCTTGACCGCGACGGTCTTGAGAATGCCGCGGATGTTGTTCACCACCAGCGTGGCGAGCGCCTCGCCCTCGACTTCCTCGGCGATGATGAGGAGCGGCTTGCCCGCCTTCGCCACCTGCTCGAGGATCGGCAGCAGCTCGCGGATCGACGAGATCTTCTTGTCGTGCAGCAGGATGTACGGGTCTTCGAGCACTGCGATCTGCTTCTCGGGATTGTTGATGAAGTACGGCGAGAGGTAGCCGCGGTCGAACTGCATGCCCTCGACGAGATCGAGCTCGTTCTGCAGCGACTTGCCGTCCTCGACCGTGATCACGCCTTCCTTGCCGACCTTGTCCATGGCGTCGGAGATGATCTTGCCGATGTCGAAGTCGGCGTTGGCCGAGATCGCGCCAACCTGGGCGATTTCCTTGGAGGTGGTGCAGGGCTTGGAGATCTTCTTCAGCTCCTCGACGACGGCAATGACTGCTTTGTCGATGCCGCGCTTCAGGTCCATCGGGTTCATGCCCGAGGCGACGAACTTCATCCCCTCGCGCACGATCGCCTGCGCGAGCACGGTCGCGGTCGTGGTGCCGTCGCCGGCAACGTCGGAGGTTTTGGACGCGACTTCCTTCACCATCTGCGCGCCCATGTTCTCGAACTTGTCCTTGAGCTCGATCTCTTTCGCGACCGAGACGCCGTCCTTGGTGATGGTCGGTGCGCCGAACGAGCGCTCGAGCACGACGTTGCGGCCCTTCGGCCCCAGCGTCACTTTCACGGCGTCAGCCAGGATGTTCAGTCCATGGACCATCTTGGCGCGGGCGCCTTCGTGGAAACGTACTTCTTTGGCAGGCATTGCGATTCTCCTAATTCAGTTCAATAAGTGCGTTGACCAGGCTTATGCGCCTTCGATGACGCCCATGATGTCTTCCTCGCGCATCACGAGGAGCTCATCGCCCTTCACCTTCACGGTCTGCCCGGAATACTTGCCGAACAGAACGCGGTCGCCGGGCTTGACGTCGAGCGCGATCAGCTTCCCCTGATCGTCTTTCTTGCCTTTGCCGACAGCCACGATCTCGCCCTGGTCGGGCTTCTCGGCGGCGGTGTCGGGGATGACGATGCCCCCGGCGGACTTGCGCTCTTCTTCGATGCGCTTGACGATGACGCGGTCATGCAGCGGACGGATTTTCATGAAGACCTCCAATTGAGAAACTTCGATGTATTACAATGGCTTGGATTCACCAAGCCAAACACGTTTGGGTGTTAGCACTCATCTACAGCGAGTGCTAATAATAGCGGTTGTGCCCCGCCTTTTCAAGAGCTTCCCCGTCCTGTGGGCGCTTATTTCTTTTGGCGCCACTGGCGCCGAGCTTCAGTGGATCAGATCCCGAGGTCCTGCCAGAGGCGGTCTACGCGACGCTTCACCGCGTCGTCCATGACGATCGGCCGGCCCCAGCGCCGGCCGGTCTCGCCGGGCCACTTGTTCGTCGCGTCGATGCCCATCTTGGAGCCGAGCCCGGACACGGGGCTCGCGAAGTCGAGGTAGTCGATCGGGGTGTTTTCGACCAGCGTCGTGTCCCGCGCGGCGTCTACCCGTGTGGTCAGCGCCCAGATCACTTCCTTCCAGTCGCGCACGTCGACGTCGTCGTCGCACACCACGATGAGCTTGGTGTACATGAACTGCCTGAGATAGCTCCAGATGCCGAACATCACGCGCTTGGCGTGGCCGGGATACTGCTTCCTCATGCTCACCACGGCGAGGCGGTACGAGCAGCCCTCGGGCGGCAGGTAGAAGTCCACGATCTCGGGAAACTGCTTTTGCAGCAGAGGCACAAAAACTTCATTCAGCGCCACGCCGAGCATCGCCGGCTCGTCGGGCGGCTTGCCGGTGTAGGTCGAGTGATAGATCGGCGAGCGGCGCATCGTGATCCGCTCCACCGCCATCACCGGAAAGCGCTCGACCTCGTTGTAGTAGCCGGTGTGGTCCCCGTGCGGACCTTCCTCGGCGGTTTCCTCGCCGAGCACGCCTTCGAGGATGATCTCGGCGCTCGCCGGCACCTGCAGCGCGTTGCCCAGGCATTTGACCAGCTCGGTGCGCGCCCCGCGCAGCAACCCGGCGAACTGGTACTCCGACAGCGTGTCCGGGATCGGCGCCACCGCCGCGAGCATGGTCGCCGGGTCGGCGCCCAGCGCGACGGCGACGGGGAACGGTTCCTTTGAAACAGCAACATGGTCGCGGTAATCGAGGGCGCCGCCCCGGTGCGCGAGCCAGCGCATGATGACGCGGTTGCGGCCGATCACCTGCTGGCGATAGATGCCGAGGTTCTGGCGGGGCTTGGCGGGCCCGCGGGTCACCGTGAGGCCCCAGGTGATGAGCGGACCGGCGTCCTGCGGCCAGCAGGTCTGCACCGGCAGCCGCGCCAGATCCACGTCTTTCCCTTCTAGGATGATCTCCTGCGAGGAAGCTGTCGAAACCGTCTTCGGCGGCATATTCAGGAGCTGCTTCCAGACCGGGAACTTCTCCCAGAGGTCGCGCAGGCCCTTCGGCGGCTCGGGCTCGCGCAGGAACGCGAGCATCTGGCCGATCTCGCGCAGCGCCGACCGATTCTCCTCCCCCCTGGCGACGCCCATCGCCGCCGCGACGCGGCGCACGGCGCCGAAGAGGTTGGCGAGCACCGGAATCTGGTGGCCGGCGGGCCGCTCGAACAGCAGCGCCGGCCCGCCCGCGCGCAGCACGCGGTCGCAGATCTCGGTCATTTCGAGCCGCGGCGACACCTCGGCCTTGATGCGCTTCAGGTCGCCGTTCGCTTCGAGCTGTGCGATGAACTCCCGCAGGTCCGAGTACTTCATCGCCTGAGGGACATGAGCCGGTCGCTCACCGACTCGGCGAAGTCGAGCAGCAGCGTGTCGCGCCCGCGCGTCGAGTAGAGACGCTCGGCGCCGGGCAGGCTGATCAGCAGCGTAGTGCTACCCATCCACCCGAGCGCGCACAACACGCCGCCGATGATCACGCAGCCGAGCGCCGCGACCGGCAGCAGGCTCGCGAGGGCCTCGAGCAGGCGAAAGAAGCTGTGCAGCGCGCCCGGCACGCCTTGCGCGCCAGCCGTGGCCATCTCGCCGGCAGCGCCGCTTGCGAACCTGCCGAGCGGTCCTGCCACCGCGAGCATCACGAGCGCGATCACCACGAGCGCGATTCCCCAGCCGAGCTTGCGCGTATCGCGCTGGAAGGCCACGCGGACCGCGGTCATTCCGGCAAGGGGCAGCGTTTCGACGTGGTGCGCGCTCCGGTGCACGAGGCAGTTCGGATGCAGCGTGAGCTGTGTCCCGCGCAGCAGGCCGCTGGCGAATTCGAAGCGCGAGACTGCCGACACGGGTTCGTTCATGACATGCCCAGATAAATGCCCGCGAAGATCGCCGCCCCGACCCAGTTGTTGTGCATGAATGCCTTGAACGAGCCTTCGCGGCTTCGGTCGCGAATCAGCCGCCAGTGGTAGAGCATCATCGCGGCCGCGGCTGCCAGCCCCGCGTAGTACGGCCAGGACAGCGAAAGATATGCACCGAGGATTGCGAGGATCAGGACCATGCTGGCATAGCTCGCCATCACCGCGGCGACATCCCAGCGGCCCAGGGTCAGCGCCGCGGTGCGGATGCCGATGCGCGCGTCGTCGTCGCGGTCGACCATCGCGTATTCGGTGTCGTAGGCGAACGAGTAGAAGACATTTGCCGCGAGGAGGAGCCAGCACTCGAGCGGCAGGCGTTCCTGGATCGCGGCATAGGCCATGGGAATGCCGAAGCCGAAAGCGATGCCGAGGATCGCCTGCGGAAACGCGAAGAAGCGCTTGGTGAACGGATAGAGCGCGGCGATGGCGAGCGCGACGAACGAGAGCGCGATCGCGAAGCCGTTGAGAAACAGCACCAGGACGAAAGCGGCAGCAGCGAGCACGGCGGCCACGGCGAGCGCTTCGCGCGGCAGGATCTCCCCGGCTGCGAGCGGGCGTCGGCGCGTACGCTCCACGTGCGGATCGAAGCCGCGGTCGGCGTAGTCGTTGATGGCGCAGCCGGAAGAGCGCATCAGCAGCGTGCCGAGAACGAAGATGATCAGGATGTCGGGCCGAGGCCGGCCACCGGAGGCGAGCCATACCGCCCACAGCGTCGGCCACAGCAGGAGCAGCGCGCCGATCGGCTTGTCGAGCCGGATCAGCCGCTCGTAGGCATCGAGGCGCTTGGCAATGAACGCCAGATCCATACTCGAAGGATAACTCAGCGGATAACCCCCGCTTCTCATGCTTCGGCGAGCTCCCGCCGGGAGCCGAGCCAGCGCGCCACGTGCGCGCGCGCCGCGGCCGGATCGCGGTCGATCAGCTCGGCCGCCGCATGCACCGCGGCCCCGACCAAGTCCTGGTCGCGCTCGAGATCCGCGAAGCGCAGGAGCGGCGCGCCGCTCTGGCGCTCGCCAAGGAACTCTCCTGGCCCCCGCAACTCGAGATCCTTGCGCGCAATCTCGAACCCGTCCGAACAGTCACGAACGATCCCTAGACGCTTGCCTGCCGCTTCCGACAGCTTCGCGCCAAAAAGCAGGATGCACACGCTCTCTCGCTGGCCGCGACCGATCCGCCCGCGCAGTTGGTGCAGCTGCGCAAGTCCGAAGCGCTCGGCGCTCTCGATCACCATCAGCGAGGCATTCGGCACGTCGACGCCGACTTCGATTACCGTGGTGCAGACGAGCACCTGCATCGCTCCCTTTTCGAACGCGTCCATCACGAGCGCCTTATCGCCCGGCGGCAGGCGCCCGTGCAGCAGCCCGACGCGCAACCCCTTCAGCTCGCTCGTGAGAGACGCATGGGCATCGAGCGCGGTCTGGAGATCACCCTCCTTCGACTCCTCGATCACGGGGCACACCCAATAGGCCTGCTGCCCTTCTGCGCAGGCTTCGCGAATCCGCTTGAGGACCTCTGGACGCTTTTCCGCCGAGAACGTTCGAGTCCTGACTGGCTGACGCCCCGGCGGCATTTCATCGATCGTCGAGACGTCGAGGTCGGCAAAATAGGTCATCTCCAGGGTACGCGGGATAGGCGTTGCGCTCATCATGAGCTGGTGCGGCACGATAGCTCGGGACGCGGGACCCCCCGTAGAGGCCGCCTTCTTACGCAGCGCGAGGCGCTGCTCGACGCCGAAGCGATGCTGCTCATCGACCACGACCAGGCCCAGGCGCGAGAATTCCACGTCCTTCTGGATCAGGGCATGCGTGCCGATGAGCACGCGCCCTTCCAGCATCTGCTTCTTCTCTTTCTTGGCCATGCCGCCGCGCAGGTAGCCCAGGCGCACGCCGAGCGGCGCGAGCCATTCGTTGAATTTGCGCCAATGCTGCTCCGACAGGATCTCGGTCGGCGCCATCACCGCGGCCTGCGCACCCGAGTCCACCGCGGCGAGGCAGGCGATCGCGGCGACGATCGTCTTGCCGCTGCCGACGTCGCCCTGTAGCAGCCGCTGCATGGGATGCGGTTCGCGCAGGTCCCGCAGGACCTCGTTCATGGCGCGCATTTGAGCTTTGGTCAACGAGAACGGCAACGTGGAGAGAAAGCCCTTTAGCAGAGCGCCGTTCACCGTAAGCACCGGCGCCTGACGCGAGCGGCGCCGGCGATAAGCAAAGCGCATGGAGAGCTGCTGCGCGAGCAGCTCGTCGAACTTGACGCGCCTCCAGGCCGGGTGGCTGCGATTCGAAAGCACGCCAAGATCAGTCCCGGGGGGCGGCCGGTGCAGGAACCTCACACTGGCGCCGAAATCGGCAAGGTTCAGCCGCTGCCGAAGCCATTGCGGAAGCGTATCGTCCAAGGTTTCAGCGTCGAGCGACTCCAGCACACGCGTACGCAGCTCATGCTGCCTCAACTTTTCGGTCGTCGGGTAGATCGGCGTCAAAGTCTGCGGCAGCGGCTCGCCCTCTTTCACGAGGCGATATCTCGGGTGTGCCATCTCAACGCCTAATCGCCCGCGCCGAACCTCGCCGAATGCCCGCACCTTCAGGCCCTGCTCTGCGGCTTGCTGGAGCTGCCGCAGCTGGCTGGGGAAAAAGTTGAAGAAGTGAAGTACCGGGCCGTCCGTGTACACGATCAGTTGGCGTGTCGGCCGGTACATCACCTTCGCCTTTGAGACCTTTGCCTCAACGTGTATCGGCGTACCGGGTACCACGGATCCGAGAGGAGTAAGCGAGGTCTCGTCCTCGTAGCGCAGCGGCAGGTGGAGCACGAAGTCGAAGCGCGAGCGCAGCCCGAGCTTCTGCAGTTGCTTTTCCAGTCCGCCTTTAATCGGCGTGCAGGATCGCGTCGATCTCGACGATCGCGCCGCGCGGCAACCCGGCCACGCCGACCGCGGCGCGCGCCGGGTAGGGCTCGCGCACGTACTGAGCCATGATCTCGTTCACGCGCGCGAAGTGCGCGAGATCGGTGAGGTACACGGTCATGCGTACCGCCTGGTCGAGGCTCAGGCCTGCCGCGGCGGCGACGGCGGCGAGGTTGCGGAATACCCGGTGCGTCTGCCCGTCAATGCCCTCCGCAAGCTGCATGCTGCCTGGATCGAGACCGATTTGCCCTGAGAGATACACGGTGTCGCCAGCCCGGACCGCCTGTGAATACGTGCCGATCGCCTCGGGCGCATCGCGCGTCTGGATCGGGGTTTTCATCGGGAGTATCTTAGCCTAATGATTTCGCAGCTCGAAAAGCTCCTCGGGACGCCGCGCGACGGCGCGCTGCTGCGCTACTCGCTCGGGCTCGAGCACGCTAAGGGCGGTAATCATGAACGCGCGATCGAATACTTGCGCGACGCGGTTACCCGGGACCCCCTCTACTCAGCCGCGTGGAAGGCGCTCGGCAAGTCGCTCAGCGATTCGAATCTTCACGCCGACGCGCTCGAGGCGTACCGCCAAGGCATCGCGGCGGCAAAGCAGAAGGGCGACCGTCAGGCCGAGAAGGAAATGACCGTGTTTGCGAAACGACTCGAAAAACTAGGGAAACAGCCGGGCTAGCGCATCGCGCAGCCCTGCGATGAAGCTTTCCTTGCCGACCAGCGCGTCGGCGCCCGCGCGCTTTGCGGCGGCCGCCGCTTCCGGCGTGTGGAACAGCGTCATCGCGACGACCGCCGGCGCGCCGGGTGCGGCCTTCACCTGCTTCACCATCTCCAGTCCGCGCACCGGCGGCATGCCCAGATCGAGCAGCAGCACATCCGGACCCGCCGAGCTGACGAGCGTAAGCGCCTGCATTGCGGTGTTCGAAGTGCCGGCCAGGATATAGCCCGGCAGGTCCGCCACGTGGTTCGCGGCCGCGGTCAGGAAGGCCGGGCTGCCATCGGCAATCGCGATACGGCGGAGACGCTCGTCGGACATTGGGAGCCAAGATAGAGCCGTACCCGAGGCACGGCTATCGGGGCCTTCCCTAGCCTGCGCTGGGAATTTCCTGAGGCGACTGCAGCACAGCCCGCATCTAGCCCTCGGGCGGCACCAGCCCGGTTCGCAGGGCGTATCTCACAAGCCCGGCGACATCGCGGATGCCGAGCCGCTCCATGATCTGCGCGCGGTGGGTCTCCACCGTCTTCACCGACAGGTTCAGGAGGAACGCGATTTCCTTCGTGCTCTTGCCCCCGGCGACGAGCTTCAGCACCTCGCGCTGGCGTGCGGTGAGCACTTCGGGCGCAGTCTCGCCGCCGGTGCGGTGCATGTAGCCCTCGACCACCTGGCGCGAGACCGAGGGACTGAGCCAGCTTTCGCCGCGCATCACGCTGCGCAGCGCGAGCTCGAGCTCGCCGGTGGCGGCGTCCTTCAGCAGGTAGCCGACGGCGCCCGCGCGCAGCGCCTGCAGCACGTATTCCTCGCCGGAGTGCATCGAGAGGATCACCACCCGCACCTCCGGATGGCGTTCGCGCAGGCGCGCGGCTGCCTCGAGGCCGGTGATGCCCTTCATCGCTATGTCCATCAGGACGACATCGGGCTGGGCGCGGTTGGCAAGCTCGAGCGCCTCCTCGCCGCTCGAGGCTTCGCCCACCACCTGGACCTCTCGCATCCCCTGCAGGAGCGAGTGGATACCGGCGCGCACCAGCGCGTGGTCGTCGGCGAGCAGCACCCGGATCATCCGACCGCCCGCTCCTTTCCGGCCGCGCCGAGCGGAAACGTTGCCAGCAGAACCGTGCCCTGCCCGGGCGCCGAGCGCAGCTCGAACGAGCCGCCGGCGAGCGCCATGCGCTCCTCCATGCCGATCAGGCCGAGGCTCGAGCCGTTCGCCGAGCGCTCGCGCACCGAGTCGAGCTCGAAGCCGCGGCCGTCGTCGCGCACCGAGATCGCGAGCCGGCCCCCGGCGGTGAACAGGCGCACCCAAAGGTTGCGCGCGCGGGCATGGCGCAGCACGTTGTTGATCGCCTCCTGCGCAACGCGAAAGCAGGCGGTCTCGGTATCGGGGGCGAGCTCCTGCGGCGCATCCTCGGTCTCGAAGTGCGCCTGCAGGCCGGCGACGCGAGCCTGGCGATCGAGGTGCGAGCGCAACGCCGCCGCCAGGCCGAGGTCGTCGAGCTGCGGCGGCCGCAGGCTGATCGAGAGGTGGCGCACACGCTCGAGCGTGTGCTGCACGGTGTCGACGCACTCGTCGACGCGCGAGCGCGCCGCCACCTCGCCGCCGGCGCGCGCGACCGATTCCAGTTGGATCTTCAGCGCAGTGAGCGCCTGGCCGACGTCGTCGTGCAGGTCGCGCGCGAGGCGCCGGCGCTCCTCCTCCTGCACCTCGAACAGCCGCCGCGACAGCGCGCGCAGCCGCTCGTGCGACAGCTCGAGCTCGCGGTTCAGGCGCTCGAGCGTCTGCTGCGTGCGCAGCCGCTCGGTGATGTCGTTGATCTGCACCAGCCACGCCGGCCGGCCGCGCCAGGCGACCAGGTGGCCGACGCCGGAAATGTCGATCGGCTCGCCGCTCTTCTTCAGATGACGGAACGTGCCGTGCCGCACGTCGCCCGGCTCGCGGCGCACGAAGGCGGAGAACGAGTCCTGATCTTCCGGCGGCCGGATATCGAACGCCGTCATGGCGAGGAATTCTTCGCGCGAGTACTCGTAGAGGTGCAGCGCCGCTTCGTTGACCGCGAGAAAGCGCAGCGACTCGGCGTCGATGACCCACATCGGCAGCGGGCTGCGCTCGAAGAGCATGCGGTAGCGCCCCTCGTGCGGATCGATCTTGTCGACCAGGCGCTGCAGCAGGGCGGCGACTTGGCGTAGCGGGTTCATCGAAGCGCGAATGGTAACGCTGGCACGCAGTTTGCGCGTGCCTGCTCCTGCGCATGAATACCCGCCGAAACGGAAGCTCTTACCATCTCTTGCATCCGGAAGGTTCCGCCGAGGCCGCCGGGCTGCGCTATGTGAACGACGCCATGCCCGGAATTTCGCGCCGGCGCGCGGGCGCGGTGTTTCGCTACCATGGCCCAGACGGCGCCGGGGTTCGCGACCCGGCGGTTCTTGCGCGCATCAAGGCGCTTGCCGTCCCGCCGGCCTGGGAGAAAGTCTGGATCTGCCCGCGCGACGACGGCCACCTTCAGGCAACCGGACGCGACGCGCGCGGGCGCAAGCAGTACCGCTACCACCCCCGCTGGCGCGAAGTGCGCGACGAGACCAAGTACGGCCGCATGCTCTCGTTCGCTCAAGTCCTGTCGCGCATCCGGCGCCGCGTCCGCCGGGATCTCGCGCTTTCCGGGCTGCCGCGCGATAAGGTGCTTGCCACGGTGGTGCATCTCCTCGAAACCACGCGCATGCGCGTGGGCAACGCCGAGTACGCGCGCGACAACGATTCGTTCGGCCTCACCACGCTGCGTACGCGCCAAGTGCGCGTGCGCGGCTCGACGATGCAGTTTCGCTTTCGCGGCAAGAGCGGCGTCTGGCACGAGTTCGCGCTGAGCGACCGCCGGCTCGCGTCGATCGTGCGCCGCATGCGCGACCTGCCGGGCTACGAGTTGTTCCAGTACGTCGACGAAGCGGGCGAGACCCGCGCGGTCGACTCGGCCGACGTGAACGCCTACCTGAAGAGCATCGCCGGCAAGGAATTCACCAGCAAGGATTTCCGCACTTGGGCCGGTACGGTGCTCGCGGCCGAGGCGCTGCATGAGTTCGGCGCCGAGGGGCTGACGAAAGCGATCGAGCAGGTGGCGCGGCTGCTCGGCAATACCAAGGCCGTGTGCCGCAAGTGCTACATCCATCCCGCCGTCATCGACGCCTGTCTCGACGGCAGCCTTGGGCAAGCGATGAACGGCTGCAGCGCGGAAGCGTGCGTGAAGCGGCTGATCGCGCGTCGGCGCCGGCCGCGCTCGCTCGTGCCCGCCCTCCAGCAGTCGCTACGCAAGCTGCGCCGACGCGGCACGCAGCTTGCAGGGCGTCGGGGGCGTATCCGCGCAACTCACCCCATTCCCTGAAGGAAACCTCATGACCCGGAACATCCTTTTCGCAGCGATGCTCGCGGCCGCAAGCGCGTCGTTCGCCCAATCCCCCCAGCCCGGACAGACTACGCCGAGCGTGACGCCGTCCCAGACGCCTGGCGTAACGCCGTCTCAGACGCCTGCCGTAACGCCCTCTCAAACGCCATCAACGTCCCAGAATCCCGTCGTAGCGCCGCCATCAGGCGCGCCTGTCGTCGGCAACACAGCGCCTGCGCCCGTGGTCGAGCCACGCTCGATCGGCGGCATGAGCAGGTGCGAGAACGCCCTCGCCTTCGAGAAGGAAAAGTGCCTGCAGGACGAGCGCGCAGCCGCGACGGGCTCGGCCAACCGTCCGGCCGCCACCGGCGCCAGTGCCCCGAATAGCGGCAGCCCCGCACCGAGCAGCACCGCAACGCCCGCGGGCACCATGGCGCCGCAGAACACCGCGCCCAACCCCGCACCCGCCGGCACAGTGCGCTAGATCAGCCGAGGAGCACCGCGGCGGAGCGCGGCACCACCACCGGCGCGAGCGGCGGCGGCACCCTCGGCGGCGCGACGCCGCGATAGCGGAAAAGGCCCTTAGAAGAAGGCTAGCGCCCGCGCCTCGATGCTCTGCCGCGGCGGGGCGCCCAGTGGCGTCGACGGATCGTCGAACGACGCGTGCGGAGTGAAGCGCGCGCGGCCGTCCGACTCGCTGTCGAACACCTTGAAAACCAGCGCCTCGTCGCGCCGCATCTGCGGGAAATAGAACCAGCGGTGCTTCGGGCTGTACTTCAGGCGATAGGTCTGCCCGATGCGGTGCGGATAGCGCCGCTCGGCGATGAGCAGGTCTTCTGGCGCGACGCTCTTCGAGTCCGCGATCGCGAGCGGATTGCATTGGATCGGCTGGTTGATCGCGCGCCAGACCTGGATGATGGCAAAGCGGCGCTTGAGCAGGGTCTCGGCCTCGTCGCCCATCAGCTCGCGTACGCGGTTCGGCCCTGACCATTCGGTGTAGTCGTTGTGCGCCGAGGGCAGCGGCTCGCGGATGGAGCGCGCCTCGCGCTCGGCCTCGTCGCCCGAGCGCAGGGTGTGATCGAATACGACGGCCCGCGCGGCACCCGAGACGCTCCGAATGAGCTCTGACACTTCCGGGTAGTAGACGAGCTTGAGCTCGGCCTTGTCGAAGAAATTCCGGACCGCGGTCCTTTGTTCGACCAACACGAAGCCGTTCTCGTCGAGGGAAAACGGGGTGGAGGAAATGCGGCCATTGCGTATTTCCACCTCATGGACTTCTTCGGTGTCCGCAGTGCGGCGCCGGATGTTGTTGTTCGGGCCGAAGGTCACGTTGACGAGCTTTTCGCCGGTGGCGGCGGTGTAGCGGATGTGGACCAGCATCCCCCCAACTATAGACTTGTCGGCTGGTGCAGGGCGCGCGCAATGTCGTCGTAGAACGATTTACCTCGGAGCACCGGCACTGCCGGGACGTTCCGGGACGGGAAAGGAAACTCTTACATGCGCCAAGCGTCTCATGTGTTCCTTCGCAGAGACACCGGCAGCTACTTCTTTCGCTGGACCATCCCTGCAACGATTCGCCAGCTTCTCCGCGGACACCAAGCTGATTTGCCCGACGGAGCGGGACGTTTCTTCTCGAACGCGAGCATAGCGCCGCAGTGTTTGCTGCTGATTCCGCTACGGTTGGGAATCTGGTGGAGTGGAGGAGGATCGAACTCCCGACCTTCGCATTGCGAACGCGACGCTCTCCCAGCTGAGCTACCACCCCGCGGTTGCCCGACTGCAGGCGGCGGATTTTACCGTAATATTCTTTCCCCATGCAGATCTCGCCGCCGTTCGGATACAAAGAGGTCGTCCCGTTCCTGAAGACGCAGAAGGTGCGCCTGCTCGCGCCCGGCGAGGTGCCGGAATTCGTGCAGCGGGGCAACGCGGTGCCGATCAGCCATACCGAGTTCCAGCCGATCGCGCGCCACTATCCGATCGTGTTCACCACCGGCGACGAGGGCAAGACCTACGCCGCGGTCGCCGTGCTCGGCATCTCCGCCGGCGAGAACCTGTTCTATGCCGACAGCCGCTGGTCGAGCGGCGCCTACATTCCCGCCTATGCGCGGCGCTATCCGTTCTGCATGGCGCGGGTGAACCTGAACAAGGTCGAGCAGAAGGACCGCCTCATCTGCGTGGAGAAGTCATCGCTCGACGAGGAGGGCGGCGAGGCGATGTTCGACGCCGCGGGACAAGCGAGCGACAAGTGGAAGGGCGTGGAGCGGCTGCTCGCGGAGTACGAGGCCGATCTCGAGCGCATGCGCGAGATGTGCGCGCTGCTCGGCGACTACGGGCTGCTCGAGCCGTTCAGCATGCAGGCCACGCTCAAGAAAGAAAAGGGCGGCGGCTCGATGCAGATGAGCGGCATGCATCGCGTCGCGGAGAAGAACCTGGAGAACCTGAACACCGCGCAGCTGAAGAACCTGATGCGCAAGGGCTTCCTCGCGCGCATCTACCTGCACCTGCTCTCGCTCGAGAATTTCGCCCGCCTGCTCGACCGCAAGGGCGAGCGCTCCGCGGCCTAGTCACCGAACGCCGACACGCTGTCGTGGCCGCGATGACGGCCTCAGGCGCGATTGCGCCGTAGCATTTATGCGCCGAGAATGAGCCGCAATGAGGGCGCCATGAGCTATTCCGATCTCGATAAGGCGCGCGAGTGCCACGGCGCGCTGCGGGAGATTTTCATTCACCATCCCGGCGGCTGGGCGGACAAGGAAGCGCTCTACAGGGTGGAGAAGCTCGCCTGGCAGGCGATGACGCTCGTGAAGGACGCCGAGTGCCAGGAGAAGATGGGCATCGTCGAGCACTATGCCGCCGCGCTCTATTCGGAAGCCGAGCACCACCGGTGGCGCATGACCTCGCTGCCCGGCGCGGATTTTCTCAGGCTCCAGATCCTGAGGGCGCTGGTCGCGTTTCACGGCCGCCTCTTCGCCATCGAGGCCGCGCGGCGCAACGATGTCGACCCGAATGCCGCTCTGGCGCGCGCTCCGGCACTCGAGCAGGGTTCGGAGCGCACCGGCTGATCGGCAGGTAGGGGTCCTGCGACCCAGGCACGACTCCTGCTCCGTCGTAGAGACGAGCAGGAGTGCAGGTGAACGAGCGCAGGAAAAGCCGTGTAGGCCTCAAGGTGATCCACAGGCACCGGATCAGCGACAAGGTATTCCGCCGCGTCTCCGAGCTCGTGATGATCGACGGTCAGCCCAAGGCCCTCCTCGGCTGGATCAACCTGGGCGAGGTGCGCACCCCGATCTACCTCTGCGATCTCGACCCGTCCAAGCTGCACCGTTCCGCCACCAGCGCCACCACCTTCTATTACGATGAGATGACGGTCGATCCGAGATTCGAAGCGCTGGGTCCGGGCCTGCGCGATGGCGACCTGCCGACCAGCGCCGTTTAACGAGCGTACTTCAGGGCGTACCTCAGGTTTTTCACTCTTTCTAGCCTTCCTCGCCGACCGGTGAGGAATTTTTGACGCGGCAAGGCGGCCGCTTGCGCCTACAGTAGCGCTCATGAAAACCCTCCTCGCCATCGCCGTCACGGCAGCCCTCACGGGCTGCGGTTTGGAAACCGCCAGCACCGCCGCCACCGCCGCCTCGATCAAGAAGCAGGAGGTGCAAGAGGCGCAGAAGACCATGCATAACGCGCAGCAGAGGATCGACGCGGCGACGCAGCAGATGCACCAGAGCGCGGAATCTCGCGAACCGCAGTAAGTCACCGCCTGCCGCGGCCATCGAATTTGGCCGATCCGACAACTCGTTGTAGTGTGTGCTGTTGTCGGGCAAGAATAAATGGGGGTTGGCATGAAAAACCACAGGTGGCTGATCGTTGTGGGGCTGCTGGCGGCGGTGACCTCGGGTCCGGCGGCCGCGCAACTCTACGCCGGCGGCTCAATCGGCTATTCGCAGTTCAAGGATGTCTGCGTGCTTGCCAATGTTCCGTGCGATGACACCGACACGGCCTGGCGCGCTTTCGGCGGCTATCAGTTCAACCCGTACTTTGCGCTCGAGGTGGGATTCGCCGACCTCGGCGCGACCACCGGCTCGGGGTCGGTCGGCAGCTTCAGCGTCGAGGCGAAGCAGGCTTGGGACCTGTCCGCGCTTTTCACCATCCCGGTGACGACCCGCTTTTCGTTTCTCGCCAGAATCGGTGCACATCGCGTCCGAACCACGGTGGATCAGCAGGTGACCGGCGTTGGACCCCTACACGAGGCCAAGACTGGCTCCAGTTGGACCTATGGCGCGGGCGCGGAGTACTCGTTGGGCAAGCTTGGCGTGCGCGCCGAATGGCAGCGCTACGACAACATCGCCGGCGGGACCCTCGTCGAGGACGACGTCGACGTCCTCAGCATCGGCCTGCTCTTCAGGTTCTGACCGCTTCCGCCCGGGGCGGGTGGGTGGGCCGGGTTGGATTCGAACCAACGACCAAGGGATTATGAGTCCCCTGCTCTGACCGACTAAGCTACCGGCCCCCCAAAACCGAGATTACTGCAAGCCTTTGTACTTCGGCGCGAGCCTGGCGAGGAAGCCGTAGCCTATGCCCGCGAGCTCGTGGCCGCGAAACACCAGAGGCGTGAGCTCGTCGTCGGTGATCTTGTCGTCGCGCGCCTTGAGGTCGGTGTAATAGAACAGCACGTCGTACGCCGCGCCGTCCGGCCCGGTGACGCGCTCCACGCGCTGCGGGTTTTTCACCTCCAGGTACTGCAGCCGGCCGAATAGGATATCGCCCATCTTGCCGCCGGCGCTCGCGTCGCCCATCAGCTTCTCCACCTGCGCGCGCGGCGTCCCGATTGCAAGCTGCGCGATGTTGCGCTTGTTGTTCTCGCGCAGCTGCTCGATGCTGTCGATGATCAGCGTAGAGCAACCGGCGAGAACACCGGCTGCAAGAATGGACGTCCGCCAGATCCCCATAGCAGAAGGGCCGCTTTCGCGGCCCCTTTTTTATCCCTCTTGATCGAGGAAGCTTTTTAGTCGCTCGGACCGCGACGGGTGGCGCAGCTTGCGCAGCGCCTTGGCCTCGATCTGGCGTATGCGCTCGCGCGTGACGTCGAACTGCTTGCCGACTTCTTCCAGCGTGTGGTCAGTCGACATCTCGATGCCGAAGCGCATGCGCAGGACCTTGGCCTCGCGCGGGGTGAGCGTGTCGAGCACCTCCTTGGTGACATCCCGGAGGCTCGCGTAGGTGGCGGCCTCGGAGGGCGCGACGGTCGAGGTGTCCTCGATGAAGTCGCCGAGGTGCGAATCGTCGTCGTCGCCGATCGGCGTCTCCATGGAGATCGGCTCCTTGGAGATCTTCAGGATCTTGCGGATCTTCTCCTCGGGCATTTCCATGCGCTGGGCGAGCGTCGCCGGGTCGGGCTCCTGCCCGGTCTCCTGCAGGATCTGGCGGCTGATGCGGTTCATCTTGTTGATGGTCTCGATCATGTGCACCGGGATGCGGATGGTGCGCGCCTGGTCGGCGATCGAGCGCGTGATGGCCTGGCGGATCCACCACGTGGCGTAGGTCGAGAACTTGTAGCCGCGGCGGTATTCGAACTTGTC
>DATBSZ010000117.1:0-10380 GCA_036559525.1 Burkholderiales bacterium
ATCGCCCAGAAGATGATCGAAGCCTCCGGCCTGAGCGTGATCGTCGAGAACCGGCCGGGCGGTTCCACCCTCATCGGCGCGCGCGAAGTCCAGAAGTCGCCGCCCGACGGTCACACGCTGCTCTACACGATCGCGATCCACGTTCAGCTGCCGCACCTGTACCAGGCGCCGCCGTGGGATGCGTTCCGGGATTTCACGCCGATCACCGCGGGCGCCCGGTCGGCGACCGTGCTCACCGCCCACGCCGCGCTTCCATTTAATACCGTGCCTGAGCTGGTGACCTATGCGAAGGCGAATCCCGGCAAGCTGAACTACGCCTCATTCGGCGCCGGCACGACGTCGCATCTCAACGGCGAGCTTTTGAAACGCCTCGCCGGCATCGACATCGTCCATGTGCCGTATAAGGGTGCCGCCGACGCAATGAAAGACCTGCTGGCCGGCACGGTGCAGTTGTACTTCGACGGCCCTACGACCGCGATCGCCAGTGCGAAGACCGGCAAGGTAAAGCTCATCGCCACTGCCGCCGAGACGCGCAAGGCTGCGTTGCCCGACCTGCCGACGATGCGCGAAACCGGCTACGACGTCGGCATGTGGGGCTATCTCTGGTTCTGGGGGCCTGCCGGCATGTCGCCGGCGACCTTGCAGGCGGTCTATCAGCCCCTGGGCAGGGCGATCCGGCATCCGGAGATCGCGGAGCTCTTCGCCAAGGGCGGGGCCGAAGCGGCGGGCATGCCGCCCGCGGAGTTCGCCCCGCTGGCGCGCGAGCTGTCGGAGCGCTGGGGCGCGGTGATCCGCGAGCTCGGCGTGAAGCTCGATTGATGAGCGGGCCGCTGAGCGGCATCCGGGTGCTCGAGTTCGAGTCGATCGGCCCCGCGCCTTTCGCGGGCATGCTGCTCGCCGACATGGGCGCCGACGTGCTGGTCGTCGACCGCCCTGCCACCACGGACCTCGGCCTCAAGCGCGAGCGCCGGCACGACGTCATGATGCGCGGCAAGCGCTCGGTGACGCTGGACTTGAAATCCGCAAGCGCGAAGGAAGCGGCGCTCGCGTTGGCCGCAAGGGCGGATGCCTTGATCGAAGGGATGCGCCCGGGAGTGATGGAGCGCCTCGGCCTTGGTCCCGACGAGGTGCTCGGGAAAAACCCGAAGCTGGTTTATGGCCGCATGACGGGCTGGGGCCAGGACGGACCGCTTGCGCCGCGCGCCGGGCACGACATCAACTACATCGCGGTCGCGGGCGTGCTGCACGCCATTGGCCGCAAGGGCGAAGCGCCGGTGCCGCCGCTCAACCTGATCGGCGACTTCGGCGGCGGGGGCATGCTGCTCGGCTTCGGCGTCGCCTGCGCGCTGCTCGAGGCCGCGCGCTCCGGGCGCGGCCAGGTGGTCGACGCGGCGATGGTCGACGGCGCCTCGCTGCTGGCGGCCATGTTCGCGGGGCTTCTCAAGGCCGGCACCTGGAGTGAAAAGCGCGGCGAGAACATCCTCGATACCGGAGCGCCCTGGTACAACGTGTACGAGACGAAAGACGGCAAGTATGTGTCGATCGGCTCGATCGAGACCCGCTTCTACGAAGAATTGCTGCAGAAGCTTGGCGCACCGGACCTGGGACAGCACGATCGGGCGCGCTGGCCGGAAATGCGCTCCCTGTTCGAGAAAGCTTTCAAGGCGAAACCCCGCGACGAGTGGTGCAAGGTGTTCGAGGGGTCGGACGCGTGCTTCGCGCCCGTCCTGTCCTGGTCGGAGGCGCGGCGCGATTCGCACAACAAGTCCAGGAAAAGCTTTATCGAGGTGAGCGGGGTCGAGCAACCCGCGCCGGCGCCGCGCTTCTCGCGCACGCCGGGCAAGGTGCGCAGAGCGCCGCCCGAGCGCGGCGAGGACGGGCAGCAGGCGCTCGCCGAGTGGGGTTTCACGCAGGAAGAAATCAGGAACCTGTCGAGGCTGGGCCTCGGGATAGGGGAATAGGAATGCTTGGACGCCTGATGCCCCGCGAGGGCAAGTTCTTCGATCTGTTCAACCTGCACGCCGAGCGCATCGTCGAAGGCAGCCGCGAGCTCGCCGCGATGATCGGCACCTTCAGCGAGCTCGAGGCGCACGCGCAGCGGATCGACGCCGCCGAGCGCGCCGCCGACAAGGTCACGCACGAGACCATCGCGCTCCTGCACAAGACCTTCATCACGCCGTTCGACCGCGACCAGATCCACCAGCTGATCACGACCATGGACGACATCCTCGACCTGACCCAGGACGTCGCCGAGTCCGTGGCGCTCTACGACCTGCGCAAGATCACCCCGGAGGCGAAGCAGCTCGCCGACATCTGCCACATGAGCTGCGAGCGCGTGGCGGCCGTCGTAGGGCTGCTGCGCAACGTCAAGCGTACCGACGCGATCATGAAGATCTGCGAGGAGATCGACCGCCTCGAGTCCGACGCCGACCGCGTGATGCGCTCGGCGCTCTCCAAGCTGTTCCGCGAGGAGAACGACCTCAAGCAGGTGATCAAGCTGCGCGTGATCTACGACCTGCTCGAGACGATCACCGATCGCTGCGAGGACGTGGCCAACGTCATCGAGGGTATCGTCCTCGAGAATTCCTGATGTTGCGGGTCTTCGTCTAATGGACGGCAGCGTCACCCACATCGGCCTCGGGGTGGTGATCGCGCTCGTGCTGGTGGCGCTCGCCTTCGACTTCATGAACGGCTTCCACGATGCGGCGAACTCGATCGCCACGGTCGTGTCGACGCGCGTGCTCAAGCCCTACCAGGCGGTCGTCCTGGCGGCGTTCTTCAATTTCGTCGCCGTGTTCGTGTTCCAGCTGAGCGTGGCCGCCACGGTCGGCAAGGGGATCGTCGACCAGGGGATCGTCGATCATTACGTGGTGTTCGGCGCGCTGGTCGGCGCCATCTCGTGGAACCTCATCACCTGGTACTACGGCATTCCCTCGTCGTCCTCGCACGCGCTGATCGGCGGCATCGTCGGCGCGGGGGTGGCCAAGGCGGGCACCGGGATGCTCATCCCGGCGGGCATCCTCAAGACCGTAGCGTTCATCTTCATCTCGCCGCTGATCGGCCTCGTCCTCGGCGGCACGTTCCTGGTCGTGATCTCTTGGCTCTTCGTGCGCAGCACGCCGAGCCGGGTGGACCGCCTGTTCCGGCGCCTGCAGCTCGTGTCCTCGTCGCTCTACAGCCTCGGCCACGGCGGCAACGATGCCCAGAAGACCATCGGCATCATCTGGATGCTGCTGATCGCCGCCGGGTACACCGGCGCGCACGAAAGCGTGCCGGTGTGGGTCGTGGTCGCCTGCTACGTCACGATCGGCCTGGGCACGCTGTTCGGCGGCTGGCGCATCGTCAAGACCATGGGACAGCGCATTACCAAGATCCGGCCGGTGGGCGGGTTCTGCGCCGAGCTGTCGGGCTCGATCGCCCTGTTCCTCGCCACCTCGCTCGGCATCCCGGTCTCCACCACGCACACCATCACCGGGTCCATCGTCGGGGTGGGAACGGCGCAATCGGTGTCCGCAGTGCGCTGGGGCGTGGCGGGCGATCTGCTGTGGGCGTGGCTGCTGACCATTCCCTGCTCGGCCTTCGTCGCCGCGATCGCCTGGGCGCTCGCGCGCGCTGCGTTTGCCTGATGGCGCGCTCAGTGCCGGGGATGCCGCGAGCCGATTTCCTGGACTTCGACTTCGACCTCCAGCTCGCCGGCGCGCTCGAAGCGCAGTTTCATCACGAAGCGTGCGCCCTTCTCCAGCGGCTGCGCGAGATCGACCAGCATCAGGTGCGACCCGCCGGGGCGCAGCGTGATGCGCTCGCGCGCCGGGATCTCGAAGGCCTGCACCTGCCGCATCTTCATGACCTCGCCGTCGCGCTGCGTGACGTGCATCTCCACGCGCTGCGCCGCCGCGCTCGTCACCGATAGCAGCCGGTCGGGCTGCGAGCCCAGGTTGCGGATCTCCATGTAGCCCGCGGCGACCTTCGCGCCGGGCGGCGTCGCGCGCGACCAGGGATGGCGAACCTGGATGTCGCCCTTCCCGTGATTGTGGGCGAGGGCCTGCGCCGCGACGAGCAGGAGGGCCACCAGGGCCAGCCTCATTTTCTATATTCCTCCTCCTGCAGCTTGCGCCACAGGATCTTGCCGGTCGAGGTCTTGGGCAGCTCATCGACGAACTCCACCGCGCGCGGCACCTTGAACGCCGCCATCCGCTCGCGCGCCCAAGCGATGATGTCTTGCGAGCTGGTCTTGTCGCTGAAGTCCTGCTTCAACACCACCAGCGCTTTCACCGTCTCGCCCCGGTAGCCGTCGCGCGCGGCGATGACGCAGGCCTCCTGGATCGCGGGATGCGCGTAGAGCATGGATTCGACCTCGGCCGGCCAGACCTTGTAGCCCGAGCAGTTGATCATGCGCTTCAGCCGGTCGGTGATGAAGAAGTAGCCTTCCTCGTCGTAGTAGCCGAGGTCGCCGGTGCGGAAGAAGCGCTTGCCGTCGTGCGACAGGAACGCCTGCTCGGTCGCCTCCGGCTGCTTCCAGTAGCCCTTGAAGACCTGTGGGCCGTGCACGATGATTTCGCCCACTTTGCCGGGGGGAAGCTCGGCCAGCGTTTCCACATCGATGACTCGCGCATCGGTGTTGAAGAAAGGAATGCCGCCGCACTGGCGCTTGGGCCGGTGCGGCGGGTTGATGTGGGTGGGCGCCATGGTCTCCGACAGGCCGTAGCCTTCGACGAACGGCAGGCCGATCACGTCCTCCAGCCGGCGCGCCAGGGCCTCGGGCATCGCCGCGCCGCCGCCGCCGAGGACGCGCAGCGAGGAAAGGTCGAACTCTTTCAATCTCGGATTCGAGAGGAAGTCGACCAGCATGGTGGTGATCGCCGACCAGTTGGTGACCTGTGCGCGCTCGATCTGCATCGCCGCGCAGTCGCGATCCCAACGCGACAGCACCACCAGCGTGGCGCCGATATGGATCGGCGCGTTCATTCCGGCCTGCATTCCGGTGACGTGGAACATCGGCATGGCGCAGAGCACGACGCTCTGCGCCTGCGCGCCGCGCCAGTGGAGGTACGGCACCGTGGTCGCCTGCACGCTCGCATGGGTGTGCATGCAGCCCTTGGGCTTTCCCGTCGTGCCCGAGGTGTACGGCATGACTGCGAGGTCCCCGGGCCCTGCGAGGTGCGGCCCGGGAGCGAGGTTCTCGGCCAGGGCATTTTTCCACGCTGGCGACCCCGGCGTCCGGAGGAACTCGGGAACGGGAAGGTCGGTATCAGCGGTCAGATAGTCGGCGTACACGATGGGCAGCACATGCAGCAGGCCGAGCGGCTCGAGCTCGCGCAGCACGTCGTTGCCCGCGATCGCCACCGCCGCATCGGAGTCCGCGACGTAGTGGCGCAGCTCCTCGGTACGGTTCATCGGGTTGACCGGCACGACCACCGCGTCGGCGCGCAGGATCGCGTAGTAGGCGATGATGAACTGCGGGCTGTTCTGCGCGTAGAGGAGCACGCGGTCGCCGCGCCGCACCCCCAAGCGCTGCTGGAGATAGCCCGCAGCCGCATCGATCTGCCGCTTGAGCTGGGCATAGCTCAGGGTGCTTCCGTAGTAGTCGATGGCTGCGCGCTGCGGATGCCGCTCAGTGCTCGCCACCAGGTTCGAGTAGACGCTGGCCTTGGGCAGTTCCAGGGTTCGAGGCTGCCCCGGGGGCCAGTGCGCGAAATGGCGGGAGAACATTTAGGACGCTAGAACCCGCGTGAACATCAGATCTGGTAGCGCTCGACCGCCCTCTCGTTCCAGCGGATGCCGATGCCGGGACTCTCCGGCACCAGGACATGGCCGTCCTTCAGCTGGACGGACTGCTCGAGCACCGGGTCGGCCCAGTCGACGTATTCGAGCCAGTGGCAAGTCGGCGTGGCGGCGAGAAGATGGCAGCTCACCTCGGGAAAGAGATGGCTCGACATCTCCATCCCGGCGCCCTGGGCGAGAGCCGCTGCGCGCATCCAGCCGGTAACGCCGCCGATGCGCTCCGCGTCGGGCATTACGTAGTCGCAGGCGCTCGCCGCGAGCGCCTGCGCCATCTGCTCCGGCCCCATGAAGTTCTCGCCGATCTGGATCGGGGTTTTCACTTCAATTCTCACGCGTGCAGCTCCCGCGAAATCATCGGCCCTGACCGGCTCCTCGATCCAGGTCACCCCGCCCTCGTCGTCGATCATGCGCCCGCGCGCGATCGCCTCGGCGACGCTCAGCGCCTGGTTGAAGTCGACCATCAGGGTGATGTCGGGGCCGATCTGCTTTTTGACTGCTTTGAGCGCGTTCAAATCATCGGCTGCGCGCGCCCTTCCCAGCCGCAGCTTGATCGCGCGGAAGCCTTCGTCGACGAGCTCGCCCGCCTCCTTCGCCAGCTCGTTCTCCGGAAGGATTCCGAGGCCCTTCGAGTTGTACGCAGGTATCGGCCGCGGCCTTGCGCCCAGCAGCCGAACGAGCGGCTGCTCCAGCGCGTGTCCCAGCGCGTCCCAGGCGGCCATGTCGATCCCCGACATCGCGAACAGCACCATGTTGTGCACCCCGAGCAGCGCGTGGCGGGCGCGGAGCTTGCGCTCGAGGTCGAAGGGCGCGACTTCGTCGCCCTTGACCATCTCGCCCATCGCCTCGACGAGCTTTGCGAGCGGCGCGAGATTGTGCTTCGCCAGGGCGAAGAGGTAAGAGCGCCCGACGATGCCGGCGTCGGTTTCCAGGTCGAGGAGCAGCAGCGGCGCAACGCCAACGGTGGCAATGCTCGTGACCAGCGGCCGCTTCATCGGCGCCGCAACCGCGCGCATCCGCACGCCAGTTATTTTCATCGACCCGTAAAGCGGGGCTTGCGCTTCTCCATGAAAGCGCGCCGGCCCTCCCGGTAATCCTCGCTCCGCGCGCAACGCTCCATCGCCTCGCGCATGCGACGAGCGTCGGGCGTGCCGCTGGATTTCACGTACTCCTCGAGGATGGTCTTGGTATTTGCGATCGACAGCGGCGCGTTCTCGCACAGGGTTTGCAGGACCTCGCCCACGAAGCTCTCCAGCGCGTCGCTCGGCAGGACCTTGTGCACCAAGCCCATGGCCAGGGCCTGCTCGGCGTCGTAGCGCCGGCCGAGGAACATGATCTCTCTCGCGCGCGCGTGGCCGACGGTCTCGAGCAGGCGTCTGTGGCCCTCGACGTTATAGGCGAGGCCGAGCTTCGCCGCCGGGATGCCGAACTGCGCCGACGCCGCGCAATAGCGCAGGTCGCAGGCGAGCGCGATCTCGACGCCGCCGCCGAGGCAGTAGCCGTAGATCATCGCCACCGAGGGCTTGCGCGAGTCCTGGATCGCGTGCAGCACCTGGTCGAGCAGGCCGTCGTACTCGCCCACCGACTCGGTCGCCGCCCGGGTCTTTTCAAATTCCGAAATGTCGGCGCCCGCGGAGAAAGCCTCCACCCCTGCCCCGCGGAACGCGACGCAGCGCACTTCCGCATCGGCGTCGAACTGCTTCACCGCCGGCGCGATGCCGCGCCACATGGCGCCGTTGATGGCGTTGCGCCGCGCCGGCTGCTCGAACACGATCCACCCCACTGCCCCTCGTTTTTCGACGCGCAGCGTCACGGTTTTCCGGAGGGTCCGTAGACGGAAGGAAGGGTCGAGCGCGGATCGCGCGGTCCCCATCGCCCGGCTTCGACCTGGTGGAAGAAGTCCTCGAGCAGCCGGTTGAAGAGCGCCGGCTCCTCGAGGTTGATGGCGTGCCCGCTGCGCGGCAGTATCGCGAGCCCGGCGGTCGGGATGACGCGCTTCATGAGCAGGTTGACCTCGAGGCAGGGCTCCTCCTCGTCGCCCGACATGATGAGCGTCGGCACGTCGATGCGCGCCATTTCGGCGGTCAGGTCGTAGAACGATGGCCGCCGGTTCTGCACGCCAAGCAGCGTGTTGGCGGCTCCGACCGGCGAGTGCTCCTCGAACTGGCGCAGGTACTCGGCAAAGCCGCGCGGGTCCTTGAGCTCGAGCTGCACGCGCTGCGGGCCGTGGCCGTAGGTCGAGACGAATTTCGCCATGCCTTCGCGCCGGATCAGGTCGGCGTTCTTCTTCGAGTCGGCCTGGAACTGGCGGTACTGCGCCGGGTGCGAGCCGTAGCCGCCGCCGGCGACGGTGATCGAGGTCGCGCGATAGCCGTAGGCCATGCCGAAGTGCAGCGTGGCGAAGGCGCCCATCGACAGGCCGACGACATGCGCGCGCTGGATGCCGAGCGCGTCGAGCACGCAACGGATGTCGTCGCGCGCGCGCGCCTGCGAGTAGCGCTCGAAATCCTCCGGCACGTCCGACGGCGGGTAGCCGCGCGCGTTGTAGGCGATGCAGCGGTAGCGGCGCGAGAAATGGCGCACCTGGGGCTCCCAGCTGCGGTGGTCGCCGCCGAACTCGTGCACGAACACGATCGGCGCGCCGCTTCCCACTTCTTCGTAGTAGAGCTTGACGCCGTCGTCGGCGGCGAGGGTAGGCATAATGCAAGCCTACGATGAAAGCGGTGCTCTGCAAACAGTTCGGCCCGCCCGATTCGCTCGTGGTCGAGGACGTGGCCTCGCCGCGGGCTGGGCCGGGCGAGGTCGTGGTGACGATGAAGGCGGCGAGCGTCAACTTTCCCGACGTCCTCATCATCCAGAACAAGTACCAGTTCAAGCCGCCGCTGCCGTTCTCGCCCGGCAGCGAGCTCGCCGGCGTGGTGAAGGAGGTCGGCGCAGACGTGCAGAACGTCCGGCCGGGCGACAAGGTGATCGCCTTCACGACCTACGGCGCTTTCGCCGAGGAGGTCAAGACCGAGGCGGCGCGGCTGATGCCGCTTCCCGACCGGATGGACTTCGTCACCGGGGCGGCGTTTCTCCTGACCTACGGCACCACCGACCACGCGCTGCGCGACCGCGCCGCGCTTGCCGCCGGCGAGACGCTGCTCGTACTCGGCGCCTCCGGCGGCGTCGGCCTCGCCGCAGTCGAGATCGGCAAGGCCCTCGGCGCGCGGGTCATCGCCTGCGCCTCGAGCGAGGACAAGCTCGCCGTGTGCCGCAGCCACGGCGCCGACGCCACGATCAACTATGCGGCCGAGGACCTGCGCGAGCGGCTCAAGGCCCTGACCGAAGGCCGCGGCGCCGACGTGATCTACGACCCGGTCGGCGGAGCGTACAGCGAGCCCGCGTTCCGCTCGATCGCCTGGCGCGGCCGCCACCTCGTGGTCGGTTTCGCCGCCGGCGAGATTCCGAAGCTGCCGCTCAACCTCGCGCTGCTGAAAGGCGCCGCGGTCGTCGGCGTGTTCTGGGGCGATTTCGCGCGCCGCGAGCCGCAGCGATTTGCCGCCAGCGTCGGGCAACTGACCAGATGGTTTGCCGAAGGGCGGCTCAAGCCCCACGTGTCTCAGACGCTGCCGCTGGAAAAGGCGGCCGAAGCATTGAAGCTAATGGCCGCTCGCCAGGTGAAAGGAAAGCTCGTCCTTACGGCGGGGTAGCGTCGCCTGCGCCCAGAGGGCGTTGCATATACACGCTGTCCACCCAGCGCCCGAACTTGAAGCCCACCGAGCGCAGGGTTCCCACTCGCAGGAAACCGCACGCGGCGTGCACGCCGATCGAGGCGGCGTTGGCGCTGTCGCCGATTACGGCGATCATCTGGCGGTAGCCGAGCCCCTCGCAGCGCCGGATAAGCTCGTCCAGGAGCCGCCTGCCGATGCCGCGTCCCGCCATGTCGTGCCGGATGTAGATCGAATCCTCGAGCGCATAGCGGTAGGCGCTGCGCGCCCGGTACGGCGAGCAATAGCCGTAGCCCGCCACCTCCAGGCCGTATTCGGCGACCAGGTAGGGCAGTCCGCGCTGGGTCACGTCGCGCAAGCGGCGTCCGAGCTCGTCCACCGAAGGCGGCTCTTCCTCGAAGCTGGCGAGACCGTGAAGCACGTGGTGCGCGTAAATCGAGTGGATCGCCGGCAGATCCTCGGGACGCGCCGCCCGCAGCTCGACCGCCACTTCAACGGGAATAAGCCGGCTCCTCGCGGTCCAGGATTCGCTTCAACGCCTCGAAATGCGCGCCTGCGTACTTAGGCGCGTCGGCGAGCATCATTCGATAGGCGTCACGAACCACCTCCGGCCGCACCGGGCGGAACTTTCCACCCATCGAGCGGGCGAGGACCTGCAGGCGGCACGCACGCTCGAGGTAGTACAGGGCGTCGAACGCCTCGGCGACCGTAGGGCCGACCACGATCACGCCGTGGTTGGCGAGGAACATGACGCGCTTGCCGCCGAGCGCCCGCGCCAAGCGATCGCCCTCGGCGTTGTCGACGACCAGCCCGTTATAGATGTCGTCGTAGGCGATGTCGTCGTGAAAGCGCAGCGCGTTCTGCTCCACCATCTCCAGCCTGCCGCCCTCGA
>DATBSZ010000118.1:0-6436 GCA_036559525.1 Burkholderiales bacterium
ACGATGCCGGTGTTCTACGGCTGGATGCTCGACCACGGCGTTCCGCACGCCGTGTTCTACACGGTGGCCGCCTTTACGACGATCGCGATGCTGACGGTACTGCAGCTTCCCGGGAGGTCGGGAAGAGTCGCCGCGCACTAGTCCGCGTAGCGAATGCCTCTTCTGTCCAACATCCGCAGCAGCGCGGGCCAGTCCTTGTAGTTTGCCGGACGGTCCTCGCGATTCAACGTTGCGGCTGCCGCCTTCGCCGCCTGCTCCGACATGAGCTGAACGTTGTGCACGCCGCCTGCGCAGGCGTCGACCTGGATCTGGCACGCGGCGTCGAGGTAGTACATCACTTCGAAAGCGCCGCGCACCGTCTCGCCCAGCGCGAGCAGCCCGTGGTTGCGCAGGATCATCGCCTTGGAAGTCTTGCCGAGGTCCGCCGCCATGCGCGCCTGCTCGTCCTTGTAGAGCGCGACGCCCTCGTAGTCGTGATAGGTGATGTCCGCGTGCACCAGCATGGCGTGCTGGCTGATCGGCAGCAGGCCGCACTTCATCGCCGACACCGCGACCCCGGCGCGTGTGTGGGTGTGGATCACGCAGCCGATCTCCGGACGCGCCGCGTGCACGCAGCTATGGATCACGAACCCGGCCTGGTTGACCCCCATCCCGAGCGGGTCCTCGATGATCTTGCCCTCCCAGTCGATCTTGACCAGGTTCGACGCGGTGATCTCGTCGAACATCATGCCGTAGGGATTGATCAGGAACTCCTCGGTGCCGGGGAGGCGGGCCGAGAAGTGCGTATAGATGAGGTCGCTCCACTTGTAGATCGACGCGAGCTGGTAGGCGGCGGCGAGGTCGACGCGCATCTGCCACTCTTCCTTGTTGACGCGCTCGCGGATCGGGGTGGACTTGAACTTGAGGTTGGCGGACATGGCGCCATGATAGGCTAGAAAAATGCGGTGCGCCGCTCTGTTGCTCGCGCCCTTCGTCGCCTGCGCGGCGGTCGCGCAGCCGTCGTGCCTGAAATCCCCTTCAGAGAAGTACCGCGGGCCGATGTTCGACGCCATGGCCCAGGTCGAGTCGCGCATGGCGCCGCGCGTACTGCCCGGGATGGACCAGGCCGGCGTGACCACGATGGCGCTGTTCGCGCGCCAGCACCCCAAGCGCAACGGCGAGCCGGACGTGCTCGCGCTGAAGCGCCGCTACCCCGACCGCTTCGTCCTCGGCACGCCGAAGCGCTTCGACCAGCACAAGGACCTGGACAACGGCTTCGTGCGGGATACGGTCGCGGAGCTCGACGCCGGGCGCTATCGATTCGTCGGCGAGATCCTGTTTGCGCACGCCGACAAGGCGCATGGCGACCAGACCATGACCGGCGAGCGATACGTGGCGCCCGAGGGCAAGAACGTCCGCCGGCTAATGTCGGCGCTCGAGAAGCGCGCCGCGCCGGTGATGACGCACTGGGAGGTCTACAACTGGAGCCGCGACTGGCCGTCGTTCGACGCGCTCTACGCCGCCTTTCCCGGCGTCACGTTCATCTGGCCGCACGCCGGCTTCGGTAGCGCCGGGCAGGTGGAGACCGTGCTCGCGTCGCGCCCCAACGTAGTGGTGACCTTATCCAAGAAGGAAAAGGACCCGGACAGCGTCACGGACAAGAACCTGCAGGCCGAGCTCGGCCCCGCCATAGTGGACGAGTGCGGGGCAATCCTCGCCGACTGGCGGGGGCTGCTGGAGAAGTACCCCGACCGCTTCCTGTTCGCGACGGATGCCCACAAGGATCAGCGCTGGTTGAAATACGAGAAGGTCGTGGAGCGCTGGCGCGCCATTCTCGGCCAGCTCCCGGACCCGCTCGCCGAGCGCATCGCCTGGCGCAACGCCGAGCGCGTCTACGCCGCGCGCAGACCCTGATTCTCCAGATCCTGCCCTTCGGCGGCGTCCAGCGCCTCGAGTAGAAGGTCCGGCCGATTGCGCTTTAGCTGCTCCGAGTCAGAGAGCATCTGACGCCACAGACGCGCACGCGGCATGCCGTGGTAGAGGCCGAGCATGTGGCGGGTGACGTGGCGCAGCGAGTCGACGCTCTTAGCGTATTCGTGCATTGCCGCAACCACCTGAGCGCGCGTCTTCCCGGCGTCGGCGAGGAACCAGGGGTTGCTGTAGGCAGCTCTGCCGATCATCACTCCATCCACGCTCTTCAGGTGAAGGTCGATTTGCGGCAGCGACGTGATTCCCCCATTGATCACAATCTCCAGGCTCGGGAAGTCGCGCTTGAGCCGATACACGTAGTCGTACTTGAGCGGAGGGATCTCGCGGTTCTCCTTCGGCGAGAGGCCCTTCAGCACGGCGTTGCGCGCGTGGACGATGAAGGTCTTGCAGCCGGCTTGTGCCACGGTGCCGACGAAATCGCGGACAAACGAGTAGTCCTCAACCCTATCGATTCCGACGCGGTGCTTTACGGTGACCGGCTTGGACACCACATCGCGAATTCGTTGGACGCATGAAGCGACCAACGCGGGCTCGGCCATGAGGCACGCCCCGAACGCGCCGCGCTGCACACGTTCGCTCGGGCAGCCGATGTTCAAGTTGATTTCGTCGTAGCCGTATTGCTCGCCGAGCTTCGCGCAGCGCGCGAGGTCGTCGGGCTCGCTACCGCCGAGCTGCAGCGCAACCGGATGCTCTTCCTCGCTGAACTCCAGGTGCCGGCGCACGTCGCCGTGGATCAGCGCGCCGCTGGTGATCATCTCGGTATACAGGCCGGCGCGAGAGTTGACCTGGCGCAGGAAAAACCGGCAATGCCGGTCCGTCACGTCCATCATCGGCGCAACCGAAATGCGCTTATCGGGCACGCGTCAGGGCGAGCCAGATCCCGCCGCCGATCAGAAATCCTCCGCTCAGGCGCGACACCAGCCGGATGCGCTTCTTCGAGAGGAACGCACCGGCGCGGCCGGTGAGCACCGCGTAGGCGCCATCCGACACCAGCGCGACCGCCATCGCGGTCACGCCGAGCAGGACGATCTGCGCCACGTAGTTGCCGCTGGGGTCGACGAACTGCGGGATGAAGGCGCCGAACCAGAGCAGGGCCTTCGGGTTCGCCATCAGCACCAGGAAGCCCTGCAGAAAGAAGCCGCCGCGTGGCAGTGCCGCGTTTTCCCCCTGCTCTAACAAATCTGGAGAGCGCAGAAGCTTCCAGCCGATCCAGACCAGGTATGCGGCTCCGGCCCAGCGCAGCCACTCGAAGAGCCAGCCCATGGCGGCGATGACCGAGGAGAGGCCGACGACCAGGATCGCCATCATCAGGGCGAGCCCGAGCTGCGTGCCTGCAACGTTCAGCAGCCCGGCGCGCGCGCCGTGCCTCAGGCTGTTGGCGATGATCACCGTCACGGTTGGCCCCGGAATCAGGGCGATCACCGCGCAGGCGAGGACGTAGGCGAGATAGAGCTCGAGCGACATCCGGTCACCTCATGTCGAACGCGCGGCGCCGCGTGAGCTCCACCATGCAGGCGAGGTGGTAGTCGTCGGGCGTGACCCCTTTCGGAGCGTGGTCGCGGCGGCGCGCGCATTCAGAATCGCGGTACTGCCGCCACTCGTCGTTGGCCTTGCGGAAGCTGGTCACGGCATTCTCGTTGCCGGCGTTGTGATCACGCTCGCGCGCATCCTGGAAATGCAGCGCGTAGACTTGCAGCAGGTCGTTGTCGGCGACCTGCAGCAGCAGCTCGAGGCAGGGACGGGGCTTGTCGCGCAGCGCGCCGTCGCGCGTGCACTGCGTCAGCGGCCCGACGTTGGCGCGCGGCAGCCACTCGAAAAATACCGCGCGCTTGTCGTCGGCCAGCAGGCAGATGAAGCTCAGCTCGGCGCTCGGCGCGCCCTCCAGCACCACCGCGCCGTTGCCCCGCAGGATCGAGGAGACGAACTGGCTGCCGAGCTTGCGCGTGTAGCGCTCGATCTGCAGGTTCTGGTCGCGCTCGAACACGATGTCCTTCGCCCGGGTGCCCTCGCGCGCCGCCTCGCTCTTGGCGTAGGCGCGGCAGGTCTCGACCGCGGGGCCGTTGTATTGCGCCAAAGCAGGGGTCGCAACAAATGCCAGCAATAGAAAGAAAAGTCTCATCGGTACTGCCCCGTCGATTGCGCCCGCGCGCGGATCAGCCCGAACAGGCTCTCGGTGAACGGCGCGCGCACGCCGGCCTGGCGCGCGATCTCGAGCGTGCCGGCGAGCAGGCCGTCGATCTCGAGCGGCTTGCCCGCCTCGAGGTCCTGGAGCATCGAGGTCTTGAAGCGCCCGAGCGCACGCGCCATGTCGATGCGCGCCTCTGGGTCGATGTCGGCGTCGACGCCGACTGCGCGTCCGATCGCCAGCACCTCGCGCATGATCTCGACCATGTAGGCCTTCACTTCCTGGTTCTGAATGAGCTGGTCTGCCGTGGTCACGGTAAGGGCAGACACCGGATTGAAGCTCACGTTGCCGAGCAGCTTCACCCAGAACTCCTTCTCGATGGCGTCGGTCACCACAATCTCGAAGCCCGCCGCAGCAAACGCCTCGGCGATGCGCTTGGTGCGCGCGGTGTTCCTGCCGCCGGGCTCGCCCAGAATCAGTTTGGAGCCCATGTTGTGGCTGACGAGGCCCGGCTCCGGCGTCGAGGCGGCCAGGTGGATCACGCAGCCCACCACGCGCTCGGCCGGAATGGCGCGCGAGAGCTTGCCGCCGGGGTCGAGCGATTCGAGGTGCGCGTCGCGCCCCTTGAGGCCGTGGAAAAACCACCAGGGCACGCCGTTCATCGCCGTGACGACGGAGGTGTCTTTCCCGAGCAACGGCGCGATCGTTTCCGCCACGTGTGTAAGGCTTTGCGCCTTCACCGTGACCAATACGTAGTCCTGCGCGCCGAGCGTCGCCGGGTCGCTTTCGGCCTTGATACTGAAGGATTCGGTCTTACCTTTGCTTTGCACCCGCAAGCCGGCGCGCCGGATGGCATCGAGCTGCGCGCCGCGTGCGACGACCGACACCTCGTGCCCGGAGCGCGCGAGCCACGCCGCCATCAAGCCGCCGATGGCGCCGGCACCGTAGACGCAGATTTTCATAGTGCTATTCTAGGGTTAACCGGACGAAAAACAGGGACAGACCACGGTTTTTTGAGGAACTCCAAATGTTTGCGTTCATGAAAAAAATGAAGACGCTGTTGCCGAAGGAAAGCACGCTCCCCGGGCGCGCGAGCGAGATGCGCGTGCCCGCGAAGCATTTCGTGAACGGCCATGCGCTGAAGGCGCCGTTCCCCGAGGGCATGCAGCTCGCGCAGTTCGGCCTGGGCTGTTTCTGGGGCGCCGAGCGCGTGTTCTGGGAAACGCCCGGCGTCTATTCGACCGCAGTCGGCTACGCGGGTGGCGATACAAAGAACCCGACCTACGAAGAAGTCTGCAGCGGCTTCACCAACCACACCGAGGCGGTGCTCGTCGTGTTCGATCCGAAGATCGTGACCTACGAAGAGCTCCTCAAGGTGTTCTGGGAGTCGCATGATCCGACGCAAGGCATGCGCCAGGGCAACGACGCCGGCTCGCAATACCGCTCCGCGGTGTATACATATGGTGAGGCCCAGGCCAAAGCGGCAGCGCGTTCCAAGGAAATGTACGAGAAGGCGCTGAAGGCCAAGGGCTACGGTCCCATCACGACAGAGATCCGTGCCGCGCCGGAGTTCTACTACGCCGAGGACTATCACCAGCAGTACCTCGCGAAGAATCCAGGCGGCTACTGCGGCCTTGGCGGCACCGGCGTTTCCTGTCCCGCGGGAGTTACGGCGAAAGTCTGATGCGCCTCGACAAGTGGCTCTGGGCGGCGCGCTTTTTCAAGACCCGGAGCCTTGCGCAGCAGGCGATCGCCGCGGGGCGGGTCAAGCTCGGCGACGCTCGCGTGAAAGCGTCCCACTTGGTCAAGCCATCGGATTCCCTCGCTATCCGCGTCGGCGATTTTGAATGGCAGATCGTTGTCAGCGCTCTGTCAGATAAACGCGGACCCGCAGAGCAGGCGAGGAAGCTCTACCAGGAGACCGAAGCGAGCCGGGCCGAGCGCGAGCGGCGCATGGACCTGCGGCGCTGGGGCGCCGAGCCGGCGCGGGGTCTGAAAGGCCGGCCGACAAAGCGCGACCGGCGGAAATTTGAGGATTTCACCAGCCCGCCCGACGAGTCGTAGGAATCTTCGCCGGGCTGATGTGTTGTAGTCTTTGGCGAAATGAAGAAAGTTCTGGGAGGAGGGCTGCTCGGGCTCGCGATGGCGTCGGCGCTCGCGCAGGAAGACGCCGTGGTGATCACCGCGACGCGCGCGCCGCGGCCGAGCCTCGAGGTGCCGGCCTCGGTCGATCGCCTGTACGCCGACGAGATCCGCGAGGGCCGGCCGCAGGTCAACCTCTCCGAGAGCCTCGGGCGCGTGCCGGGCATCGTGGTGCAGAACCGCCAGAACTACGCGCAGGAC
>DATBSZ010000119.1:0-7586 GCA_036559525.1 Burkholderiales bacterium
GGTGTTCGCGCCGGTGTTCTTCGCCGGCGTGATCTTCGCCACCGCCTTCCGCGAGAGCCGGCAGCCGGACGTCGATTTCGGCTGGAACGTGGCCGGCATCGTCCTCGGCGGCCTGAGCGAGCAGCTGTCGCTCGTGCTCGGGTTCAGCCATCTCCTGCTGGTGGCAGTGGCCTATTACCTGCTGTCGGCCGCCTTGCGGCCGCGCACCGTTTGAACGCAAGCCGCCCCCTTCCCTGGCGTTTCGTCGCGTTCGTCCTGGTCGGCGGCTTCTGCCTGGCGGCGAACACGCTCGTCCTCTGGGCGCTCACTTCGGGGCTCGGCCTCCACTACCTCGTCTCGACGGTGATCGCCTTCGTCTCGATCACGCCGCTCGGCTTCCTGCTGAACAAGGTGATCACTTTCCGCACCCGGCGCGAGTACGCGCGCATCGAGCTACCGCGCTATTTCACCGCGATGGCCGCAAGCTTCGCGGCGAACCTCGGGCTCATGTACCTGCTCGTGTCGGTGCTCGGCATGTGGTATCTCGCGGCCAGCATCCTGGTCGCGGTGACGCTCGTGGTCTGCAACTTCGTCGCAAGCGACCGCTGGAGCTTCCGGGTATGACCCGCGTCGCCGTGGTTCATGAGTGGCTGCTCGACTACGCCGGCAGCGAGCGCGTGGTGCGCGAGATCCTCGAGGTCGTGCCCGAGGCGGACCTCTTCGTCCTCATCGACCGGCGCGACGAGGAGCTGAGGAGCGCGATCCCGCGCCCCGCCCGCGGCACGAGCTTCCTGCAGCGGCTGCCGCGCCCGCACAAGTGGCTGCGCTACTACGTGCCGCTGATGCCCCTCGCCGTCGGGGGGCTCGACGTTTCGGCCTACGACCTCGTGATCTCGAGCAGCCACGCCGTGGCCAAGGGGGTCGCGACCGGAGAAAACCAGCTGCACTTGAGCTACGTCCATACCCCGATGCGTTATGCCTGGGACCTGCGCGACGAGTATCTGCGCGCCGCCGGGCTGGACCGCGGCCTGCGCGGCTGGGCCGCGCGCTTCACCCTCGAGCGGCTGCGGCGCTGGGACGTGCGCAGCGCCGAGGGCGTCGACGTGTTTCTCGCCAACTCAGCCCATGTCGCCGCGCGCATCCGCAACTCCTACGGCCGGGAGGCCGAGGTGCTCTACCCACCGGTGGACGTCGCGGCTTTTCCGCTGCACGCGCAAAAGCAGGACTTCTATCTCACCGTCTCGCGCCTCGAGGCGTACAAGCGCGTCGACTTGCTCGTGGAAGCCTTCTCTGCCATGAGAGAGCGGAAGCTGGTCATCGTCGGCGGCGGGAGCGAGCTCGGCCGGCTGCGCGCCATGGCACCGCCGAACGTGGAGCTCACCGGACGCTTGCCGATGCCGCAGGTGGTCGAGCGCATGCAGCGGGCGCGGGCGTTCCTCTTCGCCGGGATCGAGGATTTCGGCATCGTGATGGCGGAAGCCCAGGCCTGCGGCACGCCGCTGGTCGCCTTCGGCCGCGGCGGCGCGGCCGAGATCGTGCGCGAGGATACCGGAGTGCTGTTTCAGGCGCAGACCGCGGACGCGCTGATCGAGGCCGTGCGCCGCTTCGAGTCGGGTCGCTTTTCACCCGAGAAATGCAGGGCGAACGCCTTGCGCTTCGATCGGGCCCGCTTCAGAGAGCGGTTCGGCGAGCTGCTCCGCGCGCTGCGCTAGAGGCGGATTCTTTCCTGCACCAGCGCGTACAACTCGGCCACGCAGTCTTCCACGCCGCAGCGGCCGGTGGCGAGGACGAGCGTCGGCGCCTCGGGCACCTCGTAGGGAGCGCTGACGCCGGTGAACTCGGCGATCTGGCCCGCCCGCGCCCTGCGGTACAACCCTTTAGGATCGCGCTGTTCGCAGATCTCGAGCGGGGCATCCAGATAGACCTCGATAAAGCGCCCCGCGCCGACGATGTCGCGGGCCATGCGGCGGTCGGCGCGATAGGGAGAGATGAACGCCGTAATGGCGATCAGCGCGGCGTCGTTCATCAAACGCGCGATTTCGGCGACGCGCCGGATGTTCTCGTGCCGGTCCTGCGGCTGGAACCCGAGGTCGCGGCTGATGCCGGCGCGCATGTTGTCGCCGTCGAGCAGGTAGCAGGGCCTCGCGGCATCCATCAGCCGCCGCTCGAGCTCGACCGCGAGGGTGGACTTGCCGGCGCCGGAGAGCCCGGTCAGCCAGACGGTGACCGGCTTCTGCCCGAGGAGGCTCGAGCGCTCCTCGCCCGATACCTTGCCGACCGTCAAGTGCTGCATCGCGGCAATGATATTCGGTAACGCGCCGTGACGGATAGGCTGCTGCCGGCGGGCCTGGTCGCTCTGCTGCTCGTCTTCCTGCAGTGGCGCAGCGGCGTCGATTCCCCTGTGCTCATCGCCGTGGTCTCGGCGGCATTCGCCTACGTCACGTTCGCCGCCGGACGCCTGCTGGCCGCACCCGCCGCGGTGCGCGACGGCGATCCCTCGTCGGTCTGGGTCCTCGGCATCCTCGCCATTTGCCTCGCGACCTACGCACTCACCCTGCTCCTGCCGGTCACCGCGGGCGGGGCATTCGGCGTCGTCGCGGCCATCGTGATCGGGGCCGAGTTCGCCCTGCGGCGCAAGTCCTTCCCCAAAGCAGACCGAAAAGCGTTGATTGGATTCGCGCTCGCCGTCGTGCTGACGGCGGCGTGGTGCAACGAGCCCGCGGGCGCCTACGAGGTCGTGCGCAGCCAAGGCGTGCTGCCGCTGTGGAGCGACTATTTCTTCCAGGGCAGCCTCATCTCCCAGTTCGGGGACATGCGCGCGCTTGGCCGCGGCTCGATCTACCTCGCCGACAACCCGTCGTCCTTCTATCACTTCGCGTCCTACGGCGCGGCTGCCGCCTTTGCGCGCTTGCTCGACCAGCCCGGCTTGCCGCTCGCTGCGGCGGTATGGCTGCCTCTCGGCTTTCTCGCCATGCTGGCTGGCGCCTACGCGCTTGGGGCGCGGCTTGCCGGACCCGCCGGCGGCATCGCGGCGCTCGCCGCGATTGCGCTATTGCCGGACGCGTCCAACTACGGCCTGCGCAACGGCTGGTTCAGCTTTCACTGGACGCTGCTGGCGCACGCAGGGGCGACCTACGCGGTCGGCGCGGCGTTCCTCTCGCTCGCGCTCCTCGAGCGCTGGGCGAGCGAGCGCTCGCGCGCCGCGCTGACGGCCGGCGCGCTCGTCGTTCTGTCGGCGTTCTTCTTCCGCTTCCACATCTTCATCCTCCTCCTGCCGGCCTGGCTCGCCACCGCGATCGTGTGCAGCGTGGAGAGATCGAGGGTCCGGGTCGGCTGGCTGGTGGTCGTCGTGCTCGCAGCAGGCGCCGCGGCAGCGAACCTTGCGGTCTCGCACCTCGCCGACGCCGGCTTCTGGCGGCTGGGCAACCCCTCGGCGTTCTACGACTTCCTGTGGTACGTGCACACCGGGCACGAGCCGACCGCCTATACGGGCGTCTACGAGAAGATGACCGGCATCGGCGAGCCGATTGCGCTCGCGCTCGTTGCCGGGATCGGATTCGCGATCGCCGCCGCGCTCGGCGCGTTCGTTCTGGCCCTCCCTGCCGCGGCCCTCGTCGCGCGCAGGGCCGGGGTTCTGCGGCCGATCGACGCGGCGTGCGGCTATCTCTTCTTCTGCTGGCTCCTCCTGATGTTCTTCGCGCCCACGCCGTGGCACGGCGACCCGAGCGACCTCATCCATCGGCCGTTCGTGCTGCTGTACGCGGCCTGCGCCATCTGGACGCTTTGTTTTCTGGTACGGATTGCTGGAAAGAACCTGTGGGCCGTACTGCTCGCCGGCGCGATCCTCGCGTTGCCTGCGATCTTCGCGACCGCCGGCCAGATGGCGAAGCCGAAGTTCCGCTGGAGCGAGTTCGACGCCGCGGTGCGCGTCCCGCCCGGGCTGGTCGAGGCTGCGGAGCACATGCGCCAGCATGCGGCCGCCGGCGACGTCTTCGCCGTGGCGGGGCTGTCCGCGGCCTACGCGACCTTCGACCTTTCCACCCAGGTCTGCGCCCTGAGCGGCATGCCCGCCTACCTGTCGCGCCCCCACTTCGAGATGATCAAGGATGCGCGGCGCAAGCAGGTGGTCATGGCCCGCCTTGCCGCCCTGCAGGAGATCGAATCGTTGACTGACCCTGCTGCGGCGATGCAGGCGCTGCGCGCCCTGAAGGTCCGGTGGTACTTGATCTCGGGCGACCAGGCGCCGCGCTGGGATCCGGAGCGCGCCCGCGCCGCCTTCAGGGCCGGGACGGTGGCGCTGTACCGCATTCCATGATCAGGTGCGTGTAGGGAATGCGGATCAGGTCGTGGCGCACGAAGCTCTGCACCGGGTCGAACTCGGCGCGGGCGAGCCGCTCGTAGGCTTCCCGGCTGCGCACATGCCGGCCGCGGTCGAGCACTAGGAAAAGGCGCGCGAGCGCGGCCTGGCCTTCGACGAAGCAGCCGTCGAAGGTCACGAGACGCCCGCCCGGCCTGAGCGCGCGCCGCGCGATGCGGAACAGCGAGCCCGCGGCTACGTCGTCCAGGTGATGCAGGACGCCGTGCGCAATGACGACGTCGAATTTTCCTGCGGGGAAGGACAGATTCTCGTCTACCCCATGGCAATGGAACTCGCCCCGATGGCCGAAACGGCGCCGCGCGCGCTCGATATAGGCGGGATTGATGTCGTAGCCCACGTATTCGACTTCCGGCAGGAACTGGAGGATGTCGGCCGGGCCGCAGCCGAGATCGAGCACTCGCTGGCCCGGCGCGAGGCGCAGGTGCTCGCGCGCATAGACCGAGCGCGCCGTATCGCGGCCGACCAGCCGGCGAAACAGGCTGTAGATGCGCGGGTGCTCGAGCAGCCCTTTCATGGCTTGTGGGCGAGGGCGAGGAGCGAGCCGCCGGCGGGGAAAGAAACGCCTGCGCCGATGAGCGCCCGCTCGAGCCCCATGACGGCGCCGAGCGCGCGATTCGTCGCGCGGCCGACCTCGAGCTCCTCCGATGCAGAGCGCTTGCGCCACCGCGACAGGACCATCAGCGGCAGCAGCAGGCTGACGAACGACCTCGCCCATGGGCGCTGGAAGCCCGCGGCGGCCAGCTTGCGAAGCAGGTCGCGGCGCGCGTAGCGCCGCCGGTGCCGGGCGTGCTCGTCGCGCTCGCTCCACAGCCACGCGTGCTGCGGCACCGTGACGAGGATGCCGCCGCCGGAGCGGCAGGCGGCGAACATCCCGCCCAGCACCTGCTCGTCTTCCTCTATATGCTCGATGACGTCGAAGGCGGCGACGACGTCGAACTCGTCGCGGAAGGGGATGCGGCGCGCGTCCATCTGCAGGAGCTCCGCGCCCGGCACCCGGCGCGCCGCGAAGGCGAGGCCCTCGGGAAGCGCCTCCGAGCCAACCACTCGATTCAATCCTGTTTCCTTGATTGCCGCCAGAACGTTTCCGGTGCCGCAGCCGATTTCGAGCAGGCTCTGCGCGCGCGGAAAATGCCTGTGCAGCGCCCAGACGATGAGCCGGGCGCGCGAGCGGAACCAGAAGTGCTCCTGCTCGACGGCGGCGAGCGCCTCGAAGCGCGACGCGTCGAAGCCGATGTCGCTCATCCGAAGCAGTCTCGGGCGGCTTCGCCCTGCATGAAAAAGAGGTCGATCACGCTCACCGCGGGGTCGTACGGCGGGTAGAGCTGCCCGTATTCCGGATAGCGGTATTGCTTGTACTCCAGCCGGATTCCCGCCTGCTCGAACATCTCCGGGACCAGGTAGCTCTGCGCCGCGGGCCCGGTGAGATAGCTCGTGGCCTGCGCCTGCCGGAGAATTCCGATCAGCCTTTCGGTCTTCACGCCCTGCGAGCGGTACTCGCGCGACAGGCGCACCGGCGTGTCGATGCCGAGGTGGCGGCAGGCCCAGGCGATGGTGCGCAGGTTGAGCTCGGAGATCGAGGACGCCGGACGCTCGAGGAGGTCCTTCAGCTCGGAAAAATACGGCTCGAAGTGCGGCGCGTCCCGGTACGACTCGCGGATCTGGTTCAGCATCTTCTCCGCCCAGGGACGCGTGTAATCGATGGGCGTCTCTTCGATCGACTGGCGCAGACGCCGATGCACCGGTACAGTGATCCATTGCGCGCCGCGCGGCGTCTTGATGCGGTTGCGGTTGCGCCAGTCGTTTTTTGTATATTGCGCGTCGTCGTAGACGATGAACAGGCCGGATTCGCGCATCAGATCGAAATAGCCGCGCCAGGGGAGGAAGTTCGACTGCAGGATGCACACCTTCATGTGCGGCTAGCATAGATGAGGCCGCTCGGTCCCGACTACTCGGTAGTGGTCCCGGTCTACAACGCCGAAGCCAGCCTGGAAGAGCTGGTGCGGCGCGTCGGCGCGGTGTTCCGCGAGCTTGGCCGCTCGCACGAGATCGTGCTGGTGGACGACGGCAGCAAGGACGGGTCCTGGGCCCTGATCGAGCGCTTGCGCGCCGCGGGCGCCCCGATCCGTGCTTTCCAGTTCGCGCGTAACCACGGCCAGCATTACGCGCTGAAATGCGGCCTCGACCACTGCTCGGGGCGCTACGCCATCACCATGGACGACGATCTCCAGCACCCGCCGGAGGAGATCGCCAAGCTGGTGCGGGCGATCGAAGAGGATCCGGCCGTCGACGTGGTGACCGGGCACTACCACCAGAAGGAGCACCCGGCGCTGCGCAACCTGGGCGCCGCGGCGCTGCACCGCATCCACCACGCCATTTTCCGCACCGACCAGCGCATCTCGATCAGCGCATTCCGCGTCATGCGCCGCAGCGTGATCGACGAGATCCGCCACGCCCGGCACGCCCAGCCGCGCATCGGCCCGATCATCCTGTCGATCACCAGCCGCATCAAGAGCGTCCCGGTGCGCCACGAGCCGCGCCGCCACGGCCGCTCGGGCTACACCCTGCGCCGGCTGGTCGGCGACACGCTGAGCAGCATCATGAACTACAGCGCGCTGCCGCTACGCGTGGTGAGCGTCGTCGGCCTGGGGGCTTCCTTCATCGCGGTGGTGCTCGCCTGCGTGTACCTGTGGGTCTATTTCAGCCGCGGCATCGGAGTATCGGGCTTCGCGACGCTGGTCCTGTTGATCCTCTTCACCTCCGGGGCGGTGCTGTTCTCCTTTGGGCTGGTGGGCGAATACCTGCGCCGAATCGTGGCCCAGCAACTCATGTTTTCCCAATATCACGTCCGCGCCGAGCTCCCGGCCGAGGAACCCGATCCGAGCCGCCGGTAGGCGCCCGGGAAGATGCACCAGCGGCGCTGCTCGGCCTCGGGCGCGTGAGGGTCCCCGATGACCCGGATCCGCTGGCGCTCGACGTCGAGCTCGTCGCCACCGACGACATCCTGCACACCCTCCATCGCCTGGCCGCCGACGGGATCGAGGCCGAGCACCTTCATCTCGGGAGCGCACAGCCATTCCACCGCCGCCAGCCACGCGGCCGGCAGGTGCTCGGCGTATCGCCCCACGGAGTCGCGACTGACGCCGCGCGCCGGCGCGAACGACGAGTTGCTCTCCCATTCGCGCCCTTCCTGGTCGCGCAGGCTTTCGATCGCGCCCGGCGCCGCGGCCGG
>DATBSZ010000120.1:0-5622 GCA_036559525.1 Burkholderiales bacterium
TTGGAGCCCGTGTTGCGCGTTCCGCCGCCGACGCGGGTGGCGGGCGCGCCGCGCAGCGGCGGCTTGTAGACCGTCGGCGTCGCCGTACCCGTAGTCGCCTTTTCCGCCTCGGGCTGAGGAGGAGGAGCCGACTCCTTGGTCTCCGATTGCGCGCGAGCCGCGGAAGCAAAGAGCGCGACCGCCACCAGCGCGAGCAAGCGTAGGAGGAGTGAGCTGTTCATAAACTGTCCCTCACGATACCGGAAACATAGACCTGCGCCGCCGCTGAAGCGAGCGGCGCAAGGCGCGCGATTACTGTGCGAAATTCCCCTGTAATCACAACCAGTTGCCGATGAGCAGGAACGCGCTCCAGTAATTGGGGTGGCGATAACGGATGTCCTTGAGGATGCCGAGCTGGGCCTGCTGCAGCGCCTTCGCCTTGGAAACGCCGGGAGCGCGCAAGTGGCGATAGAAGTCCGACACCATCAGGGCGGAGGCCGGATCGTTCACCGTCCACAGGGTCGCGAGCGCGCTGCGCGCGCCGGCCTTGATCGCCACCCCGGCGAGGCCCAGCGCTGCGCGGTCGTCGCCCGCGGCGGTCTGGCAGGCGCTCAGGGTGAGCAGCTCGACCGCCTCGGTGCGGAACTTCGACAGGCCCAGGAACTGCTCGAGCTTGTCCATGCTGAGCTTGCCCTCGTAGGTCAGGAGAAAAGTCTTCTCGCTGTCGCTGTCGAACTGCCCGTGCGAGGCGATGTGCACGATCGAGTAGGGCGTCTGCTCGAGCCCCTTCTCCATGTTCGACAGGGTGAACTGCCCGTTCTGCAGCATCGTGCCGCCGTAGATCTTGTGGATGGCCTGCAGCTCCTCGGCCACGTAGGGAAGCGGCGCGAAGCCCTGCACCGACTCGGTGAGCCCATTGAGGAGAAGCTGCGCGCGCTCGCGCGGCAGCGGGCGCGGGTCGGTGAGGGTGAGGCCCGGGGTGGTCACGAGCGCATAGCGCGCGATCAGGAACTGCTCGCCGTCGTGCAGCGCCGCGAGCGGAATCGTGCGCAGCGCGCCGTCGGGCACGATCACCAGCGTGTCGACCTGCTGCTTGTCGAGCTCGGCCGCGATCGGCGCGATCAGCCAGTCGTAGAGCTTGCGTGCATGGGGATAGTACTGGTGGGTGGTCCTCTTCTCGAGCAGCAGCCGAAACGCCCGGATCTCGCCGGTCAGCGCGTCCGCCGGCACGCGCGTGGTGAAGCGCTTAATCCCGTCGGGCAGGGTGAGCAGGAGCTCGAGCCGGTCCTTGAGAATGATCGGATAGAGCGCGGCGGTGCGCGGCGCGAGCTGGTCGATGCCGGTGGTGCGCGCGCGCAATGCGGTGACGCAGTCGTCCTGGAAATAGTCCTGCAGCTCGGCGCCCTTGAAGAGCTCCATGGTGCTGCGCGCGTCGACGAGGTGCTGCGCGGCGAGCTTCGGGTCCGTGAGGCTCGCCGAGCGCTCGAGCAGCAGATCGGCGAGCTCCGAATACACCGGCCCGATGGATTCGCGGAACGAAGTGCGTGCGCCGCCCGCCGTCAGGTCCTGGCGCACGGTGGCGAGCGTGGCCACGGCCTGCTGATAGGAAAGCATCGCCTGCTCCCCGTCGCCCTGCGAGCGTAGCAGGCGCCCGGCCTGCCATTGCCAGCGAAACAGGATGTCCGGCGCGTCCGCCTGCTGCGCGGCGACGATCGCCCGTTGCGTGAATTGCAGCGCTTCCTCGCGGCGCGCGCCCTGCTCGTACAGCTCTCCGAGATAGCCGAGCGCATAGGAGCGCGCGCGGGCGTCGTTGATGACTTCGGCAACTGCGAGGCCGTCGGTCAGTGCGGCGTACGAGCGCCGGCTCCATTCGCCTGCGGGGGATAATCCCTGAGCAAGAATTCTCGCGTATAGGCGGCCGATGCTGATCAGCCCGACGGCCTTGTCGTTCGTCTGCTCGAGCGCGCGCATGTCGCCGTCCAACGCTCGCAGGGCGCTGGCGGCGTCGCCGTAGCGCCTGGCGTCGACCAGGCTGCGCGCGCGGTTGGCGGCTGCGCGCAGGGCGAGGGTCTTGTTACCCACGGCCTCGGCGGACTGCTGCGCCTCGCGATAGAGCAGGCCCGCGTCGTCGAAGCGTCCTTCCGCAGCGCGAAGATTCCCGAGGTTGTTGAGCGCCGACGCCGCGGTCTGCATGTTCTTCGACTTGCGCGCGCGCTCGACGCTCGAACGCAGAAGCGGCTCGGCTTCGGTCCGCCGGCCGCCCAGGAGGTAGGCGTTGCCGAGACTGTTTTCCACGGCGGCGAGCAGCGATTGGTTGCCCAGGCGCTGAGCGAGCGCCTGCGCCTGGCTGAGCTTGGCGAGCGCGTCCGGATTGCGGCCAAGGGCGAGATCGGCTTCGGCCGCGCGCATCAGCGCCGTGAGAGCGCCTTCGGAATTTCCGGACGCCTGATAGGCGCTCGCCGCCGCGTTCCAGTGCCCGAGCGCCTCCGCGAAGGCGCCCGCGTGGAACGACTGCAAGCCCGCTTGCATGCGCTCATCGGCCGGTGCAGCCGCGTGCGCTGAAGCCAGCGCTCCGGCGAGCGCTAGCAGCGGTAAGAAACGGCACCAGCGGTTCATGGCTCCCCCCAAGGACCGACGTGCTCTATTCTGCCACCCATGCGACCGCGACTGCATTCTCCGCTGCTGGCTGCCGCGCTGGCCAGCGCCCTGGCCTTTGCCGCGGTCTGCGGCCTGCGGTGGGGCGGAGCGCTGGAGGCCCTGGAGCTGGCCTTCTACGATTGGCATATCCGCCACCGGCCGGCAGGGACCGCGCCGGCACCGCGGGTCGTGCTGGTGAACATCACCGAGAAGGACATCCAGGAGCTCGGCACCTGGCCGCTGCCCGATGCGCTGCTCGCGGAGGTCCTGGAAACCGTTTCGGACGCAGGCGCGCGGGCGATCGGCCTGGACGTATACCGCGACACCCCGGTGCCGCCTGGACACGAGCGGTTGAACGCGGTGCTGAGCAAGCACTCGCAGATCATCGCCCCGACGCTGCTCCCCCAGGACGGCAAGCCGGGCGTGCCGCCGCCCGGGGCGCTGAAAGAGAGCGACCGCATCGGGTTCACCGACGTCGTGGTCGACCCCGGCGGCACCGTGCGACGCGGCCTGCTGCTGATGGACGACGGCCAGCGGGTGTTCTACTCGCTGCCGCTGCGGCTCGCGCTGCTCTACCTGCAGGCAGAAGGCGTTGCGCTCGGCGGCGATCCGGAAAACCCGAGCCATCTCAGGCTCGGGCGCACCACCTTTCGTCCGCTCGAGCCGAACGACGGCAGCTATGTGCGCGCCGACGCGGGCGGCTATCAGTTCCTGCTCGACTATCGCGATCCACCCGACGTTTTTCCCGCGGTCACGCTGAGCGAGCTGCGCGCCGGCCAGTTCGGTCCCGCGCTGTTCAAGGACAAGGTGGTGCTGGTGGGTGTCACCGCCGAAAGCGTCAAGGACAGCTTTTACACGCCCTATGGCCAAACTTTCGGCGAGAAAAAGGCGATGTACGGGGTGGTGCTCATCGGTCACACGGTGAGCCAGCTGCTGCGCGCCGGCCTCGAGGGCGATGCGCCGACGGCGGTGATCAGCGACACGAACGAAGTGCTCTGGATCCTGTTGTGGAGCCTGCTGGGCGGCGCCGCGGCGCTCCTGCTGCGCTCGGCATGGCGCTTCGTGCTGGTGGTGCTCGCCGCGCTGGCGCTGCTCGCGATGGCGGTGCATGCGCTGTTCGTGCTCGGCGTGTGGATTCCGCTCGTGCCGCCTGCGCTCGCCTGGGTCGGCGCTGCCGGTCTAGGGACGGCGTATCTCCTGAGCGAGGAGAAGCGGGAGCGCGCGAGCCTCATGGGCCTGTTCTCGAGCTACATGTCGAAGGCGCTGGCCGACGAGATCTGGGAGCACCGGGACGATTTCCTCAGCGGCGGGCGCCCCCGGCCGCAGCGGCTGACCGCCACGATCTCCTTTGCCGACGTGGTGAACTTCACCACGGTCTCGGAGCAAACCGAGCCGCAGACGCTGATGGACTGGTTCTACGAGTTCATGTCGACCGTCACCCCGCTGGTGAGCGTGCACGGCGGCGTCATCCTGCGGTTTCTCGGCGACTCGATCATGGCCGCATTCGGCGCGCCGATGGCGCGCACCAGCGAGAAGGAGATCAGCCAGGATGCTGCGAACGCTGTCGACTGCGCGCTCGCCACCCAGGCGGCGGTCGTCGAGCTCAACCGGCGGCTCGAGAGCCGCGGATGGCCGCTGATCAGCATGCGCATCGGCATCCTCACCGGACCTGTCGTGGCGGGGAGCATCGGCAGCGCGGCGCGCCTGGAGTACAACCTGCACGGCGACACTGTGAACACCGCCTCGCGCCTCGAAAGCTTCGACAAGGTGGGCTTCGCGCCCGACTACTTCAGCACCCCATGCCGGATCCTGGTCGGCGAGCCGACCCTGCGTCTCCTTGGGGATCAATTCCACACCGAGCTGGTGGGGGAGTACCAGCTCAAGGGCAAGGTCCACCCGATCCGGATCCACCGCGTGCACGGACGGCGAACAGGATCAGCGCACTGAGTCGACGCGGAGTCGGTCGGGCGAGATCGTCACGCGCAGCCAGCTCACCACCGGCGAGCCCCAGACCTCGATGCGGCGCAATCCCGGCAGCGGCTCGTCGTCCCTGTAGAGGTGCGTATCGCCGTGGATTAGGACGACCCTTCCAGGGCTTTGCGCCGCGAGGCGTTGGAGGCTCGTCCTTAGCTCCGAATAGCCGTCGCGCGGAACGGTCACGAAGGGGTTGGCCTGCATCAGGACGACCAGTCCTTTCCCGCCCCCGCCCTGCGCCGCCGCGGCCGCCTCGTCCAGCGACGACAGCACCGCCTGCATGCGCGGCCCGTGCTCGGCATGGCGCATGTTGTTGTTGCTGCCGGGAACATTGAGCGCGACGAACACCCAGCCTGCGGTTTCCCAGCGGACATGCTCGCAGTATTCGCGCGGGATCTCGCAGAAGATCTGCCGCCAGCGCTGCAGGCGTGCCAGGGGGTCCTTGCAGTCGGTCCACTCGTTGTCGCCGGGCAGGAGCACGAAGCGGTGCCGGATGCGGCCGAACTGCGCTTTTCGCGCGAGCAGCCACTCGTCGGCGCACGCCGCCGCGCTCGAGCCGATGTCGCCCACGTGCACCACGAAGGCGAGCGGCTGCGCGTTCATCTCGTCGATCAGCAGCTCGAGGCGCGCGACCTCCGCCTCGCTATAGGGCGTATCGCCCAGCGCGCCGAACGCGATGTCGCCTGCCGGCAGCGGCGCGAGCGGCGCGCAGCCGGCAACCAGCAGGAAAGCTAGATGCCGTACGCCGTGCGTAGAAGCGTGAGCGGATGGGCCTTGACGGACTTGCCGGCCGACTCGCCCATCCCCTGCATGATGTGCCGCGCTGCAATCGGGCAATCGGAGCTCACGTAAGCCGGCGCAGGTTCGGCCATCTGGCGGAACACCGGCCGCCCGATCTTCATCGAGTTGTCGAAGTACTCGGTCTTCACGCCCCAGGTGCCGTCGTGCCCCGAGCAGCGCTCGACCGTGGTCACCTCGGTGCCGGGAATCGATTCGAGCATCTCGCGCGTCTTCTGGCCCACGTTCTGCACG
>DATBSZ010000121.1:0-4007 GCA_036559525.1 Burkholderiales bacterium
CCAGGTCGCCGATGACGAGCTCCAGGCGCGACAGCGGCGCCGAGCAGGCGAAGAACGGATGGCCGCGGTAGTGGACGCCTTGCTCGCGGACATCCAGCAGCGCGAGCTCGCCGCTTCCCGCGACCAGCTCGCTAACGCGCCTCGCGGATATCCCCATGGGCCGGGAACACCTTCCACATTTTTTCGGCGGCCTGGTAGTACTCGCGCTTGTGCAGCTGGTCGAGCGCGAGGCCGTACATGTGGAAGTTCACGAGCGGCGCCTGGATATGGATCGAGTGCAGGTCCTCGGGCATGAAGCACACCCCGGTGCCCTGCTTCACCACGTACTCGCCCTTCGCGCGCGGGGCCTCGGCGGTGCGGTCGTAGAACCGATTCAGCTCCTCGCCGGTGACGCCGACGATCACCGCCCAGGTGGTGTGGTTGTGCGCCGGGGTGCTGTGCCCGCCGAGCGAGGCGTTCACGTAGAGCGCGAAGCGGTGGTCGGCATCCTCGGCCACGCGGTACAGGCAGGACTTGAGCTTTCCGCCGGGGGCGGGCGGCGGGAAGTCGGACGCCGGGAATAGGTCCTGGCGGGCCGCGAGGCGGATCAGCCGCTGCTTGATCTTCTCGAGGCTCTCGCGGGTCACGCCGTCGCGCTTCTCGATCTCTCGGATCTCGGCGACGGTCTTCTGGATCTCTTGTTTGCGTTCCATAGGAGTAAATTATGCCGCTTGCCCCAACCCCGAGGAGGAAATCATGGCACTGAAAGTCAGCAAGGCCGAAGTCTGGGCGGTCACCATCGACGACCGCCCCGGAGGCGCTGCGGAGAAGCTCGAAACCCTGTCCCGCGCGGGCGCGAACCTGGAGATGCTGCTCGCCCGCCGCACCGCGGAGCAGCCCGGCAAGGGCGTGATGTTCGTGACGCCGCTGAAGGGCAAGAAGGCGGTCGAGGCGGCGCAGCAATCGGGCATGGGCCGGCCGGAGAACATCTACTCGGTGCGCATCGAGGGCGGCGACAAGCCCGGCCTGGGCTCGAAGATCGCAGCCACGCTCGGCGGCGCGGGGGTCAACTTCCGCGGCATGTCGGCGATCGCTATCGGCAAGAAGTTCGTCAGCTTCATCGCGCTCGACAGCGCGGATGACCAGGCGCGCGCGATCGCGGCGCTGAAGAAGCTCAAGGTCTAAGAACAGAATTCGGGGTCAGGGTGCGAATTCTGTTTTCACGTACGTAAAAACGAATTCGCACCCTGACCCCGAATTCGTCTACCGCACGCGGTAAATTTCCTCGTCGAAGCCGCCGCGCGACACCAGCATCGACGCGCGGCGCTTCTCGAGCTGGGCCGTGAGCACCGCGCGGTCCTTGCCGCTCTCCCAGAGCGCCTTGTACACCTGGCGCGCGTTCTTTCCTTTGCGCTCGTAGCTGTCCTTCTGCTCTGACTGCGGTGCGCCGTAGCGCTGCTTGAGGAACCCCACGAGGCGGTCGAGCTCGCGGGTGTCGAAGCGAACGTCGAAGGCCTCGACCGCGTCCTTCTTCAGGTAGAAGGTGACCTGGACCTCGACGCCGCCGAAGGAGACGCGCGAATCGTCGCAGCGCCGGTCGGCGGCCTTGCTTTCCCATTCGAGCGCCTTGCAGCGCGCGCTCGGGAACTGGCGCTTGACGTCGCTCTCCTTCGAGCCGAGCACGACGTCCTTGATGTCCAGGACCGCGTACGCGGGCAAGGCGAAGAGGAGAGCTGCGGTGAACAGGAGCGTTTTCATGCGGTCAACCGTCAGGCTGTGGGGACATTGCGAGCGAACCCATCGAACAAGTCCAGCATGCGCTCGCGCCACCGGCACAGCGGGTCCTCGGGCCCGAGCAGCTCGTGCGGGCTCATCACGCGCGCCCACTGGAACACGGAGAACAGGATGTAGTCGGCGTACGCCGGCCGGGCGCCGCCCATGAACGCCTGGCGCTTGAACGTCTCCTGCATCGGCGCGAGCACCCGGCCGAGCTGCACGAGCGCCGCGTCGCGGCGCGCGCGCGATTCCTCCAGGGTTTGCTTGAGGACCTTCTCCATCGATTGCCTGAAATACTCCTCGTCGAGCGGATCGACGCGCTCGTGGATGTCGGCGGCGATCACCTGCAGCATCGCCGGCACCAGCGCGCGGTCGACCCAGGTGTTGAGCGCCTGCGTCACGCCGCGCCCGATCTCGCCGCCGAAGAGCGACGGCGCGTCCGGGTAGCGCTCCTCGAGGTACTCGGCGATCTTCCACGAATCGCGCACCACGACTTCCTTTTCGCCACCTGCCCCGTCCTTGATGACCGGCACCGTCTTGCCGCCCGAGAACGCGATCGCCGCCTTGTCCGACATCCGCACCGGGTTCGACTCGAAGTCGAGCCCCTTGTGCCTGAGCGCCATGCGCGTGCGCCAGGAGAACAGGCTGTAGCGCCGGTCGTTCTTCCCTTTCAGTTCGTACAGCGCAATCATCTCTTCAAGCGCTCGCGCAATCTGCCGCGCATGACCTTCTGCGTCGGCGTAAGCGGCATCGCCTCCAGCAGCTCGAGGCGCTCGGGCCACTTGAACTTGGCCACGCCGGCGCGATCGAGCTCGCGCATTATCGCTTCCAGCGTCGCCGCCGGGGCGTCCGGCGCCGGCTGCACGAACACGCACGCGCGCTCGCCCAGCACGGCGTCGGGATACGGCACGATCGCCGAGCGCGCCACGCCGGGCATGCGGTCGATGATCGCCTCGACGTCGAGGGGCGAGTACTTAACGCCGCCGCGGTTGATGATCTCCTTAACGCGCCCGGTGAAGCGCAGATGACCGGCGGCGCTCAATTCCGCGGTGTCGCCGGTCTCGAACCAGCCCTCGGGGGTAAACGCTTCCCGGGTTGCCTTTTCGTTCTTCAAATACCCTGAAAAAAGCGAAATCCCGCGGACCTGTAGTCGCTCGTCCACGACGCGCAGCTCCGTCCCCGGCGTCGCTGCGCCGGCAGTGCCGTGGCGCACGTCGGCCGGGTCGCTCGGCCGCGAGAACGACCCCGCCTGCAGCTCGGTCATTCCCCAGAGCTGGATGGTTTTTCCTTTGGGGAGTCTCTTCTCAACAGCCACCGCCAGTTCCGGCGGTACCGGACTCCCCGAGAGGCAGGCGAACCGCAGCGAGGAAAAATCGTGCCGCTCGAGGAGCCCGCCATCGAGCAGCGGCTTGAAGTGCGCCGGACCCGCGAACACGCAGTTCGCCTTGTGCTTTTCGATCACTTTCGCAAGATCCGGCGGCGTGAAAGCGGGCAGGAGCGACATCGCCGCTCCGGAGCACAGGCTCACGTGATAGGCATAGAGCCCGTAGAGATGCGTGAGTGGCGCCGCCGAAAGCACGATTTCCTCTTTCGAGATTTCGAGCTCCGGCACCGACGCCATCGCGTTGGCGAGGAAGCCGCGCTGCGCATGCGGGACGCCCTTCGGGTTGTCGGTGGTACCCGAGGTGTAGAGCAGCAGGAACCGGTCTTCGGGCGAGCCCTCCTTCACGCGACCCAGGAGTGGACTCGTTGAAATCTTTGAAAAGGCAACCGCGTTTTCCTCCGGCTCGCCGAGCGAGACGACGTTCTTCAGCCCGGGCGGGCGTTCTTCCTTCAAGCGAGAAAGGCAGATGAACGCCCTCGCTTCCGAGTGCCCGAGCAGCGTGGCGAGCTCGGCGCGGCGATACGGCATGTGCACCGGCTGCAGGGTTGCGCCGAGCGCGCAGATCGCCGCATAGCTCAGCAGGTACTCGGGGATGTTCGGGAGCTGGACCGCGACCACGTCGCCGCGGCCGATGCCGAGGCCTGCCAAGCCGCGTGCGACCCGGAGCGCTCGATCGTGAAACTCGCGATTTGTCAGCTTCTGGTTTTCAAAAAGCACCGAGGCCGCGCCGGGTGCGTCACGCGAGCGGCGCTCGACGAGCTCCCACAGCGTCATTTCACGCCGCTTTCTTTACCGGCCCGTCCTTGACCTCGTGGCTCGCCGGCCGCGCCTTGATGCGCAGGTCCTGCTGCTCGACGCGCTCGCGCGC
>DATBSZ010000122.1:0-1977 GCA_036559525.1 Burkholderiales bacterium
ACCGACTTCAAGGCGATCCTGACCAAGATCAAGGGCAAGGCGCCCGACGCGGTGTTCTACGGCGGCATGGACGCGACCGGCGGCCCGATGATCAAGCAGGCGCGCGAGCTCGGCATCAAGGCGACGTTCAGCTTCGGCGACGGCGCGTGCACCGAGGAAATGGGCAAGCTCGCCGGCGCGGCGGCCGAAGGGCTGATCTGCTCGCAGGCCGGCCTGCCGGCCTCGGCGGCGAGCAAGCAGTTCAACGACGCGTTCAAGGCGAAGTACGGCGACGTCAAGCAGTACGCGCCGTTCTTCTACGACGCCGTCGGCCTCATGATCGCCGCGATGCAGAAGGCGGATTCGACCGACCCGGCCAAGTACCTGCCCGAGCTCCACAAGATCAGCTACAACGGCGCCACGGGCAAGATCGAGTTCGACGAGAAGGGCGACCGCAAGAACGCCGAGATCACGATCTTCACACTGAAGGGCGGCAAGGTTGAGCCGGTCGCCGTGGTTCAGTCTGGCAAGACCATGGGCTACGACGACTTCATCAAGGCGATGACCGCCTCGGCGCCCGCCGCGCCGGCGATGGCGCCCGCTGCGGCCCCGGCCACGCCGGCCGCGCCCGCGCCGGAAGCGCCGAAGAAGTAGACGCTCGTTAGCTGCATCACCGGAACGGCGCCCGCGAGGGCGCCGTTTCGTTTTGGTGCGCTGCGTCGCAGGCGCGGGGTTGCCCTTGGCACCGCCGCGCCCCACAATCGCGGCGCGCATGGACACCTTCCTGCAGCAGATGGTGAACGGCCTGACGCTCGGCAGCGTCTACGCGGTCGTCGCGCTGGGCTACACGATGGTGTACGGGATCATCCAGCTCATCAACTTCGCGCACGGCGAGGTCGTGATGATCGGCGCGCTGACCGCGTACTCGGTGATCGTGGCGCTGACCGGCGCGCAGGTGCCGCTGCCGGCGGTGGTGATCGTGTTCATCGGCGCGCTGGCCGCGATCCCGGTCTGCATGGCGATCGGCTACACGCTCGAGCGGACCGCGTACCGGCCACTGCGGCGCGCGCCGCGCCTCGCGCCGCTGATCACCGCGATCGGCCTGTCGATCATCCTGCAGCACCTCGCGATGATCGTCTGGAGCCGCAACCCGCTCTCGTATCCGCAGATCATCCACACCGTCCCGATCCACCTCACCGACAATCCCGACGGCGCGACCATCACCAATGTGCAGGTCGCGATCATCGTGACGTCGATCGCGATGATGGCGGGCCTGGTGGCGCTCGTATACCGGACCAAGCTCGGCGTGGCCATGCGCGCGACCGCGCAGAACCCGTCGATCGCAGGCCTGATGGGCATCGACATCAACCGCGTCATCGCGCTCACGTTCGTGATCGGCGCGGGGCTCGGCGCGGTCGCCGGCGTGATGGTCGGCAGCTACTATGGCATCGCGCACTACCAGATGGGCGCGCTCCTCGGCCTCAAGGCGTTCTCGGCGGCGGTGCTGGGCGGCATCGGGAACCTCGCGGGCGCGATGCTGGGCGGCATCCTGCTCGGCATCATCGAGGCGCTCGGCGCCGGGTACGTCGGCGAACTCACCAACCTCTGCCAGCTCTCGAGCTGGTTCGACGCGCTCGCCGAGCGCTGCGCGAGCGACCCGAACGTCACGCTGTTCGGCTCGAACTACCAGGACGTGTTCGCGTTCCTCGTGCTGATCCTCGTGCTCATCTTCCGCCCGTCGGGCCTGCTCGGCGAGCGCGTGTCCGACCGCTCTTGACCAGGAGTCCTTCGATGCGATGTCGCATGCTCGCCGTGATCGCCATGCTCGCCGCCGCCCCCGCACTGGCCAAGGAGCCGGCGCTCGGGTTCTACGTCGGCGGCGGCGTCGGCCAGTCGAACTTCAGGAGCGACTACGCGTCGCAGGTGAACCACGCGTACGAGGGGACCGGCTTCACGGTCGACGTCGCGAACGTCACGGACAACAAGGACACCGCGTGG
>DATBSZ010000123.1:0-40463 GCA_036559525.1 Burkholderiales bacterium
TCGATGAACGCGCGGCGCGGCTCGACCTCGTCGCCCATCAGCTTGGTGAAGATCTCGTCGGCGGCGATGCCGTCCTCGATCTGCACCCTGAGCAGGCGCCGGCTGGCCGGATCCATCGTCGTCTCCCAGAGCTGCGCCGGGTTCATCTCGCCCAGGCCCTTGTAGCGCTGCAGGGTCATCGAGCGCTCGACCTCGCCCAGCAGCCACTTCATCGCTTCGGCGAAGTCGCGCACCGGCTGGCGCTTGTCGCCGCGCTGCACGCTGGCGCCGGCGCCCACCAGCCCGCGCAGCATCTCGGCGGTGCTGCGGATCTGAGCATAGTCGCCGGATAGAACGAACTCGGTGTCGATCGTGCTCAGGCGCACGTTGCCGTGGCGCGTGCGCTCGACGCGCACCTGGTGGCGCTCGGTCTTCTGGTCGAAGTGCGGCGCCACGGCGAATCCCTGCGGGGCGAGCGCCGCCTCCAGCGCTTCGGCCGAAGCTTCCGCCGTATCGCGCCGCGACAGGTCGACCTGCACACCGCGCAGCATCGCCTGCAGCACCTCGCGGTCGACCAGGCGCGAGACGCGCTCGATCACCGCTTCCGACAACAGATAGGACTTGGCGAGCTCGGCGAGCGCCTCGCCGCTGATCGGCTCGCGCCCGTCGCCCGGATGCAGAGCGGCGTCGACCAGCGCCTGCTTGAGCATGAACGCGTTCAGCTCGTGCTCGTCCTTGAGGTAGCGCTCTTCCTTGCCAAGCTTGGCCTTGTAGAGCGGCGGCTGCGCGATGTAGATGTGCCCGCGCTCCACCAGCTCGCGCATCTGGCGGTAGAAGAAGGTGAGCAGCAGGGTGCGGATGTGCGAGCCGTCGACGTCGGCGTCGGTCATCACGATGATGCGGTGATAGCGCAGCTTGTCGGGGTTGTATTCCTCGGCGCCGATGCCGCAGCCGAGCGCGGTGATGAGCGTCGCGATCTCGGCCGACGCCAGGAGCTTCTCGAAGCGCGCTCGCTCCACGTTCAGTATCTTGCCCTTGAGCGGCAGGATCGCCTGGAACTTTCGGTCGCGTCCCTGCTTGGCCGAGCCGCCGGCCGAGTCGCCCTCCACCAGGTAGAGCTCGGACTTCGCCGGGTCGCGCTCCTGGCAGTCGGCGAGCTTGCCCGGCAGCCCCATCGAGTCGAGCACGCCTTTGCGGCGCGTCATCTCGCGCGCCTTGCGCGCGGCTTCGCGCGCCGCCGCCGCCTCGACGATCTTCACCGTGATGGTGCGCGCGTCGTGCGGACGCTCGTCGAGGAACTCGCGCAGGCGCTCGGCGACGATCTCCTCGACCACCGGGCGCACCTCCGAGGACACGAGCTTCTCCTTGGTCTGCGACGAGAACTTGGGCTCGGGCACCTTGACCGACAGCACGCAGGCGAGCCCTTCGCGCATGTCGTCGCCGGTGGTCTCGACCTTGGCCTTTTTCGCGATCTCGTTTTCCTCGATGTACTTGTTGAGCACCCGTGTCATGGCGGCGCGCAGGCCCGTCAGGTGGCTGCCGCCGTCCTTCTGCGGGATGTTGTTGGTGAAGCACAGGACGTTTTCCTGGTACGAATCGTTCCACTGCATCGCCACTTCGACCGTAAGGCCGTCCTTCTCACCGTGGCCGAGAAAGACGTTGGGGTGGAGCACATTCTTCGCGCGGTTCATGTACTCGACGAAGCCCTTCACCCCGCCGGAGAACGCGAAGTTCTCCTCCTTGCCGGCGCGCTGGTCGATGAGCACGATCTTGACGCCATTGTTCAGAAACGACAGCTCTCGCAGGCGCCGCGCCAGGATGTCGTAGTGGTAGTCGATGGTGCCGAAGGTCTCCTTCGAGGCGAGGAAATGCACCTCGGTCCCGCGCCGCTCGGTGCTGCCGGTCGCCTTGAGCGGCGCCACGGCCACCCCGTTGCGGAATTCCATCTGGTGCACCTGCCGTTCGCGCCAGACGGTCAGCCGCAGCCACTCCGAGAGGGCGTTCACGACCGAGACACCGACGCCGTGCAGCCCGCCCGACACTTTGTAGCTGTTGGAGTCGAACTTGCCGCCGGCGTGCAGCTCGGTCATCACGATCTCGGCGGCCGAGCGGGCGAGGGTGTCGTCCAGCTTGACGCCGGTGGGGATGCCGCGGCCGTTGTCGATCACCGACACCGAGTTGTCGGTGTGGATGGTGACGATGATCTCGTCGCAGAACCCGGCGAGCGCCTCGTCGACCGAGTTGTCGACCACCTCGAACACCATGTGGTGCAGCCCGGTGCCGTCGGAGGTGTCGCCGATGTACATCCCGGGGCGCTTGCGCACCGCCTCCAGGCCCTTCAGGACCTTGATGGCATCCGAGCCGTAGTCGCCGCTCTCGCCGTTGCCTTTGTGCTCCGACATGCTCTTCCTAGATCCTCATCGGCATGACGACGTACTTGAAGTCCTTTTCCGCCCCGTAGGTGATGAGCGCGCTCGACGCGGAATCGCCGAAGGCGCACTCGATGACGTCGCCCGACACGTTGTTCAGCACGTCGAGCAGGTAGTTGACGTTGAAACCGATGTCGAGCGCGTCGCCGGAATACTTCACCTCGAGCTCCTCGTGCGCTTCCTCCTGCTCGGCGTTCGAAGACACGATCTTCAGGCTGCCGTCGGCGAGCACCCAGCGCACGCCGCGGAATTTCTCGTTCGACAGGATGGCCGCTCGCAGCAACGCCTGACGCAGCGGCTCGCGCTCGATCTGCAGACGGTTCTTGTGGCCGGTCGGAATGACGCGTGTGTAGTCCGGAAACTTGCCGTCGATCAGCTTCGACACCAGGTCGATGTCGCCGAAGCTGAACGAAGCCTGGGTGGCCGCGATCTCGATCTTCACCGGCGCATCGCTGTCGGCAAGCAGCTTGCCGAGCTCGAGCACGGTTTTGCGCGGTACGATCACCTCCTGGCGCGGCAGCTTCGCGCCCAGCTTCAGCGCCGCGAATGCCAGGCGGTGACCGTCGGTCGCGACCAATTTCAGGCTGCCTTCCTCGACGACCATCAGCAGGCCATTCAGGTAGTAACGGATGTCCTGCTGCGCCATGGCGTATTGCACGAGAGACAGCAGGCGGCGCAACGCCTTCTGCTCGAGCTCGAACCTGGCCGACTCGCCCGCCGGCCTGGCGAGGCGCGGAAAGTCCTCGGCCGCGAGCGTCTGCAGCGTGAACCGGCTCTTGCCGGCCTTGACCAGCAGCCGCTTGTCCTGCTGCTGCAGCGTGACCTCCGCGCTCTCGGGAAGGGCGCGCAGGATATCGAGGAGCTTCCGGGCGCCCACGGTGACCGCGCGCACGTCGGCCGGGGCGCCGATGCCGCTGCGCGCGGCGATCTGGATCTCGATGTCGGTGGCGAGGAACGCAAGCATGTCCTGCGCGCGCTCGATCAGCACGTTCGACAGGATCGGCAGCGTATGGCGGCGCTCGATGATCCCGCTCACGGCGGCAAGCGGGCCGAGGAGCTCGTCGCGCTTTGCTTTAGCAAGATTCATTGTTATTTACCTTAGTAGTAACTAATAGAGCGCCCTGATATGCGGGATAAGCCTGCAACTCCTTGCCGCAGCGCGCATTGCACCGTATTCGGACAGGCGCAAAGCCTGTGGAGATCGCAAGATGATTTGTGAATAGTTCCTGCCGCAACGCCGATCGCTGTCCTTATTCACAAACTGTCCCCAGGCTGTCCCCAGCCCTCAGCCCTTGAGCACCTGCTCGAGGACCACATAGTCTCGATTGAGCCCGGTGTCGTTCTTGCGCAGGCTGGCGATCGTGCGGCAGGCGTGCAGCACCGTGGTGTGGTCGCGGTTGCCGAACGCCTCGCCGATCTCGGGCAAGCTCATCTGCGTCAGGTCCTTGGCCAGGGCCATCGCGACCTGGCGGGGCCGGGCCACGTTGCGGCTGCGCTTCTTGGAATGCATGTCCGAGATCTTGATCTTGAAGTACTCGGCGACCGTCTTCTGGATGCCCTCCACGCTGACCTGGCGGCTGGCCACGTTCAGGATGTCCTGCAGCGCTTCCTTGGCGAGCTCGAGCGACAGCTCGCGTCCGGAGAAGCGCGCAAAGGCGAGCACTTTCTTCAGCGCGCCTTCAAGCTCGCGCACGTTGGAGCGCAGGTGCTTGGCAATGAAGAACGCGATGTCCTCCGACAGAGCGACCGACTCCGCCTCGGCCTTCTTGAGCACGATCGCGACCCGCATCTCGAGCTCGGGAGGCTCGATCGCCACCGTCAGGCCCCAGCCGAAGCGCGAGATCAGCCGCTCCTCCATCCCGGCGATCTCCTTGGGATAGGTGTCGCAGGTGATCACGATCTGCTTATGCGCTTCGACCAGCGCATTGAAAGCGTAGAAGAACTCCTCCTGGGTGCGGCCCTTGTTGGAGAAGAACTGGATATCGTCGATCAGCAAGAGATCCAACGAGTGGTAGTAGCGCTTGAACTCGTCGAACGACTTCTGCTGGTAAGCGCGCACTACGTCGGTGACATACGCTTCGGCGTGGATATACCGGATGCGCGCCTGCGGCCGCTGATCGGCGAGCTGGTTGCCGATCGCCTGCACCAGGTGGGTCTTGCCCAGTCCCACCCCGCCGTAGACGAAAAGCGGGTTGTAGGAGACGCCGGGATTCTCGGACACCTGCATCGCAGCCGCGCGCGCAAGCTGATTCGCTTTCCCTGTCACGAAGCTGTCGAAGGAGAACGCGGGATTCAGCCGCGCGCGCTCGAAGATCGACGGAGTTTCCGCGGGCCGCCGATGTGCATCCCCGGGGGCTGGCGCCAAGCGCGCCGGCGCTTCGGCCACGCGGGCTAGCACCAGGCGCAGCCCGAGCTCGCGCCCGCTCGCTTCCGCGGCGAGGCGCTCGATGCGCGCCGCGAAGCGCTCGCGCACCAGCTCGAGGACAAACCGGTTCGGGGCCGTGAGGACCAAGGTGTGAGCTGCAGTGTCGGTTGCCTCGCCGGATTCCGGCACGAGCGGCCGGATCCACGTGTTGAACTGCTGCGCGGGGAGCTCCTGCTCGAGCCGGCGCAAGCAGGCATCCCAGAGGTTTTGCATCTTTTCGTTGGGCCTGAAGCGAGTCGAGATTTTACCTTCTTGGCCCTGCCTTATCCACAGACGAATTGACAATGCGCTGACGCGCACGCTCTAATACCGCCCTTTTTCCGGATCGGCAGAGATGGCCACGAAGCGGACCTACCAACCTTCCAAAACGCGGCGCGCGCGGCGCCACGGTTTTCTCGTGCGCAGCCGTACTCCGGGCGGACGCAAGGTGCTGCGTAATCGGCGCGCCCGCGGTCGGCGCCGCCTCGGGCTGTAGCCGCGGCCGGCAAGCGCTTCGGGCTGGATGCGGCGCGCCGGCTGAGGCAGAAAGCCGAATTCGAAACCCTGCTGCGACACGGCGCGCGGCGCAGCCTGGACGGCTACACCTTCTATGTGGCGCGGCGCGAAACCGGAAGTGCGCGGCTCGGCATGCTGATTTCCCGCAAGCACGCCGCGCGCGCCGTCACGCGCAACGGGCTGAAGCGCTGCATTCGCGAAGCCTTCCGGCTGGAGCGGGAGCGGCTCGGTTCGCTCGACGTGCTGGTGCGGCCGCCTTATGGCGCAAAGCCTTCGGCCGAGATGATTCTGCGGCTGCGCGATATCTTCGGCAGGCTCAACTCATGATCGTGCGCGCGTTGCGCTTCGCGCTTCAAGGCTACCGCTGGTGCGTGCGTCCGTTGCTGCCGCCGGCCTGCCGCTTCTACCCGAGCTGCTCGCACTACGCCGAGGAAGCGCTGGTGCGCCACGGCGCCTGGCGCGGCGGCTGGCTTGCGGCGTGGCGCGTGTGCCGCTGCGGCCCCTGGTCGCCCGGCGGCCACGATCCCGTACCCTGAACACGATGGACACCCAAAGACTCATCCTCCTGGTGATTTTCAGCTTCTCGCTGCTCATGCTGTGGGAAGCCTGGGAGAAGGAGAAGCGGCCGAAGCCCGCACCCCAGGCGCCCGCCGCGCAGCAGGGCGTGCCGGTGCCGGGCAAGCCCGCGCCGCCTGCCGCCCAAGCGCCGGGTGTGGCTCCCAAGCCGGCTCCCGCTGCGGTCCCGGCAGCGGCCGCGGCGGCGAAGGGCGAGATCGTGCGCGTGAGAACCGATTTGCTGGTCGCCGAGATCGATACCTTGGGCGGCACGCTGAAACGCCTGGAGCTGCTGAAGCATAAGGACTCGGCCGATCCGACCAAGAACTTCGTGTTGTTCGGCCCTGACCATCAATACGAGGCACAGAGCGGCATCACGCGCGAAGGCGGGCCGAACCACCTCACGCTATGGACGGCGGGCGCGAAGGACGTGGCTCTCGAACCAGGAAAGGATGCTGTCGAGGTCCGCCTGACCGGTGCCAGCCGCGATGGCGTCAGCGTCGAGAAGGTCTACCTCTTCAAGCGCGACAGTTATGTCGTCGATCTGTCCCTGGAAGTCCAGAACCGCAGCTCGGAGAGCCTGACCCCCTACGCCTATTTCCAGTTGACTCACGACGGCAAGCCGACCAGCAACGTCAACACCGTGGCGGAGACCTTCGGTGCCCAGAGCTTTACCGGCTTTGCCCTCTACACCCCCGAGAAGGCGTTCGAGAAGGTCCATTCCAGCGATCTCGACAAGGCCAAGTTCGAGCGGCGCGCCGACAACGGCTGGCTCGGCTTCGTCCAGCACTACTTCGTATCAGCCTGGATTCCGCCGGACAAGGTGGCGCGCGACTATGGCGCCCTGAAGCGCAACGACGGCCTGTACTCGGGCAACGTGGTCCTGCAGCCGGGCACGGTGGCCCCGGGAGCTTCCGCGCAGGTCAAGGTGTCGCTGTACGCGGGGCCGCAGGAGCAGCGCCGGTTGCAGGCTGCCGCGCCCGGGCTCGACCTGGTGGTCGACTACGGCTGGCTCGCGATCATCGCCTGGCCGCTGTTCTGGCTGCTGGAGAAGTTCCATGCGCTCTCGGGCAACTGGGGCGTCGCCATCATCCTGCTGACGGTGCTGATCAAGATCGTGTTTTTCCCGCTCTCGGCGGCGAGCTACAAGTCCATGGCCAAAATGAAGTTGATCACGCCGCGGTTGACCAAGCTGCGCGAGATGTATGGGAACGACCGCCAGAAGATGAACCAGGCCATGATGGAGCTCTACAAGACCGAAAAGATCAACCCGCTCGGCGGCTGCTTCCCGATCCTCGTGCAGATCCCGGTATTCATCGCGCTCTACTGGGTGCTGCTCGCGGCGATCGAGCTGCGCCACGCGCCGTTCATGCTGTGGATCAAGGATCTGTCCGCGCTCGATCCGTACTACGTGCTGCCGATCCTGATGACGATGACGATGATCCTGCAAACCAAGATGAACCCGGTGCCGCCCGACCCGGTGCAGGCGAGGGTGATGCAGATCATGCCGTTCGTCTTCAGCATCTTTTTCTTCTTCTTCCCGGCCGGGCTGGTGCTCTATTGGCTGGTCAACAACATCCTTTCCATCGCCCAGCAATGGCAGATCCAGCGCATGTTCGATCGCGACAGGCCTGCCCATGCCAAGCGATGAGGTGATTCGGGACACGATCGCAGCGATCGCCACGCCCACCGGACGCGGCGGAATCGGCGTGGTGCGCATCTCGGGTCCCGACGTCGCCGGAATTTGCCAAAAGCTGCTGGGGAAGCTGCCGCCGCCCCGGCATGCCACGCACGCCGTATTTCGCGACGCCCAGGGCGAGGCGATCGACGAAGGCATAGCGCTGTATTTTCCGGCGCCGCATTCCTACACTGGAGAGCCGGTGCTCGAGCTGCAGGGGCACGGCGGTCCGATGGTGATGCAGGCGGTGCTCGCAGCCTGCCTGGATGCGGGGGCCCGGCTTGCGGAGCCTGGCGAGTTCACTCGAAGGGCGTTTCTCGAGGGGAAGCTCGATCTTGCGCAGGCCGAGGCGGTCGCCGACCTGATTGACGCGGCGAGCCGAGAAGCGGCGCGCTCGGCGCTGCGCTCCCTCACCGGAGAGTTCTCGGCCGCGATCGGCGCCATGCAGTCGCAGCTGATCGAATTGCGCGCACTCACCGAAGCAATGCTCGATTTCCCGGAAGAGGACGTCGACGCCTTCCACCGGGGGGATGCTGCCGGGCGCCTGGCCGCGGTGCGAGGCGCGCTCGACGATGTACTCGCCAAGAGCCGTCAGGGGAGCTTGCTGCGCAGCGGTATCCACGTGGTGCTCGCAGGACGGCCGAACGTCGGCAAGTCGAGCCTCCTCAACCGGCTCGCCGGCGAGGAACGCGCGATCGTGACGCCGGTGGCCGGCACGACGCGCGATGCGCTGCGCGAGCCAATCCAGATCGAGGGCGTGGCGCTGGTGCTGGTGGACACGGCCGGGCTGCGCCTGTCCTCCGACATGGTCGAGCGCCTCGGCGTCGAGCGCACGCAGCGCGAGCTCGAGCGTGCCGACGTCGTGATGGCCGTTTTCGAGGCCGGCAAAGGCCGCGATGCGCTGGAGAACCTGCCCTCCGGCGTGCCGCTAATCGAGGTCTACAACAAGATCGACCTCGTTCCCGGCTTCGCCGCGCCTGCCGGGGCGGTGGCAGTGTCGGCGAGGACCGGCGAAGGCCTCGCCGAGCTGCGTAAAGCCATACTTGAGGCCGCCGGCTGGTCGTCGAGCGGCGAGCCGGTGTTCCTTGCCCGGGAGCGTCACCTGCGGGCGCTGGAGAGAGCGCGTGCTCACCTCGAGGCGGCGACTCGCGAAACCGGGCGCTGGGAGCTTTTTGCCGAAGAACTGCGCCTAGCGCACACCGCGCTCGGGAGCGTCGTGGGCGAATTCAGCGCCGACGATCTGCTCGGCGAAATCTTTGCGCGCTTTTGCATCGGCAAGTAGCTCGACTACCATAAGTAGTTGTTTATTTACAGCATTATCGTCATTAGGCTAAACGGGCCCTAGAGGCCGAAACATCCCCCGATGCTAGAATCGCAGCCGCACGGTACTCTCGGTGCGACCGGCCCAGCCTGCGCTGGGCCTTTGCCTTTCTGGAGTGAGCCAGCGAAATGAATGCTCCCGGTAGCACCCTCATCGACCAGTCGAACGCACCGTCCTGGGTGCGCCATCGCGGCCTGCGGCAATGGGTTACGGACGTCGCCCGGCTGGCGAAGCCCGAACGCATCGTCTGGTGCGACGGTTCGCAAGCCGAATACGACCGGCTGTGCGCCGAGCTCGTCGCGAGCGGAACCTTCATTCGGTTGAGCGAAAAGCTGCGGCCCAACTGCTACCTCGCCCGCTCGCATCCGAGCGACGTTGCCCGCATGGAGGATCGCACCTTCATCTGCAGCGAGGAGAAGGAGGACGCGGGCGCGACCAACAACTGGGTCGATCCGCGCGAGATGCGCGCCACCCTGAACCGCCTGTTCGACGGTTGCATGCGCGGGCGCACGATGTACGTAATGCCGTTCTCCATGGGGCCGATCGGCTCGCCGATCGCGCAAGTCGGCGTCGAGATCTCCGATTCCGCGTACGTCGCGGTGAACATGCGCCTCATGACGCGCATGGGACGCGCGGTCGCCGACTGGCTCGGCGAGGACGGCGCCTTCGTCCCTTGCGTGCACTCGGTCGGCGCTCCGCTGACGGCGGGAAAAAAGGACGTCGCGTGGCCGTGCAACGAGAAGGAAAAATGGATCGTGCATTTCCCGGAGACGCGTGAGATTTGGTCTTACGGCTCCGGCTACGGCGGCAACGCGCTCCTCGGCAAGAAGTGCCTTGCGCTGCGCATCGCGTCGGTCATGGCGCGCGACGAAGGCTGGCTCGCCGAGCACATGCTGATCCTCGGCGTGCAGGCGCCCACGGGTGAAAAGACCTACGTCGCTGCGGCGTTTCCCTCGGCATGCGGCAAGACCAACCTCGCCATGCTGATCCCGCCGGCCGCCTTCGCCGACTGGAAGGTGACGACGATCGGCGAGGATATCGCCTGGATCAAGCCGGGTGCCGACGGGCGCCTGCGGGCGATCAACCCCGAATACGGCCTGTTCGGCGTTGCGCCCGGCACTTCAGAGCAGACCAATCCGAACGCGATGAAGATGCTGCACTCGAACGTGATCTTCACCAACGTCGCGGTCACGCCGGACGGCGATGTGTGGTGGGAGGGCATGACCGACAAGCCGCCGGCCGGGCTGACTGACTGGCAAGGAAAGCCCTGGACCCCGGAGGACGGCAAGAAGGGCCGCCTCGCGGCGCATGCCAACGCCCGCTTCACGGTGCCTGCCTCGCAGTGCCCGTCCATGGACGCCGCCTGGGAGGATCCCGCCGGGGTGCCGATTTCCGCGTTCGTCTTCGGCGGCCGGCGCTCGACCACCGTGCCGCTGGTTGTCGAGGCACCGAGCTGGGAAGAGGGCATTTACATGGCGGCTACGCTTGGCTCCGAGACCACCGCGGCTATTACCGGGAAGCTTGGTGTGGTGCGCCGCGACCCGATGGCGATGCTCGCCTTCTGCGGCTACAACATGGGCGACTACTTCGCCCACTGGCTGAAGATGGGCCGCTCGCTGAAGCAGCCGCCCAAGATTTTCCGCGTCAACTGGTTCAGGCGCGATGCGAACGGCAAGTTCCTCTGGCCGGGGTTCAGCGAGAACATGCGTGTGCTCGCCTGGATCGTCGCGCGCTGCCAGGGCCGGGCACAGGGCGCCGACACGGCGCTCGGCCTCATGCCGCGCTACCAGGACCTCAACTGGGCCGGCCTGGAAAAGATGACCGAAGCGCGGTTCGCCGAGCTGTCGCAAGTGGATGCGGCAGCCTGGAAGGAAGAGCTGCGCTCGCACGACGAGCTCTTCGCCAAGCTCGGCGCGCGGCTGCCGCCCGCGCTCGAGGCGCGCCGCGGCCGCATGCACGAGAAGCTAGCGGCTTAACAGGAAACGGGCGCCGGCGGCGGCGAGCAGAGCAGCCGCGGCGCCTGCGCCAAGCGCGGCCTGGGAGGGAAAGCGTTCAAGCAGAACGCCGCCGGCGGCCAATCCGATTCCCACTCCCGCGAGCAGTGCGCTTGTAGTCCAGGTAAACGCTTCGGTGGCGTGCTCGGGACGCGAGATCTTCGCGGCGAGCATCGACTGGATGATCAGCCCCGGCGCCATGGCGATGCCGGCAAGCCAGCACCAGAACGCGAACGGCCACAGCCGCCAGCCTAACGCCAGCACCGCCAAGCCCGCCGCCATCAGCGCGAGCGCGAGCGCAAACTGGCGTCCCAAGGGCGAGTGCCAGCCTCGGCTCCCGTAGACCAGCCCGCCGAGGGCACTGCCCGCGCTCATGACTCCCAGAAGCACACCTGCAATCGCAGCGTTGCCGATTTCGCTTGCGTAGGCGGCCACGCCGATCTCCATGAAGCCAAAAGCGCTTGAAAAGCACACCACGACGCCGACCAGTACTGGAAAATCGCGCTCGCCAAGGGGACCCAGAAGGCCGCCAGTCGTCCGCTGCTCAATCCGCCACTCGAGCAAAGCCGGAGAGCGCATGAAAAGCAGCGTGCCCACAAGCCCGCACGCAGCCGCGAACCATACGGCCGCTGCCGCCGACGCCACTGCGATGAACACCGCGACCAGCATCGGTCCCAGGATGAAGATGATTTCGATCAATACCGACTCCGCGGAGTAGGCCGCGGCCAGCAGCGCGCCATCGCTAAGGCGCCGCCTGAAGTAGGTGCGCACGCAGACGGAGATGGGAGGAAAGCTGGCTCCCGCCGCGGCAGCGAATGCCAGGCTGAGGACCGGCGCTCCATCGCGTACGGCAGCCACCAGAGCCACCAACGCCGAAGGGAAGAGCACGCCGCTGGTGAGAAGGATGCGGCGGGGGCCGTAGCGGTCGATCGCGCGGCCGAGCATCGGCGCTACTGCCGCCAAACCGATCACGTAAAAAGCGGTGGTTGCTCCCCCGCGAGCGAAAGACTGGCTGCTGGTCTGTACGAGCAGGAGAATGGCGAGGCCGGTGATTCCGATCGGCAGCCGGCCGAGCATCGAAGCGACGAACGTCCAGCGAACATCCGGCTGCTGCAGAAGCGCCGCATAGCGCTCTAGAGAAATCACTTAAGAAATCACTTAATGCTGCGCTGCAGCAAAGACGTTGTTCCACGTGGAACGAGAGCGCTCCCGTGGTTCCACGTGGAACGATCACGTAAAATTCGCCACCCCATGTTGTTCCCTAGTGAGTTCGACGTCATCGTTGTCGGCGGCGGCCACGCCGGTACCGAAGCCGCCTTGGCCTCTGCGCGCCTCGGCTGCCGCACGCTCCTCCTGACCCACAGCATCGAGACGCTCGGGCAGATGTCGTGCAACCCGTCGATCGGCGGAATCGGCAAGGGCCATCTTGTCCGGGAAATCGACGCCTTGGATGGCGCCATGGCAATCGCTACCGACGAGGCCGGGATCCAGTTTCGCACCCTCAACGCCTCGAAAGGCGCAGCGGTGCGCGCCACGCGCGCCCAAGCCGACCGTACACTCTACCGTCAAGCCATCCGCCGCCGATTGGAAAACCAGCCGAACCTCTGCCTGTTTCAGCAGGCGGTCGACGATATTCTGCTCGAGGGGGATCGCGCGGTCGGGGTGGCGACCCAGCTCGGCCTCGAGTTCCGCAGCCGCTCGGTCGTGCTGACCACCGGCACCTTCCTCTCAGGCCTGATCCACGTCGGACTGAACAGCTATCAGGCAGGGCGCGCTGGCGATCCTGCCTCGGTCACGCTTGCAGCGAGGCTCCGGGAGATGAAGCTTCCAGTCGGCCGCCTCAAAACAGGCACGCCGCCGCGGCTAGACGCCCGCAGCATCGACTTCAACGTGCTTGAGGAGCAGCCAGGAGACTCGCCCGAGCCGGTGTTTTCCTTCCTTGGCCGGCGCGAGATGCATCCGCGGCAACTTCCGTGCTGGATCACTCACACCAATCTCCGCACGCACGAAATCATCCGCGCGGCGCTGGACCGCTCGCCGATGTTTACCGGCGTCATCCAAGGCGTGGGCCCGCGGTACTGCCCCTCGATCGAGGACAAGATCCATCGCTTTGCCGGGAAGGCCAGCCATCAGATCTTCCTGGAGCCTGAAGGCCTGAACACGAACGAGGTGTACCCAAACGGCATTTCCACCAGCCTGCCATTCGACGTCCAGATCGAGCTGGTGCACTCGATCCCCGGGCTCGAGCGCGCGCACCTCGTACGACCGGGTTATGCGATCGAGTATGACTACTTCGACCCGCGCGAACTTCGCAGCTCGCTCGAGACGAAGAGCGTGATGGGCTTGTTCTTCGCCGGGCAGATCAATGGCACTACAGGCTATGAAGAGGCGGCGGCACAGGGGCTGCTGGCCGGCCTGAACGCCGGGCGGCGCGCCCTGGAACGCGAGCCCTGGTGCCCCAAGCGGAACGAGGCTTACCTCGGGGTGCTTGTGGACGACCTCGTAACGCGCGGCGTATCCGAGCCATACCGTATGTTCACGAGCCGTGCCGAGTACCGGCTAATGCTGCGCGAGGACAACGCGGATCTTCGGCTGACAGAGGCGGGGCGCCAGCTCGGCGTGGTGTCCGATGCACGCTGGAATACGTTCAACCGCAAACGCGACGCCATCGCCAAGGAAACAACGCGATTGAAATCTACGTATGTGAGCGCTGGCTATCACGAAAGACGCTCTATTTACGACATTCTACGCCGACCGGAAGTGCATTATCCCAGCGTCGCGCCGTCACCGTTTGCGGAGCCGGAAGTCGCCGAACAGGTAGAAATTCAGGCCAAGTACGAGGGGTACATCCAACGCCAGCGCGAGGAGGTAGCCCGCAGCGCCGAGCTCGAGTCGCGCGCGTTGCCGCCGGACCTCGACTATCGCGAGGTACGAGGCCTGTCGGCCGAGGTGCAGCAGAAGCTGAATCGTCACCGGCCGGAAACCATCGGACAGGCAGGGCGCATCTCCGGGATCACCCCCGCCGCGATCTCGCTTTTGCTGGTGCACCTGAAACGGGGCTTCCGGGCGCTCGACAAAAAGAGGGCATGACTCCGCGAGCCGCGCTCGACTGCGGGCTCGGCGAGTTAGGGCTGGAGCTGGCCCCGGCTGCGCCCGAACGGCTGCTCGACTACATGGCGCTGCTTGTGAAATGGAACCGCATCTACAACCTGACCGCGATCCGCGACCCGCTCGCCATGGTGACGCATCACTTGCTCGATTCGCTTTCGGTGCTGCCGCACCTGCCGCTCTCGGCCTCACGGCCTCGAGTCGCCGACGCGGGGTCGGGCGCGGGGCTACCGGGTATTCCTCTCGCGATCGCGCGCCCGCAATGGCGCGTTGCGCTCGCCGAATCGAGCCAGAAGAAGGCGGCGTTCCTGCGACAGGCGGCGATCGAGCTCGCCCTCGACAATGTCGAGGTGCACGAGGGACGCGTCGAGGCATGGCGCCCGCAACCCTTGTTCGATCTGGTGATCTCGCGCGCCTTTTCCGCGCTCGGCGAGTTCATTGCCGCGTGCCGGCATCTTGTCGTCCCCGGCGGAACGCTCGCGGCGATGAAGGGGACAAGACCAAGGGACCTGAAGGCCGGTTGTTCGCTGATTTCCCTGCACGTGCCGCTTCTCGATGCGCAACGCCATCTGGTGCTATGCCCCGCGTCCTCGCAGTAGTGAATCAGAAAGGCGGCGTGGGCAAGACCACCACTACCGTGAACCTCGCCGCGGCGCTGGCGCAGGCGGGGAAGCGCGTGCTCCTCGTCGATCTCGATCCGCAGGGAAACGCGACCATGGGCAGCGGTGTCGACAAGCGCACGGCGGCGCGCACCGTGTACCACGCGCTTCTCGGGCTGGGCGAGTTGGCGGGAATCCGCACGCGTTCGGAGAAGGGCGCCTACGACCTGGTGCCCGCAAACCGCGACCTCGCCGGCGCCGAGGTCGAGCTGGTCGATCTGCCCGCGCGCGAAACGCGGCTCAAGTCTGCGCTCGACCCGATCAGCGCCGACTACGACTACATCCTCATCGACTGCCCGCCGTCGCTCAGCCTGCTCACCGTCAATGCCCTCGCCGCCGCGCAGCGCGTGCTGATCCCGATGCAGTGCGAGTACTACGCGCTGGAAGGACTCTCCGACCTCGTGGGAACCGTAAAACGGGTGCGCGCCAACCTGAACCCCGCTCTCGAGATCGCAGGGCTCCTGCGCACCATGTACGACCCGAGGAACACCCTTTCGCAGCAGGTTTCGCGCGAGCTCGAAGCGCATTTCGGCGACAAGGTGTTCCGCACGCTCGTGCCGCGCAACGTGCGGCTCGCCGAAGCGCCGAGCTATGGCGTTCCGGCGGTGGTGTGGGATGCGTCGTCCAAGGGAGCGCAGGCGTACATCGCGCTCGCAGCCGAAGTGCTGGAACGCGAGGTGGCCTACTCATGAAAGCAAAAGGTCTTGGACGGGGGCTCGACGCCCTTCTCGGTGGCGCGGAAGAACGGCCGCGCGACGCGCTGCTGACCTTGCCGATCGCGCGCATCCGGCCGGGACGCTACCAGCCGCGCACCAAGATGGACCAGCAGGCGCTGGCCGAGCTTGCCGCCTCGATCCGCTCGCAGGGGCTGATGCAGCCGGTGCTGGTGCGTCCGGTCGATCGCGACCGCTACGAGCTCGTCGCCGGCGAGCGGCGCTGGCGCGCGGCGCAGATGGCGGGGCTGGAGGAGGTGCCGGCGCTGATCCGCGAGGTGCCCGACGACGCCGCGCTCGCCATGTCGCTCATCGAGAACATCCAGCGCGAGAACCTGAATCCCATGGAAGAGGCCGCGGGCGTGCAGCGGCTGGTCGACGAGTTCAAGATGACCCACGAGCAGGCCGCCGACGCCGTCGGCCGCTCGCGTAGCGCCACCACCAACCTGCTGCGCCTGCTCAAGCTCGCGCGGCCGGTGCAGGAAATGCTGATGGAAGGCGCGCTCGAGATGGGGCATGCGCGCGCGCTGCTCGCGCTCGACGCCGCGCGCCAGATCGAGGCGGGCAAGCGGGTCGCGGCGAAGGGACTTTCGGTGCGCGAAACCGAGGCGCTGGTGCACACGATGCTGCGCGGTCCCGCGGCGCGCCGCAAGCGCACCGACCGCGATCTTGCGCGGCTCGAGGAGGAAACCTCCGAGCGCCTCGGCACCACGGTCGAGATCCGCTCCGGAAAGAAAGGCACCGGCAAGCTCGTGCTCCACTACTCGAGCCTCGATCACCTCGACGAGCTGCTCAAGAAGCTGAGATGACCGCGCTCAGATGACGAGTGAGTTGAGCTATACTTCGCCGCCTTTGCGCCGCGCCTTGGGCAAGCCGATCTTGACCGTGCTGAAGTGGCAGTTCGCGGCGACGGTCTTGGCCACGCTGGCTGCGGCGTTGATCGCGGGAGTTCACGCCGCTGCTTCGGCCGCGGCCGGGGGCGCAGTCAGCATAGTGGCGGGCTTGGCGTCGGCGCTGGTCGCCGTGCTGGGCAAAGGGAACTCAGCAGGGGGAGTCCTGGTTGGCGCGCTGAGAGCCGAGGCGCTCAAGATCGGCCTCGCTTTACTGCTGCTGTGGCTCGTGCTGTCGAACTACCCGCAGGTGGCGGTCGGCGTCCTTCTGGGCACGTTCGTCGTGACGATGCTGATTTTTTCCATGGCGTTTTTCGTACGCGAATACTGATGCAATCAGGCGATGGCCGCAGGTAAAGCGCTCACTCCCTCGGAGTACATCCAGCATCACCTGACGTTCTTCACCAAGCCGGTGGGAGAAGGCGGCGGCTTCTGGGCGCTCAACCTCGATTCGATCGCGGTGTCGATCCTGCTTGGGCTGGTCGGCATGGGATTCATCTGGTGGGTGGTGCGCGGCGCCACCTCGGGAGTGCCGGGCAGGCGCCAGGCCGCCGTCGAGTGGCTGATCGACTTCGTCGATTCCCAGGCGAAAGGGATCTTCCAGCACGGCGACCGCCATCGCTTCGTGGCTCCGCTTGCGCTCACGGTATTCGTGTGGGTCGTCCTGATGAACGCGATGGATTTCCTGCCGGCCGACCTGGTCGGGCTGGTGACGCACAGGATCTCCGACCACGGCTTCCGCTACGTGCCCACCGCCGACGTCAATACGACCTTCGCGATGTCGATCTCGGTGCTTTTCCTGACGCTCTACTTCGCCATCTCGGTCAAGGGCGTGGGCGGCTGGGTGCACGAACTGTTTTGCGCGCCGTTCGGCTCGCACCCGCTGCTGTGGCCGGCGAACTTTCTGTTCCAGATGGTGGAGTACGTGTCGAAGACCTTGTCGCATTCGCTGCGGCTGTTCGGCAACATGTACGCGGGCGAGATCCTGTTCCTGCTGCTGTGGATGTGGGCGGCCACCGGCGTGGTCGGAATCATCTTCGGCTCCTTCCTGGGGCTGCTCTGGGCCATCTTCCACATCCTCATCGTGCTGCTGCAGGCCTACATCTTCATGATGCTGACCGTGGTGTACATCTCGATGGCGCACGAGCACCACTGACCCCACTACTTCAAGAAAGGGAAAACTCCAATGGAAAAACTACAGTTGCTCGCGATGGTCCAGGCCTATACGGGCATCGGCATCGGGCTGATGATCGGCCTGGGCGCCGCGGGCGCCTGCATCGGCGTGGGAATCATGTGCAGCCGGTTTCTGGAAGCCGCCGCGCGCCAGCCCGAACTCACCAACTCGCTGCAGGGCAAGGTGTTCCTGCTGCTCGGCCTGATCGACGCCTCGTTCATCATCGGCCTGGGTATCGCGATGTTCTTCGCTTTCGCCAATCCGCTGGCCACGGCGTTCCAATAGGGCCGGTCTAGGAGCCTCAAGGCATGAACCTCAACCTGACGCTGATTGCTCAGGCGATCACCTTCACCGTCTTCATCTGGGTGACGGTGAAGTTCATCTGGCCGCACATGCTGCGCGCCATCGAGGCGCGGCAGAAGACGATCGCCGACGGGCTCGCCGCCGCCGAGGAAGGCAAGCGCTCGCTCGAGCAGTCGAACAAGCGCGCCGACGAGGAAATCAGGAAAGCCCGCGAGCGCGCGACCGAGGTCCTGTCGCAGGCGGAAAAGCGCGCCGCGCAGATGATCGACGAAGCCAAGAACGTGGCCAAGGAGGAAGGCAGCCGCGAAAAGGCCGCAGCCAAGGCCGAGATCGCACAGGAACTGACCCGAGCCCGCGAGCAGCTGCGCGACCAGGTGGCTTCCCTGGCCGTCGCCGGCGCAGAGAAGATCCTGCGGCGCGAGGTCGACGCCAAGGCACACGGCGACCTGCTCGATTCAATCAAGAAACAGCTCTGATGGCCGAGCCGACGACCGTCGCCCGTCCCTACGCCGAAGCCGCTTTCAAGCTGGCCGACGCCGAGGGCGCGCTCGGCAAGTGGTCGGACATGCTCGGCGTCCTTGCGCAGGTCGCGGACGACGCCCGGGTACGCGCAGCGGTCGCCGATCCGAACCTGTCAGACGCCAAGGCCGCGGGCTTGTTCATCGGGATCCTCGCCGGCAATCTCAGCGGCGACGCGGAAAATTTCGTGCGCGTGCTGGCGGAGAACGGCCGACTCGGTCTGCTGCCGGAGGTCCGCGCCCAGTTCGAGGCTCTGAAGAACGAGCGTGAAGGCGTGCTCGAGGCCGAAGTGCACTCCGCCTTCGATCTGTCGGAGGCGCAGGTCGCCGACCTGGTGGAGCGGCTCGAAAAGAAAACCGGCCGCAAGGTGAGGGCAAAAATCGCGATTCAGAAGGATTTGATCGCCGGCGTGAGGATCGTGCTCGGCGACAAGGTGATCGACGGCTCGGCGCGCGCGCAGCTCGGCGCGCTCGAGACGGCGTTGAAAGCATAAAGGAGCATCGATGCAACTGAACCCGTCCGAGATCTCGGAACTCATCAAGAGCCGCATCCAGAACCTCGACGCCGGCGCGCGCATGCGCACCCAGGGCACCGTGGTCTCGGTGACCGACGGCATCTGCCGCATCCACGGCCTGTCGGACGTGATGCAGGGCGAGATGCTGGAATTCCCGAAGGGCACCTACGGCCTCGCGCTCAACCTCGAGCGCGACTCGGTGGGCGCGGTGATCCTTGGCGAGTACACCCACATCACCGAAGGCGACACGGTCAAGACCACCGGCAAGATCCTTTCGGTGCCGGTCGGCCCCGAGCTGCTCGGCCGGGTGGTGAATTCGCTGGGTCAGCCGATCGACGGCAAGGGGGCGGTCAACGCCAAGCTCACCGACGTGATCGAGAAGGTCGCGCCCGGCGTGATCGCACGCCAGTCGGTGTCGCAGCCGGTACAGACCGGCCTCAAGGCGATCGACGCGATGGTGCCGATCGGCCGCGGCCAGCGCGAGCTCATCATCGGCGACCGGCAGACCGGGAAGACCGCGGTGGCGGTCGACACGATTATCAACCAGAAGGGCAAGGACCTCTTCTGCGTCTACGTCGCGATCGGCCAGAAAGCCTCGACCATCGCAAACGTAGTGCGCAAGCTCGAGGAGCACGGCGCCATGGCCTACACGATCGTGGTGGCGGCCTCGGCTTCCGAGTCGGCGGCCATGCAATACATCGCGCCGTACTCCGGCTGCACCATGGGCGAATACTTTCGCGACCGCGGCCAGGACGCGCTCATCATCTACGACGACCTGACCAAGCAGGCCTGGGCGTACCGCCAGGTGTCGCTGCTGCTGCGCCGGCCGCCGGGGCGCGAGGCCTATCCCGGCGACGTGTTCTATCTGCACTCGCGCCTCCTCGAGCGCGCTGCGCGCGTGAACCCCGCGTACGTCGAGAAGTTCACCAAGGGGCAGGTGAAGGGCAAGACCGGCTCGCTCACCGCGCTGCCGGTCATCGAGACGCAAGCAGGCGACGTCACGGCCTTCGTGCCGACGAACGTCATTTCGATCACCGACGGGCAGATCTTCCTCGAAACCGACCTGTTCAACGCGGGGATCCGGCCCGCCATCAACGCCGGCATCTCGGTGTCGCGGGTCGGCGGCGCGGCGCAAACCAAGATCATGAAGCGCCGCGACACCGGCGGCGGCGTGCGCCTCGCGCTCGCCCAGTACCGGGAGCTCGCCGCGTTCGCGCAGTTTGCGAGCGACCTGGACGAAGCGACCCGCAAGCAGCTCGAGCGCGGCCGCATGGTCACCGAGCTGATGAAGCAGGCGCAGTACCAGCCGCTGCAGGTGTGGGAGATGGCGCTGACGCTGTTCGCCGTGAACAACGGCTACTTCGACGACGTCGACGTGAAGAAGGCGCTCGCCGCCGAGAAGTCGATGCGCGACTACGTCAAGTCCAAGTTCCCGATCATCGTGAAGAGCATGGAGGACAAGAAGGACCTGTCCCCCGAGGACGAGAAGTCGCTGCACGAAGCCATCAAGGACTGGAAGAAGAACGGATCGTTCTAGATCATGCCGGGCACCAAGGAAATTCGGGTCAAGATCAAGAGCGTGCAAAACACGCGCAAGATCACCAAGGCGATGGAAATGGTCGCCGCCTCGAAGATGCGCAAGGCGCAGGAGCGCATGCGCCATGCCCGCCCCTACGGCGAGAAGATCCGCAACGTCGCGGCGCACATTTCGCACGCCAACCCGGAATACCGCCATCCGTTCCTGATCGATCGCGACAACGTGAAGCGCGTCGGGATCATTGTCATCACCACCGACAAGGGTCTGTGCGGTGCGCTGAACACCAACCTCCTGCGCATGGTGCTCGCGCAGTACAAGCAGTGGCAGGCCGAGGGCGAGGAGATCGAGGTGTGCGCGCTCGGCAACAAGGGCTTCGGCTTCATGCAGCGCCTCGGCGCCAAGATCGTGTCGCACGCGATCCAGCTCGGCGACCGCCCTCAGATGGAGAAGCTGATCGGCGCGGTGAAGGTGATGCTCGACGGCTACACCTCGAACCGGTTCGACCGCCTGATGCTCGCCTACACGCGCTTCATCAACACGATGAAGCAGGAGCCGGTGATCGAGCAGCTCCTGCCGCTTTCGGGCGAGCGCCTCGGCGCCCCGGAGACCGTGTGGGACTACATCTATGAGCCCGAGGCGCGCGCGGTGCTCGATCAGGTGATGACGCGCTATATCGAGGCGCTTATCTTCCAGGCGGTATCGGAAAACATGGCCTCCGAGCAGTCGGCGCGCATGGTGGCGATGAAGGCCGCCTCCGACAACGCCGCCGACCTGATCAGCGAGCTCACGCTCATCTACAACAAGAATCGTCAGGCCGGCATCACCAAGGAACTTTCGGAAATCGTCGGCGGCGCTGCCGCCGTCTAGAAGAATTCGACTCCAGGAAAACGACATGGCACAAGCACAAGGCACCATCGTCCAGTGCATCGGCGCGGTCACCGACATCGAGTTCGATCGCGACAGCATGCCCGGGATCTACGACGCGCTGATCCTCGAGGACGACCCGACCAACCCGCTGGTGGAGAAGGGCCTCACCTTCGAGGTCGAGCAGCAGCTCGGCGACGGTGTGGTGCGCACCATCGCGCTGGGATCCTCCGATGGCCTGCGCCGCGGCATGAAGGTGAAATCGAGCGGTGGGCCGATCTCGGTGCCGGTCGGCAAGGGCACGCTCGGCCGCATCATGGACGTGCTCGGCCGCCCGATCGATGAAGTCGGCCCGATCAAGTCCGACAAGCGCCGCTCGATCCACCAGATCGCGCCGAAATTCGACGAGCTTTCGCCCTCGGTCGAGCTGCTCGAGACCGGCATCAAGGTGATCGACCTGATCTGTCCGTTCGCCAAGGGCGGCAAGATCGGCCTGTTCGGCGGCGCCGGCGTGGGCAAGACGGTCAACATGCTCGAGCTCATCAACAACATCGCCACCCAGCACTCGGGGCTCTCGGTGTTCGCCGGCGTCGGCGAGCGCACGCGCGAGGGCAACGACTTCTACCACGAGATGATCGAGGCGGGCGTGGTCAAGCTCGACAACCTGGAAGAGTCCAAGGTGGCGATGGTGTTCGGCCAGATGAACGAGCCGCCGGGCAACCGCCTGCGCGTCGGGCTGAGCGGCCTCACCATGGCGGAGCATTTCCGCGACGAAGGGCGCGACATCCTGTTCTTCGTCGACAACATCTACCGCTTCACGCTCGCCGGAACCGAGGTGTCGGCGCTGCTCGGGCGCATGCCTTCAGCGGTGGGCTACCAGCCGACGCTGGCGGAGGAGATGGGCCGACTGCAGGAGCGCATCACCTCGACCAAGACCGGCTCGATTACCTCGGTGCAGGCGATCTACGTACCGGCCGACGACCTCACCGACCCCTCACCAGCCACGACCTTCGGCCACCTCGACGCCACCGTCGTTCTCTCGCGCGATATTGCGTCGCTCGGCATCTACCCGGCGGTCGACCCGCTCGATTCGACCTCGCGCCAGGTCGATCCCAATACGATCGGCGAGGACCACTACAACACCACGCGCGCGGTGCAGGCCACGCTGCAGCGCTACAAGGAGCTGCGCGACATCATCGCCATCCTCGGCATGGACGAGCTTTCCCCGGAGGACAAGCTCGCCGTGGCGCGTGCGCGCAAGATCCAGCGCTTCCTGTCGCAGCCGTTCACCGTGGCGCAGAACTTCACCGGCACGCCGGGCAAGTACGTGCCGCTCAAGGACACGATCAAGGGCTTCAAGATGATCGTCGCCGGCGAATGCGACGCGCTGCCCGAGCAGGCCTTCTACATGGTGGGGCCGATCGAGGAGGCGTTCGAGAAGGCGAAGAAGCTGTAGTGGCTGCGCCGACTATCCACGTCGATGTCGTGAGCGCGGAGGAGAGCATTTTCTCCGGCGAGGCCGAGTTCGTCGTGCTCCCCGGCGAGGCGGGCGAGCTCGGAATCTACCCGCGCCATACGCCGCTCATTACCCGCATCAAGGCCGGGGCGGTGCGCATCAAGCCTGCCGGCGGCGGCGAGGAGCAGCTGATCTTCGTCGCGGGTGGGATTCTCGAAGTGCAGCCGAAGGTGATCACCGTTCTCGCCGACACCGCGATCCGCGGCGCCGATCTCGACGAAGCCAAGGCCAACGAGGCGCTGAAGAGGGCCGAGGAGGCCCGCGCCAAGGCGAAGGACAAACAGGAGCTCGCCACGGTAGAAGGCGAGCTGTCGACGCTTGCCGCGCAGCTCGCGGCGATCCGCAAACTGCGCAAGCGCTAGCGGTTCTCGAGCCGGTTGTAGTCGAACAGCCCGGCTTCCAGCGGCGCCGAGCGCTCGTACGCGTCGGCCATGGCATCGCTCGTCACCCAGAATGCCGGATCGGTGCGGCGCACGGCAAAGCGATCGGCGAGCCTGCGGTAGTCATCTTCGGAGGCGAGCGCACCGACCGCCGCGGCGAGGGCCGGCAGTTCGGCGCGCGCCACGCGCCAGATCGCATTCGGATAGGCGCCGATGAACCCCGGCACGAGGGTCAAAGCGTTTTCGCCGGGAAGCAGCCGCTTGTCCTCGAAGAAGAGGTTCGACACGTTGCTGTGGGCGGTGTCGCGCAGCAGGGTGAACCACCGCGGCGCACGCGGCGGATCGTCCACGCGCAGAAAGGCGACCTCGGGCAGCCACACGGTGCTTGCGCCGCGAACCGTGCCGAGCGCTTCCAGGTCGCGCCGCAGTGCCCGATCCTCGATGCTCGAAAGATCGAAACGCGGCGCGAGCACCGGTGCGAGCCGCGCGCGCAGCAGGCCGTAGAGCTCGCGCTGCGGGTCGGCGGTGCGGTAGCGGATGCCCGTTTCGCGGTTGAGTTGTGCCTTGCGTCCGTACACGTAGTCCTTCACCGAGCGGGAGGCGCTGCGATACCAGTGATCACGCGTCGCTTCGCGCGCCGCCTCGGGCAGGAACACCAGGAAGTTGAACTCGCCTTCCATGCGAAGGAAATCCATGTAGAGGCGGGTGTTCAGCTGGTGGCCGGTGTTGCCGTACACGTCGTAGCCGGCGACGAGCAGGTAGTAGATGCGCTCGAAGAGCGCATAGCCGATCACCCATGCGGTCTTCGGCGGCTCGCCGACCAGGCCCTGAACGACCGAAGCGCTGTCGAAGTGCCGGAACACGGTCAACGCGGCATTGCGATTGCGCCCGTTGTCGCCGTCCCAGACGAGGGACAGGTTGAGCGCCCCCGGTGCAGCGAGCGAGCGCTCCAGGGCACGGTTTTTCGCCTCCAGATAGCGCGTCTCGAGGTCGGCGTACTGCAGCCATGGGATGACTACCGGCGCATTGCTGCCCCACTCGGCGGGCAGGCGCAGCTCGTCGGCCTGCCGCGCGATCAGCTCGGCGCTCGCGTCGCCCGCGCCAGCCTGCGGATCGACGAAAAACACCCAAAAGCGGTCCTCGATCACGTCGAGCGCGAGCTGCCCGCGACAGACCGGGCCTTTGATGAAGTTCATGATGAAGTACTGCGCCTCGTCGAGCAGGAAGCGGTAGCGCGACTCGACCGGGATCGCGGCGAATGCGACGAACGGGTTGCTGGCCGACTCGATGTCGTAGCTGGGAAAAACGGAAACCTCGTAGGGGGCGGCGAGAAACCAGGCACGGAATTTCGCCATCCGCTCGGGCGAGAGCCGGTAGGGTAGGTGGGTCTTGGAGAGGATTGCTTCCTGTTCAGGCACCAGCCGGTAGTAGGCGAGCGGCACACCGGGGTCGTCGTAGGGCCGGCGCGTCGCGATCAGCGACACCGGCTCGCCCGGCGGCGTGGCCGAACGCACGAGGCGGAACGCTCGCCGCGTCGTATCGGTCTCGAAGTAGAGGAATCCGAGGAACAGATGCTCGTACAGGTAGCGGCTCATGAGCCGCTCCTTCAGCGAGCTGCCGTTGAGGAACGCTTCCCATGCGGCCACCTGCCGAGTCAGCTCGGCCGTCAGCGGCGCCGGCCCGTCGTTGGGCGCGCCCGCCGCCAGCCAGCGCGTAAGCGAACCGAGCTCGCGTTCGTCCAGCCCGGGCAGGCCGTAGGGCATGCCGGCGAGCGGAAATTCGCGCTCATAGGCGTCGAACGCTTCGACGCGCGGGCAGGACTGCGCGCGGTCGATGGAGAAATCGAACGGCTTGGGCAGCACGGCCACGTCCGGCAGCGGATGGGCGCGTTTGAGAGCGAGGCTGCGATAAAGAACGCTGGCCGCGAGGTTGGCCTCGGGCGTTGGCGTGCGTTCGTTCAGGACCGGGAAGAAGCCCTTCTTGCGCCATTCCGATGCGAGCTTCGCATCGACGAACAGGCGCGTCGGCGCGGCCTGGCGCAGGCGGCTCCCTTGGTAGACCGCCTCCGGGTTGGCCCCGCGGACGACGCCTTCCCATGCTGCGAGGTTGAGCTGGCACGGCGCGTCGTAGCAACCGTGGCACACGACGCAGCGGCGCTCCAGGATCGGCCGTACCTCCGCGCGGTAGGACACCGCGCCGCCAGGCTGCGTGATCGGGGCATCGTATCGGGTCGGATCCGGGGCGCCATAACGCTGATCGAAAAGCGAGTCTCGAGTGAGCGCCGCGCAGCTTGCCAGGCAGACGGCGCCGACGACAAGCGCGTGGCGTGTGGTCGGCTGCACCGGGCGATCATACCGGCGTCGCCTGCGCGGGAAGTAGTTGCCGCACTAAGGCTGTCGAAAAAGCTCTACTGAACAAGGTCGTGTCGTTCTTCGAAGACTAGTCCGGGGGGACCAACTTCCGCCCTAACGGCAACCACAGGGTGCTGAAACAATCGGGTCCACCGCAGGAGATTGCATGAAACATATCCTCGACTCCGACTTTCGCTACCGCCCGAGCTTCGATACCGACGTGCGCAGGACCTTTGAGAAGGTACGCCGTCAACAGCAGGTGCGCGACCAGACGAAGACCGAACCCGAGATCAAGGAGGTCAAGGTCAAGGTCCTCAAGCTCGAGCAGCTCAAGAAAGCCAGCGGCAGTACCTAAGTCACTCGGCGAGCGCCACCACGACGTAGCGCAGCGGACCGTCGGCGCTGAGCGCGTCGAACGGATAGCAGGTCACCAGGGTCAGGCGTGCGGGGCCTTCCTGCTTCGCGACCCACACTTCACGCCGGTCGAGCACGTCGGCCGCAGCCACGCGGTAGGAGACCCGTGCCCCGTCGGCACGCTCCACCGTCAGCGCATCGCCCACCTGCAGCTTGCGCATGAACGCGAGATGGGTATCGCGGTGGCCGCCGATCACGCTATTTCCCGGCCCGCCGGGAATCGAGGTACCGCGCACGTGGCCCGGGCCGAACGCCATGCTGGCGCCGTCGGCGCCGGAGAGCACGTAGCGCTCCACGCCGAGCCGCGGCACTGATAGGCGGGCCACGGGCCAGGTATCGGCCCAGCCCCACGGCTTCACGTCTGCCGCGCCTTGCAGCGTTCTTGACCAGGCATGTGCGATCAGGCCCTGCGCCACCCACGCCTTCGCCTGGATCCAGGCGCCGCGGCCGAACTGCCAGGTTCCGATCACCAGCAGCACAACTGCAATCGCCTTCATGTGAAGCGCCGCATAACCGCCAGGCCGAGGAGGATGGCAAGCGTGCCAAGAAGAAGCGCAAGCCGGCTATCCGTGGCGCCTCGCGGCAGCTCGCCGTAGACCTTGGCGTAGTCCCAGCCTTCGGGGAACAAGGTCGGCATCTCGGCGAGCTTGAGCGCCTCCTCGGGCGCGCGCGCCGGGGTCTTGTCGATTGCGACGAAGCTCGTGTACTTCGTGACCAGGCGATGCGCTTCGGCGAGCGCGATCACCCGCGCGCGCACCTCTGCCTCCGGTGCGCCTTCGCGCAGCGAATCGATGAGCGCGCCCACCTTTTCGCGTGCCCACACCGCGCCGAGCCCTTCGGCGTTCGCATTGTGTGCCAGTGGCATGCGAGCCTCCCAGGCGGTTCCGTTGCGCTCGCCCTCGAGCCGCACTTCGCCCTCCAGCCGGTCGAGCCGCGCGACGAGCACGACCGGCTCGCCGGCATACAGGTCGGGAAGGCGCGCCGGCCAGACCTCGACGGCGACGCCGGAGGGCCAGTGAGCCTGCACGCCCTTCAGGACCGGGGTCTCGAGCTTGGCGAAAAGCTCGCCCATGCGGCTGCGGACCTCGTCGACGCGCCCGATGTAGGTGAAAGTGCCGCGGCCGAGCTGCGCCGCTTTGGTCATGAAATGGCTGTTCGGCGCCGAGCCGATGCCGATGGTGAAGAGGCGAGAGCCGCCGAGCCGAGCGCGGATCAGGCCGAAGAGATGCTCTTCGTTGCCCACCGCACCGTCGGTCAGGAAGATCACCTGGCGCACGTGCTCTGGATCGTCCGCGCCGTCGAGCGCGAGATGCAGCGCCGCCGCCATCTCGGTGCCACCGCGCGCCTCGAGCGCGCGTACCCAGCGCGTGGCCGCGCGGAGATTGTCCGGGTCGGCCGGCCGGGCCGCGTCGAACAGCGCACGCGCGAACGAGTTGAACTCGATCACGTTGAACCGGTCCTGCGGCTGCAGCCGCGCGAGCGCGAGCTCGAGCGCCTCCTTGGCCTGGCGGATGGAGGCGCCGCCCATCGAGCCCGACGTATCGAGAACGAAAATCACCTCGCGCGGCAGGCGCGCGCTGCGCGGCGCCGCCGGCGGCAGGAGCATGAGCAGGCCGTAGTGCTTGCCGTCTTTCTCCTCGGTGAACCACGCCGCCTGGGGCAGGGACGCGGGGCGCGGCGACCAGGAGAGCTCGAAATCGCGGTTGGCCGGCGTGGTGCCGCCCGCAAGCACGATCTCGCGCCGCGAATCGCTCGGCGCCTTGACCTCGATGGGGTGATGCGCGCTTTCGATCGCGGCGAGCGGTACCCCGGCATCGAGCATCACCTGGATCGCGACCGGATTGGTGCGCTCGCCCTCGGTGCCGGGCCGCATCACCGGCGGGGTGATGCGCATCGCGTCGGCGACTTGCAGCGACGCGGCGGGTATGTAGCGCGGCCCGACCACCATCGGGAAGCGCAGCGAGAAGCGCCCGCTGTCGTAGCGCACCACCTGCTGGTATTCGAGCTCGACCACCACGGTTTCACCCGGGCCGATGTTCGCCACGCTGGTCGTGAAGATGTTCGGCCGCTCCTGGTCGAGCAGCGCGGCGCGCTGCCCGGCGCCGCGCGCCTGCGCGTAAGCCTGTTTCGCGACGTTGCGCTCGCGGATCTCGCCCTCGACGATGCGGCTGCCGACCACTAGGCGCAGGGCGTCGACCGCACCGCTCTGCGGGAGGGGAAAGACGTAGATGCCTTCGTACCAGACGTCGTGCGGATTGCGGAAGGTCTGCACCACGCGCGCTCGCGCCACCGGCCCGGAAATCCGAAACAGAACTTCGGTGCCAAGCAACGGCGCGGCGACCGGATCGGCCCCGCGCGCGCGCAGGTACAGCATGCCCTCCTTCGTTTCGGACTGCGAGGCGTACGCGGGCGCGGCAAGGAGCATCGCCACGCCGGCAAGCGCGATCGCGACCGCGACGCCCAGTGCGGAAGCAAGGGCGAGCAGCGCGAGCAGGGGAAGCGTCGGTCTGGGATGTTTTTCGGTTTCCATGCGTCCGGCATTTGAAGGGCTAAACCCGCGCGCCGGCCGGACTCGCGCGGGCAAAGCGGCGAACAATTCTGGCAAACCCCGGGCAGCGGGCTTGGGACCCGGCGCGTTGGGCTATATTCGCCGCCATGTCGCGCCGCATCGCGATCGTCGAGGACGAGCCGGCCATTCGCGCCAACTACGCCGAGGGCCTGCGCAAGCATGGCTTCGAGGTCGCCGCCTACGCCGGGCGCGGCGAGGCGCTCACGGCGATGAGGAGCCGGCTGCCCGACCTCGCGCTGATCGACATCGGCCTGGGCGCCGACGTCGACGGCGGGTTCGCGCTCTGCCGCGAGCTGCGGGCGCTGTCGGCGGCGCTGCCGATCATCTTCCTGACCGCGCGCGACAGCGACTTCGACACCGTGGCCGGCCTGCGCCTGGGGGCCGACGATTACCTCACCAAGGACGTGAGCTTCCCGCACCTGCTGGCGCGCATCGCCGCGCTTTTCCGGCGCGCCGAGCTCGCAGGCGATGCGACCGCCGCGCCCGAGCGCCTGGAACGCGGCGCGCTGACGATCGACCTCAAGCGCTTCAGCGTAGCCTGGCGCGGCGCGGCGGTGCCGCTCACGTTGACCGAATTCTGGATGGTGCACGCGCTCGCCAAGTTTCCGGAGCACGTGAAGAACCGCGAGCAGCTGATGCGCGAAGCGAACCTCGTGGTCGACGACGGCACGATCACTTCGCACATCAAGCGCATCCGCCGCAAGTTCCTCGCGGTCGACCCGGCGTTCGACGCCATCGACACCGTGTACGGCATGGGGTATCGCTGGCAGGCATGAAGCGGCCGCGCTTCAGCTTGCGGGTGAAGCTCGCGCTCGTGCTGCTCGCCCTGGCTGCGCTGCCGGTCGCGGGGATCCTGTACGTCAACGAGGTCGAGAGGTTCCTGCTACAGGAGCAGGAGCAGTCGCTGCTCGCCGTGGCGCGCGCCGTCGCTACCGCCCTGCACGAGCGGCCGCAGCTCCTCGCCAGCGCCTCCGGGCGCGACGACGAGGTCGACGCCATCCTGCTCGGCCTGCAACGCGCCTCCTCGCGCATCTGGGTAGTGGATGGCCGCTACCAGGTGATCGCCCAGGCGGGCAGCCTGCGCCGCGCGACGGAGGTGGCCTCCGAAGCGCCCTGGTGGCAGCCCTTATTTGTCAATACGGTTGGGTGGGTCATTCCGCGGCCGACGGAGGACTTCACCGAGGGCCCGCCCGAGGATCTACTCGCCACCGGCTCGGACGTGGCGGCGGCGCTGCAGGGCACGCCGGCCACGCGTGCGCGCCATACGCGCGATGGCCGCGCCGTGGTCCTGTCGGCGGCGCACCCGATCTGGACCGGCGACCAGGTCGCCGGCGCCGTCGTGACCGAAGAGACGACCAACCCGGTGATGTCGGTGAAGAGCGCCGCGCTCGAGCGCCTGCTGCTCCTCACGCTGGCGGCGTTTGCGGGCGCGGCGGCGCTGCTGATGGCGTTTGCCACCCGCCTTTCGATGCGCATCCGCAGGCTGCGCGACGAAGCCGAATCGGCGATCGATGCGCACGGCCGCATCGCGCGCCTGACGGCGTCGCAGGCCGACGATGAGATCGGGGACCTTTCGCGCAGCTTCTCGGCGGTGCTCGAGCGCCTCGCGGAGCACCATGCCTACCTGGAAGCGATGGCCGGGCGCCTGTCGCACGAGCTGCGCACGCCGATCGCAGTGGTTCGGTCGTCCTTGGAAAACCTGAAGATATCCCGGGAGAATCACGATCTCTACATCGATCGCGCCGAGCAGGGCCTTGCGCGCCTCGGCAGGATCCTCGAGCGGATGACCGAAGCCTCGCGCCTCGAGCAGAGCTTGAGCGCGGTCGAGCGCAGCCGCTACGACCTGGCCGCGGTGGTGCGCGGCTGCGTCGAGGGCTACCGCATCGCGTATCCGAAGGCCGCGTTCGCTCTCGAGGTGCCCGAGCGCCGGGTCGAAGTGGAGGGGGCGCCCGACCTCGCCGCGCAGCTCCTCGACAAGCTGGTGGAGAACGCGGTGGACTTCTCGCGCGGCGCGGCGCCGGTGCGCGTCGCGCTCGAGGAGGCCGGCGGCGCCGCCGCGCTCACGGTATCGAACAAGGGACCGCTGCTGCCCGACAAGATGCGCACGCGCCTCTTCGAATCGATGATCTCGGTGCGCGACGCGTCGGGCACCGCGACGCCCCATCTCGGCCTGGGGCTTTATGTCGCGCGGCTCATCGCCCAGTTTCACGGCGGCACCATTGCCGCTTCGAACCTCGCGACCGGCGACGGCGTGGCCCTGGGCGTGCGCATTCCTCTGGCATGGAAATGACCTACGACCTGCTGGTGGTCGGCGGCGGGATCAACGGCGCCGGCATCGCCCGCGATGCGGCAGGACGCGGCCTTTCAGTGACTCTGGTGGAAAAGGCGGATCTTGCGAGCGCGACTTCATCGTCCTCATCGAAGCTGATCCACGGCGGGCTGCGCTACCTCGAGCACTTCGAGTTCCGCTTGGTGGCCGAAGCGCTCGCCGAGCGCGAGATCATGCTGCGCATCGCGGGCCACCTCACCTGGCCGACGCGGTTCGTCGCGCCGCATGTTCCGGAGCTGCGGCCGCGCTGGATGATCCGGGTCGGGCTTTTCCTGTACGACCATCTCGCTCGGCGCTCGCTGCTGCCGGCATCGCAGGCGGTGCGCCTGGACCGGCCGCCCTACGCGTCGGGGCTGCGGCCGGAGCTGAAGCATGGCTTCGTGTATTCGGACTGCCGCGTCGATGACGCGCGGCTGGTCGTGGTGAACGCACTGGATGCGGCGAATCGCGGCGCGCGCATCCTGGTGCGTACCGAGTGCGTTTCGGCCCGGCGCGTCGAAGGTGGCTGGCAGGCACAGCTCTCGAACGGAGAAACGGTGCTCGCGCGCGCGATCGTCAACGCGGCCGGCCCCTGGGTGAAGGAGGTGCTGAACGGACCGCTCGGCGAGACCACGCGCGACTCCGTGCGGCTGGTGAAAGGCAGCCACATCGTGCTGCCGCGCCTCTATGAGGGCGAGCACGCCTTCATCCTGCAGAACGACGACCGCCGCGTCGTCTTCATGATCCCGTTCGAGGATCGCTTCACGCTCGTGGGCACGACCGACATCGACTACGACGGCGATGCCGCAGCGGTGGCGGCCAGCGAAGCCGAGGTCGACTACCTCTGCCGCGCGGCGGGCCGCTACCTTGCGCGCGCGCCAGTACCGAAGGATGTTCTGTGGCGCTACGCTGGGGTGCGGCCGCTGTATGACGACGGCTCGCAGGACCCTTCGGCCATCACGCGCGACTACACTCTGCGGGTCGACGACGCCCAAGGCGCGGCGCCGGTGCTTTCGGTGTTCGGCGGCAAGATCACCACCTACCGCTGCCTGGCGGAAAGCGCCCTGGACAAGCTCGCGCCCTACTTTCCGGGATTGAAGCCGGCATGGACCGCGCGCGCGCAGCTCCCGGGCAGCGACTTTGCCGATCGTGAAGCAACCAAGCGCGAGTTGCAGCAGCGCTATTCCCAGGTTCCGCCGAACGTGCTGCAGGGCGTGTTCCGGCGCCACGGGACGCTCGCGGCGCAGGTGCTGGGTGACGGGCGCCTCGGTGAGTACTTCGGTGCCGGACTGACCGAACGCGAGCTCGGCTACCTCGTGAAGCGCGAATGGGCGCGCACCGCGGAAGATGTGCTGTGGCGCCGCACGAAGTGCGGCCTGCGCATGACCGAGGCGCAGCGCCGCCGTGTCGCCGAGGTGCTCAGCCGATGAAGCCGCTCGCCGAGCTCGATCGACGGGGCGTGCGGGCCGTGCTGCTGGACATCGACGATACGTTGACGACCGACGGCAAGCTCACTGCCGGGGGCTACGGCGCGCTCGAGCGCCTGAAGCACGCCGGGCTGCGCGTAGTTCCGGTGACAGGGCGGCCCGCGGGCTGGTGCGATCACATTGCCCGCATGTGGCCGGTCGATGCCGTCGTCGGCGAGAACGGGGCGTTCTATTTCTTCCACGAGGCTAACCGCCTGCAGAAGCGGTTCCAGGATTCAGAAGCAATTCGTGCCGGCAAGCGCGTCCGCCTGCAAGCCATCGCGGCGCAGATCCTCGCCGCGGTCCCCGGCTGCGCGCTCGCTTCCGACCAGCCTTACCGCGCGACCGACCTCGCGATCGACTATTGCGAGGATGTGCCGCCGCTGCCCGTCGAGGCGGCGCAGCGCATCGCCGCGCTGATGCGCCAGGCCGGCCTCACGGCGAAGGTGAGCTCGATCCACGTGAACGGCTGGTTCGGCGAATACGACAAGCTCGCCGCGACGCGCCTTCTCTTCGCCGAGCGCTTCGGGCTCGACCTCGCGGCCGTGAATCGGGAGGTCGTATTCGCCGGGGATTCGCCCAACGACGCGCCGATGTTCGCTTTCTTCGAGAAATCGGTCGGCGTGGCAAACGTGCGGCGCTTCGAGGGGCTGCTCGCCGAAGAGCCGAAGTACGTGACGCGCGCCGCCTCCGGCGCCGGGTTCGCCGAGCTCGCCGAGCACTTGCTCCGTAGGTGAATGCCCGTCGCGCCGTCGCGACGCAAGTCGGAAAGTCGTGACGCGACTGAGCAGGCCGGACCATCCGATGAGTCACCCGGCTTAACGAGGCGCGCGATTATAGTGACGCAGAGAAAACCATGCGCGCGCTCGTCTTCGTCGCTTTCCTCGCCGCCAGCGCGGCGGCCTGCGCGCAGTCTGCCGAATTTGCGGCGCTCGACCGCAACGGCGACGGCTTCTTGAGCCGCATCGAAGCCATCGCCGAGCCCGAAATCGCCAAGCGCTTCGCGCAATTCGATACCGACAAGGATCGGCGGCTGTCGCCCGCTGAATATCGGGCGGCGCGCGAGGACAACGAACGGCGCGCGGTGCGCGACGCGGCGCTCGCGGCTCGAGTCAAGGAAGTGCTGGTCGCAACAAGCGGCCTTCCGTCGAAGGCGATCTCGGTCGAGGCCTACGAAGGCAGCGTGCAGCTTTCGGGGTTCGTGCCGGTGCCCGACATGGCGTCGCGCGCCGGCCGCGTCGTCGCCGCCGTGAACGGCGTGCGCAGCGTCCACAACAACATCACAGTCAAGTAGACTGCGGCCCCATGCCGGGGCCCCTCGCTGGAATCCGTGTTCTCGACCTGACCCGCGTGCTCGCGGGCCCGTGGGCGGCGCAAAACCTCGCCGACCTGGGCGCGGAGGTGATCAAGGTCGAGCGGCCGAAGAAAGGCGACGACTCGCGCGCCTTCGGCCCGCCGTGGCTCAAGGACGCGCAGGGCCGCGACACAGCCGAATCGGCGTACTTCGCGTGCGCCAACCGCGGCAAGAAATCGCTCACGCTCGACCTTGCGCAACCGCAGGGGCAAGCGATCGCGCGCGAGCTCGCCGCGCGCTGCGACGTGCTGCTGGAGAACTTCAAGTACGGCGACCTCGACCGGTACGGCCTTGGCTACGCGCAACTGAAGAAGGTCAATCCGGGCCTGATCTATTGCTCGGTGACCGGCTTCGGTCATACCGGCCCGTGGCGCGAGCGGCCAGGATACGACTTCATGATCCAGGGCATGGGGGGCCTGATGAGCATCACCGGGGAGCGCGACGACCGGCCCGGCGGCGGCCCGCAGAAGGCGGGCATCCCGATCGCCGACCTGATCACCGGCATGTATGCAAGCATCGCCGTGTGCGCCGCGCTGGCGCATCGCGCGAAGAGCGGCGCAGGCCAGCACCTCGACCTCGCGCTGCTCGATTCGCTGGCGGCAGTCCTCGCGAACCAGGGCGCCAACTACCTCGCCACGGGCGAGTCGCCCGGCCGGCTCGGCAACGACCATCCGAACATCACGCCCTACCAGGTGTTCAAGACCGCCGACGGAGCCGTCATCGTCGCGTGCGGCAACGACAACCTGTTTCGCAAGTTCTGCGAAGTCGCGGGCTGCCGCAGCCTCGCCGACGATGCGCGCTTCGTGACGAACGGCAAGCGCATCGCGAACCGCGTCGAGCTGACACGCCTTCTGTCCGAAATACTAGCTCGACGTAGTACGAGGGAATGGACCGCTGCCCTGGAAGCCGCGGGTGTGCCGTGCGGCCCGATCAACAATCTCGAGCAGGTGTTTGCCGAGCCGCAGGCCGTCGCGCGCGGGCTGAAGATGGAGCTGCCGCACCCGACGGCGGGCAAGGTCTCGCTGGTGCGCAGCCCGATGCGCTTCTCCGAAACGCCGCTGCAGCACGAAGTGCCGCCCCCGACGCTGGGGCAGCACACCGACGAGGTGCTGCGGGATCTTCTGAAGAAGAACCCCTCGGAGATCGCACGGCTGCGCTCCGAGGGGATCGTCTAGCTTCTAGTTGTCGACCTTCGCGCCGGCGTCCTTCACGACCTTCGCCCACTTCGCGATCTCGCTCTTCACCAGCTTCTCCATCTCCGCCGGCGGCATGCCGCCCGCGTCTGCGCCTTGCTCGGCCCAGATCCTCTTCAGGTCGGGCTGCTCCATCGCCTTGACGATTTCCTTGTACATGCGGTCCTTGATCGCCGGCGGGGTGCCCTTGATCGCCCAGATCCCGTACCAGGTGCGCACCTCGTAGCCCGGCACGCCCGCTTCCTGCACCGTCGGCACGTTCGGCAGCACCGGGTTGCGCTTGTTGCTGGTGATAGCCAGCGGGATCAGCTTGCCGGCCTTGACCTGCGTCGACGAGGTTCCCATGCCGTCGAAGGCGAGGTCCACCTGGCCGGCGAGGAGGTCCACCATCAGCGGGCCCGCACCCTTGTAGGGCACGTGTACCAGCTTCGTACCGGTCATGGTCTTGAACAGCTCGACCGAGAGATGGTGCGTGGTGCCGCTTCCGGCCGAGCCGTAGTTCAGCTTGTCCGGATTTGCCTTGGCGTAGTCGATCAGGTCCTTGAGCGTCTTGAGGGTGTCCTTGTGCTTCGGGTGCACCACGACGACGTTCGGCACGAAGGCCGCGACCGTGATCGGCTCGAAGTCCTTCTCCAGGCTGTAGTTCAGCCGGGTGTAGAGGCTCTCGGCGATGGTATGGTGCACCGCGCCGAAGAACCAGTTGTAGCCGTCGGGGGCCCGCTTCGCCGCATTGGCGGCGCCCACGGTGCCGCCGGCGCCGCCCTGGTTCTCGATTAGCGCCGATTCGCCAAGCTGCTGCGTGAGCTTGGCCGCGATCGGGCGCGCGAACGTATCGGTTCCGCCGCCGGCCGGGAAAGGGTTGAGGAAAATCATCGGCTTCTGTGGCCACTGCTGCGCTTGCCCCGCGATGCTGGTCAACGCCAGTGCCGCGCTCGCAATCCACTTCAAGGTCTTCATCTCCTCCTCCTATGGTTGTGCGGCGATGATATCAGGCAGCTACGGCAGCTCCGCTTCCCACCAGGCTGTCGATTTCCGCGCGCGAAAAGCCGAATTCCTCCAGGACTTCGCGCGTATGCTGGCCCAGGACGGGCGCCGGGCGCGAGACCTTCCCGGGAGTGCGCGACAGCTTGATCGGTAGCCCAAGGGCGCGGGTGCGCCCTGCCCGGGGATGTTCAAGCTCGACCACCATTTCGCGCGCCAGCGCCTGGGGGTCGGCCGCCACGTCGGCGATCGAATTGATCCTGCCGCAGGGCACGCCTTCGGCTTCCAGCGCCTCGATCAAGTCATCCACCTTGCGGTCCTTGAGCCGCGCATTCATGAGCGGCACCAATGCGTCCAAATTCTTCATCCGGTCGGCGTTGCTGCGAAAGCGCGGGTCTTCCAGCCAGTCGCGCGCGCCGAGCACGCGGCACATCCGCTCCCAGTTCGCCTGATTGGCGCCGCCGATGTTCAGCCAGCCGTCGGCGGCGCGGAACGCCTGATAGGGCGCCGAGAGGATGTGCGCCGACCCGGTAGGGCCCGGCACTTCGCCGGTGGCGAAGTGGATCGCAGCTTGCCAGTAGAGCTGCTGGATCCCGGCCTCGAAGAGCGACGTATCGATGAGCTGCCCTTCGCCGGTCTTGAGGCGGTGCACGTACGCGGACACGACGCCGAGCGCCCCGAGCAGGCCGGCATTGATGTCGCACACGGGTCCGCCCGACTTCACCGGCGCGCGGCCGGCCTCGCCGGTGACTCCCATCAGCCCCGACATGCCCTGGGCGATGAGGTCATAGCCGCCCTTTTCGGCGTACGGGCCGGTGCGGCCGTAGCCGGAGATGGAGCAATAGATGATTGCCGGATTCACCGCGCGCAGCGCCTCGTAACCCAGCCCCAGCTTCTCCATCGTGCCCTTGCGGTAGTTCTCGGTGACGACGTCGGAGCGCGCGGCCATGCGCTTGAGCGCTTCCTGCGCCGTGGGCAGCTTGAGGTTGAGCGCGATGCCGCGCTTGTTGCGGTTCATCGCCATGAACGACGCGGACTCGCCCTTGACCGAGGGCCGGTCCATCCTGCGGGTATCGTCGCCGCCGGGGACGCGCTCGACCTTGATCACGTCGGCGCCGAGGTCGGCGAGCATCAGGCCGCAGGTCGGGCCGGCCATGATCTGCGCGAGCTCCAAAACCTTCACGCCCGCCAGCGGACCGCTCATTGCTTTTCTTAAGCGACTTTGCGGGCCGGCGCCGCAGCGGCGCTCGCGAGGTATTCCATGGCGGCCTGCACGCCTCCCTTCTTCACCGGCACACCGGCAAGCACGAGCCCCATCTCGACGCCCGCGAGCGTGCCCATCAACGTGAGATCGTTGAAATCCCCGAGATGGCCGATGCGGAACACCTTGCCGCCGAGCTTGGTGAGCCCGGTGCCGAGCGACATGTCGAACGCCTCGAGGATGATTTTCCGCAGGCGATCGGCGTCGTGCCCGGCCGGCATGAGCACGGCCGTAAGCGAGCCCGAATACTCGCGCGGATCGAGCGCGAACACCTCGAGGCCCCACGCGCGCACTGCGCGCCGGGCCGCCTCGGCGTGGCGCTGGTGGCGCGCGAACACCGCGTCCAGCCCTTCCTCGTCGAGCAGCATCGTCAGTGCTTCGCGCAAGCCGTAGAGCAGGTTCGTCGCCGGCGTATACGGGAAGTAGCCGCTCTTGCCGTTGGCGATCATCTCGTCCCACGCCCAATAGCTGCGGGGAAGGCGCGCGCTCTTGCTCGCAGAAATGGCCTTCGGGGAGACGCAGTTGAAGGACAGCCCCGGCGGCAGCATCAGCCCCTTCTGCGAGCCGGCGACGGTGACGTCGACGCCCCATTCGTCGTGGCGATAGTCGATCGAGGCGAGCGAGGAAATCGTGTCGACCATGAAGAGCGCCGGGTGCCTTGCCGCGTCGATCGCTTTTCTCACGTCGGCGATGCGCGAAACCACGCCGGTCGAGGTCTCGTTGTGCACCACGCACACCGCCTTGATCGGCTGGTCGGTGTCGGCGTGCAGCTTCTTCTCGATCGCCTCCGGATCGGCGCCGCGGCGCCAGTCGCTGGCGATGAACTCAACCTCGAGGCCGAGCTTGGCCGCCATCTTCTGCCACAGAGTGGCGAAATGGCCTGTCTCGTACATCAGCACGCGATCGCCGGCTGAGAGCGTGTTGCAGAGCGCGGCTTCCCAGGCGCCGGTGCCGGAGGCGGGATAGATCACCACCTCGCCCAGCGTGCTCTTGAAGACACGCTTCATTCCGGCGAGCACTTCCTTTCCGAGCGCGGCGAACTCGGGGCCGCGGTGATCCATCGTCGGGAAATCGATCGCGCGCAGCACGCGGTCGGGGACGTTGGTCGGACCGGGGATCTGCAGGAAGTGGCGGCCGGCGCGTCGGGGCATTGGGTTATTCTACCTTCGGCTCATGAACGCTCCATTGACCCCGATCAGATTCGCCAGCGTCAGCCATTCCTCGCTGGCGGCGCGCCTGCGCAAGGAACTGGACGCGGAGGTCATGTTCGACGCCGCGAGCCGCGGCCGCTACTCGACCGACGCCTCGATCTACCAGGTGGAGCCGATCGGCATCGTTGTGCCGCGCAGCGAAGAGGCGGCGCGCGCCGCGATCGCCATCGCGGTCGATGAGGGCGTGCCGATCCTGCCGCGTGGCGCCGGCAGCTCGCAGTGCGGCCAGGCGGTCGGGGCGGCGCTGGTCATCGACCATACCAAGTACTTGAACAAGATATTGGAGATAAAAAGGGAACAAGCCGTGGCGGTCGTCCAGCCCGGTGTCGTGCTCGACGCGCTCAACGCCGAGCTGCGCAAGCACGGCCTGTGGTTCCCGGTCGACGTCTCGACCAGCGCGCAGGCGACGCTCGGCGGCATGGCGGGAAACAACTCGTGCGGTTCGCGCTCGATCGCCTACGGCAACATGGTGCACAACGTGCTCGCCATCGAGGCCGTCACCGCTTCGGGCCAGCGCTGGCGCTTCGGCCCGCTGAGCGATGCCCGGGGCGAGTACGGCGCCTTCGTTCAAAAGCTGCAGCAACTCTACGAGCGTGAAAAGGCGGAGATCGAAGCGCGCTTTCCGAAGGTGCTGAGAAAAGTCGCGGGGTACAACCTCGACCACCTCGGGCCGCCGCACGCGAACGCGGCGCACTTGCTGGTCGGCTCGGAGGGCACGCTCGCGTATTCGGAGCGGCTGCATCTCAAGCTCTCGCCGCTGCCGGCGAAGCGCTCGCTCGGCGTGTGCCACTTCCCGAAGTTCTACACCGCGATGGAGCTCACGCAGCACATTGTGAAGCTGGGCCCGACCGCGGTCGAGCTGGTCGACCGCACCATGATCGGCCTCGCGCGGGAGATCCCGGCGTTCGAGAAAACCGTCAACGCGTTCATCCGAGGCGATCCCGACGCGATCCTGCTGGTCGAATTCGCGGACGACAGGGTCGGAAGACTCAAAGACCTGGTGCAGCTCATGGCCGACCTCGGCCTTCCCGGCAGCGTGGTCGAGATCCCGGACGAGAAGCTGCAGAAGCAGCTCTGGGACGTGCGCAAGGCGGGCCTGAACATCATGATGTCGATGAAGGGCGACGGCAAGCCGGTGTCGTTCATCGAGGACTGCGCAGTGCCGCTCGAGCACCTCGCGGAATACACCGAGCGCCTGACGCGCGTGTTCGAGAAGCACGGCACGCGCGGCACCTGGTACGCGCACGCGTCGGTCGGCACGCTGCACGTGCGGCCGGTGCTCGACATGCGCCGCGACGGCGCCGAGAAAATGCGCGCCATCGCCGAAGAAGCCTGCGCAATGGTGAAGGAGTACAAGGGCGCCTATTCCGGCGAGCACGGCGACGGGTTGGTGCGCTCGGAATGGATCGCGCCGTTCTTCGGCCCGCGCCTGACCGCGGCGCTCGCCGAGATCAAGTCCTGGCTCGATCCTCGCGGCCTGATGAACCCCGGCAAGATCGTCCATCCCTCGCGCATGGACGACAAGTCGCTGTTTCGCTTCAAGCCCGGCTATGCGACCTCGGTTCCCGCCACGGTGCTCGACTGGGGCGAATGGGGCGGCTACGACAAGGCCGTCGAGATGTGCAACAACAACGGCCACTGCCGCAAGTTCGACGCCGGCACCATGTGCCCCTCGTACCGCGCGACGATGGACGAGCGCCATCTCACCCGCGGCCGGGCGAATACGTTGCGTCTTGCGTTATCCAACCAGCTCGGTGATCAGGGTGATGAAGCAGTAAAGGAAGCCCTGGACCTCTGCGTCTCGTGCAAAGGCTGCAAGCGCGAGTGCCCGACCGGCGTCGACATGGCGCGCATGAAGATCGAGTTCCTCGCGCGCTACAAGGCGACGCATGGGCTCTCGGCGCGCGACCGCGCGATCGGCTATCTGCCGCGCTACGCGCCTTGGGCAGCGCGCTTGGCACCAGTATCGAATGCTGTTTCTTCGCTGTTGAAGTCTTCTCTCGGTTTTGCCGCCAAGCGCGAGCTGCCGAAATGGCGCAGCGACGTTTTCACTGAGCAAGGAAGAAACGACGGTGACGTAGTGCTCTTTGTGGACACGTTCAACCGGTACTTCGAGCCGGAGAATGCGCGCGCGGCGCTCAAGGTGCTCGAGGCCGCAGGACATCGCGTGCACGCTCCCCGAGGCCTGTGCTGCGGCCGCACCTTCCTTTCGGTGGGACTCGTCGACGAAGCGAAGCGCGAGGCCCGGAAGATGCTCGACGCGCTCTCGCCGTACGCGGCGAAGGGAATTCCGATCGTCGGG
>DATBSZ010000124.1:0-7214 GCA_036559525.1 Burkholderiales bacterium
CCTGTTCTACGGTCCGCGCTGGGTGAAGCCCGGCCGGGTCGACGCGCGGGTCGAGGTCGCGGACATCGCGCCGACGCTCGCGCGCATCCTCGGGATTCCGGCGCCGTCCTCGTCGGAAGGCAAGCCGCTGCCGCTCATGCCCTGAGGGCTTGTCGAAAGTCGGGCGCACCCGGGAACGCCGGGAGCCGCCGGAGCATCTTATGCCAGCTTCCTATCATCAAAGGAGAACAGTCCGTGAAGATGGCATGGTTAATCATCCCCGCAGTTTCCGCGCTCGCCGCCGGCGTCGCGTCGGCCCAGGGCGGCGGGCCGAGCGATCCGCAGATCGCGGGCATCGTAGTGACCGCGAACCAGATCGACATCGACGCCGGCAAGCTCGCGAAGAGCCGCTCCAAGAACAAGGAGATCCAGGCCTTCGCCGACCAGATGATCACCGACCATACCGCGGTGAACAAGCAGGCGGTCGCGCTCGCGAACAAGCTGAAGGTCAAGCCCGAGGACAGCGATATCAGCAAGAGCCTCAAGGAAGGCGCCAGCAAGAACACCGCGAACCTGCAGAAGCTCTCGGGCGCCGCGTTCGACAAGGCCTACATCGATCACGAGGTCGCCTACCACCAGGCGGTGCTCGACGCGATCGACAAGGTCCTAATTCCCGGCGCGAAGAACGACGAGCTCAAAGCGCTGATCGTCAAGGTGCGGCCGGCGATCGCGTCGCACCTGGATCATGCCAAGATGATCCAGGGCAAAGTCAAATAGCGCAGCCGATGCTGCGTCGGATCGGACGGGCGGCTGCGCTTGCAGCCCTCGTCCTTTTCTCCAGCCTGCTGCTCGGTGCGCGCAAGGACCACCGCGTGTCGATCGAGGCGATGAAATATGCGCCCCAGTCACTCGAGGTCGCCGTTGGCGATACCGTCACCTGGACGAACCGCGATCCTGTGCCCCACACGGTAAGCGCGGGCAAGTCGGTCGAGTCAGGCACGATCGAGGGTGATCGAGAGTGGAAGTACGTCGCGCGCCAGAAGGGGCGCGTCGACTACATCTGCCGGTTCCATCCCGGCATGCAGGCCACGCTGATCGTGAAATAGCGCCTAGCCGGAGCGCACTTCCAGCACCAGCTTGCCGCGGAAGTGGCGGCCCTCGCTGACGGCGTGCGCCGCCGCAACTTCCGACAGTGGATAGCGCCGGATCTCGGGAACTCGCACGGCCCCGGAGCGCACAAGCGCGACGATGCGTTCGAGATGGCGGCGGTCGCGCCCCACCTTCGGGCGGTAGGCGCGCACGTCCGGGCGCGGCGAAGCCGGCGCCGACGCGCCCGAGGCGATGAACGCGGCTCGGCCGCCGGGCCGCAGCACGGCAAACGACTTCAGCGCCACGTCGTCTCCGACGGTGTCGAACACCGCGTCGCAGCCCGAGACCTTCCGCGTGAAATCTTCGGTGCGATAGTCGATCACCTCGTCCGCGCCGAGCGAGCGGACATAGGCATGGTTCGCCGCGCTCGCGGTGGTGATGACGCGCGCGCCGATGTGCTTCGCGAGCTGGATCGCGAAGCCCGCGACTCCGCCCGCTCCTCCCTGGATCAGGATCGTCTCGCCGCGCGCCAGCTGCAGCGTATCCTCGAGCGACACCACGGCCGTCAAACCAGCCAGCGCGAGCGCCGCGCATTCCGCATGCGAAAGCGCGTCGGGCTTGCGCGCCACGATCGAGGCCTTGATCGCGACCTTTTCCGCGTAGGCCCCCTCCAGGCTCGTCTCGCAGACGCCGAACACCGGATCGCCCGCCTTGAAGTCCTTCACCCCCTCCCCCAGCGCGGCGACGACGCCGGAGAAGTCCCGGCCCGGCACGTACGGAAAGTGCGAAACGGGTGCATAGCTTCCGGCGCGCATTTTCCAGTCGGCCGCATTGACGCTCGCCGCATGGATGTTCACCAGCACCTCGCCGGCGCCGGGCACGGGGTCGGGGAGATCGCCGTACTCGAAGACTTCCGGACCGCCGTGCCGCATGAAGAAGGCGGCTTTCACGCTTACGGCAGCTCCGCGTAGATTGCGTTCGCCGCGGCGACGACCCGCAGCGGCTGACCCCAGTCCGGATACCGGGGTGGAAATTCGGCGCGCACGGTCTCGGCTGCCTCGGCCGCGGACTTGCCGGCGCGCTTGAGCTCGGCGACGCGCGCGCGCAGCGCCGTCAGGTAGTCGCGATACCTCCCGATGGCCGAACTGTCCGCGAGCGCGCCGTGTGCAGGCACGAGGCGCTGTGCGCGGAACGCGTCGAGCGTGTCGAGGCTCGCAAGCCACGACGCGACCCGCGATTGCGGCGTAGCGAACGCCGGGTAGAGCTGGCTCATCACCAGGTCGCCCGAAAAGAGCACCCGGTCCTGCTCGACGAAGAACACCGTGTCGCCGCGGGTGTGCCCCGGGCCGAGGCGCACGAGCCGCACGCTCACGCCGCCCAGGTCGATCGTCTTCTCCTTGTCGAAGAGCTCGGCGGGCTTGCGGAACCCGGTGAAGCCCTGCAGAACCTCGGCGATCGCGGGCGAGCGGCTGGCAAAGTTCTGCACCCACTGCATTCCCATCTCCTCGATGTCCTGCTGCTGGGCCGTGGCACGTACGATCTTCGCGCTCGGCGGGAAGCCCGCCTCACCCGTCGTGTGCTCGGGGTGGAAATGCGTATTCACCACGTAGAGCTCGGTGTTCCGGCTGAGCTTGGCCGCCTCGCGCAGGATGGTCTCCCCGCTGCGCAAGCCCATCCCCGGATCCACCACCAGCGTCGCTTTCGCACCGACCACGATGCCGACGTTCGGCACCATCGGCGCGAGCTCGTCGGGAATGACGAACACGTGCTCGGAGATCTTTACCGTCTTGCCTTCCTTGACCAGCGGCTGCGCCGTCGCAACGGAGCTCAGCGCGGCGCACAGGACAAGAGAACACACGAGCTTCATGGGGACCTCATTCGGGTTGAATGCCGACGTCCTGGATGATCTTGCGGAACCTGGGAATGTCTCGCCGGACGAGCTCGCGCAGCGCCTCGCCCGTGCCGCCGGTAGGCTCGAGGCCCGCCGCGCCCAGGCGCGCGGCCACTTCGGGCGCCGCGAGCGCGCGCTTCATCGCCTCGTGGAGGCGATCGACGATCGGGCGCGGCGTCCCGGCTGGAAGCGCGAAGGCGAAGTACGTGGGCACCAGCGTGTCTTCGTCGCCGCCCGCCTCGAGGAGCGTCGGCACTTCCGGGAGCAGTGTCGAGCGGCTCGGCGCGCCGATCGCGAGCGCGCGCAGCCGTCCGTCGCGCACGAAGCCGAGCACGGCTGCCGGCGAAGCGATCGTGACGCCCGCCTCTCCTGCGACCACTCCCTGCACCGCCGGCCCGGCCCCCTTGTAAGGAACATGCGTGAGGTCGATCCCGAGCCGCGCCTTCAGAGCCTCGATGTTGAGCTGCGCCATGCTGGCGACGCCGAAGCTCGCATAGTTGATGCTGCCTGGCCGCGCTTTTGCGAGCTGCGCAAGCTCGGCGAGCGATTTCGCCGGCAGCTTCGGATCGATCACCAGCACATACGGCGCGGAGGTGACGATCCCGACGTACTCGAAATCCCGCAGCGGATCGTAGGGCAGGCTCTTGTACAGGCTTGGATTGACGCCCAGCGCGCCGCGGTCGGTGAGCAGCATCGTGTAGCCGTCGGAGGCCGATTTCGCCACCGCCGTGGCGCCGAGCAGCCCGTTCGCGCCGGGACGGTTCTCGACCACCACCGGCTGGCGCAGCGTCTCGGACATGCTCTGCCCCACCGTCCGCGCCGTGAGGTCCGCACCGCCGCCGGGCGTGAAAGACACGATCAGGCGGATGGGTCGCGAGGGATACGCTTCCTGCGCCGGCGCGACTGCGCTCCATCCGAGAAAGAGCAATGCAGCCAGGAATCTCATCGGTCCCTCATTGGTCCATGTTCCACCAGCCCACCCCCATGCCCATGATGCTGCGAAAGAGCGGCTCGTACACCAGGAACTCGGGCTTCTGTGCCCCGACCGCGCCGAGCAGCACGATCCACTGGCGCAGCTCGGCCTGGCCGTGCTCGATCAGCTCCGGCGCGGAAAGCGCGGCGAGCCTGTGGCCCTCACCCGCGCGCATCCACTCCACGATGCGGCGGTCGAACTCCACGCTGATGTCGCCGACGTAGCGCGAGCCGACATGATGCTCCCACGGGTGCGACGGCGAGAAATGCGACAGGCCGCCCGAGGCGCAGAGAATGATCCGGCGCCCCGCGAGCCGCCTGTCCGCCACGCGCCGCAGCGCCTGCCCGAACGCGTAGCAGCGCGCCGCGGACGGCGCCGGTGGATGAACCGCGTTCACGAACACCGGCACCACCGGCGTGCCGCTTTCCCGCACGAGATAGAGGATCGGCTCGACGTGGGCGTGCGACACGAGCTTTCCATCCTTGAACGCCACCGAATATCCGACATCGAAGCCCTCGTCGAGGCAGCCCTCGACCAGCAGGCGCGCGATTTCCGGATGACTGGAAACGCGCGCCGTCTTCTTGCGGTCCCAGTCGTCGGCGACATAGTCTGGGCCGGTGTAGACGAGGAGCTGCGGCAGGTTGTCGGCGCTGAAATTCTCGGTCTGATCGTCGCCGACGAGCAGCACCGCATCGGCGCTTGCGCGTGCCAGGCGCTCGCGGATGGTCTGGTGCGCAGTGCGGATGTGCGCGTAGCGGCTCCGGTTGTCGTCGAGCGTTTCGGCGCGCGCCTCGCGCGTATCGGTTGCCGGCCGCCCCGCCTTGCGCGCAACGCTCGCTTTGGAGCGCTCGCGCCGCTGGTCCCAGGTCTCCGGCTCCTGGAACGTATAGGCGTGCGAAGTGGCAAAAGCAGAAACGAGGGCCATGCGTTCAGCACCTTACCGGATGCCGGCGGCCTCCAGGTAGCGCAGGTCCGCAAAGCGCTGCGGCGCGGGGAGCGGGCTCTTGAGCTGTCCGGTCTCGCCCATGAAGGCGATCACCTGCGCGAGGCCCTTGAGGTCGATCTCGCCTCGTTGCGGCAGCACGTTCTTTCCGCCATAGAGCGCCAAGACACGCTCGGCGACGGCAGGCTCCACGCCGGTCACTTCGACGATCGTGTTCACCACCGCGCCGCGCTTCGCTGGATCGCGGATCGTCGCGAACGACGCGGCAAGCGCGCGCACGTAGCGCACGACGGCATCCTGGTTTGCCGCCGCCCATGACCGGCGCGCTGCCGTGACCGTGTAGAGATACGCAGGCACGGCGTCGTTCGAGGCGCCGAGTAGCCGATAGCCTTCGCTTTGCGCGACCAGGTCCTGCGGCTGCCCGAGCGGCACCGCCGCGCACTCCCCGCGCTTCAGGCAGGCGAGGCGCGCCGGCGTTCCGCCGATGATCCTCACGCGAAGGTCCTTCTCGCTCATCCCGTGCAGGGCAAGCAGCTTGCGCATGGAGTACGCGATGCTGCCGTCCGGATCGGCCATGCCGACCACCTTGCCTTTCAGGTCGGCGATGCGCGCGATCTCGGGACGCGCGACCAGCGAATAAATCGGATCGTTGAACTCTGCGGCGATCGCCACCGCGTCCGAACCGGCGAGCGCGGCGCGCACGAGGAACGGGGTCGCGACGTGCGCCACATCAGCGGTGTCGTCGTGCAGCGCGGCGACCATCAGGTCCGCGCCGCCGGGGATCGGAATCACGACGCGGAAATCGAGCCCCTCGCGCCGGAACAGGCCTTCGCTTTCGGCGAGCGCGATCGGCAGCGAATAAATGCTCTTGTGCGCCGATGCCGCCTGTCCGTAGCGCAGCACCAGGTTTTGCCCCCAGGAAACCCCCGGGAGGAAAACTAGGGCAAGGACGCCTACGATTTTTCGCGCTGCAGGCGGCATTCGGTTTCGACCGACTTGACCGGCTTGCCTTTCGGCAGCGGGTACCTGAAGACTCGGATCTGCCGGTAGCCATCCTTCGAGCACGAAATCACGACCTCTTCGGGGCTGACGTCCTTCTTGAAGCCGCGCACCCGGCAGGCGCCGGTCATCCGGCCCGTCGTCGTGCCCATCCAGAGCGTCGGGGCCCCTGGTGGCTAATCGCGCCGAGCAGCGCGACCGCGAACAGCCCATGCACGATCAGCAGGACTGTTTGCCAGTTCACTGCGCCTTCCCTATCTCGCGAGCGGATCGGGGCGAAGCTGGATGTGCACCGCGCGCGGCTTGCTGCCCTTCCCGCCTTCCATCAGCCACGGCGTACGATCGCCGTTGGTGCTCCACAGCCCGCGTCCCTTCCAGCCGGCGTTCGGATCATCGATCCGCCCATCGAAGCCCTTGGCGTAGAAGCCCAGCGGATACGGGATGCGCAGCAGGATCATCTTGCCGTCCTTCAGCGCGACGAAGCCGTCGTTCAGGTTGGCGGTCGACATCGGGATGTTTTCGCCGAGCCCGAGCGTGTTGTGCTGGTCGACCCACGTGTAGTAGCTCGACTCCGCGCTGTTCTCGCCGAGCCCGCGGAAGCCCGGTCCCGGGTATTGATAGAACGACCAGCCTTCGGGGCAGTGACCGCCGGTGGCCTTGGGTCCGTTCAGCGGCGCCTTGCACTTGCGCCGGTCGAAGCTCACCAGGTGCCCGCTCGAGCCCGATCCCCACAGCACGCCGCTCTTGTCGATGTCGCCGCCGCGGATGCCGTACGCCGGCGCCGGCACGAGATAGACCTCGGAGAGCTGCGTCTTCGGATCGAAGCGCAGGAATCCCGGCGCGCCGCCGAACACGCCGACCGTGTACCAGATCGAGCCGTCCGCCGGGCTCGGCATGACGGCGTACGGACCCGAGCCGGGAATGATGCGCTTGTCCTTGGCGGGATCGATGGCCTGGTTGGGCTCCACGTACTCGTCGCGCCGCCCGTTGCCGTTGGTGTCGAGCACGAAGGGCGACCAGCCCTGTGCTTTCGCCGCATCGCCGGTCTCCTCGAATACGCGCGTATTGACCCAGCCGGCCACCGGGCCGGTGCCGCTCAGCCACAGCGTGTTGTCGGCGTCGTAGCCGAACTGCGGATGATGCGTGCCGAAGCAGGTATCGATGAAGCTGTACTTCATGGTCTTCGGATCGAGCATCGCCACCTGGCGGGAGGACTGCGGCAGCGGGAACACCTTGGCCGAGGGATGCGCAGAGCCCTGCTTGCAGAATGCCGGGTTGTCCCGGTCGCGCACCGTCGCCGCGATCCATACCCGCCCTTTCGCGTCGAACATGGCGTTGTG
>DATBSZ010000125.1:0-20191 GCA_036559525.1 Burkholderiales bacterium
TCTTCCGGCGAGCTCGCCACCACGTCGAAGCCGATCTGGTTCATGCGCTCGGCGATATCCGGCGAGCGCAGCGCCTTGACCATCGCGCCGTGCAGCCGCGTGACCACGTCCTTGGGTGTCTTGGCCGGCGCGGCCGCGGCCTGCCAGGAGGTGACCACCAGGTCAGCGAAACCCGCCTCGCCCGCGGAAGGCACGTCGGGAAGCTGCGGGTGCCGGGCTTTCGCGGTCACCACGAGCGCCTTCATCCGCTTGCCCTTGATGTAGTTGGTCACCGCGCCGAGGTTCTGGAACGAGAAATCGACCTGATTGCCCATGATGTCGGTCTGGCAGGCTGCGCCGCCCTTGTAGGGAACGTGCACCGCGTCGGTGCCCGAGGCCTGCTTCAGCAACTCGGCGGTGAGGTGATCCGACGAGCCCGTGCCGCTCGAGCAGTAGGAGAGCTTGCCCGGATTCTTCTTCATGTGGTCGACCAGCTCTTTCAGCGACGCAGCTGCGAGCGTCGGCTTGGTGATCAGCACGTTGGGCGTGGTGACGGCGAGGGTGATCGGCGCGAAATCGCGCACCGGCTGGTAGCGCAGGTCCTTGAACAGCGCCGCATTGATCGAGAACACGCCGATCGAGCCGACGAGGATCGTGTGGCCGTCGGGCTCGGCCTTGGCGACGAATTCCGCGGCGATCGCGCCGTTGGCGCCAGGGCGGTTTTCCACCACCCCCGCCTGTCCGAGGAGCTCCTGAAACTTCGACGCGATCGCGCGCCCGACGATGTCGGAGGAGCCCCCGGCGACGAACGGGATGATCACGCGGATCGGTTTCGACGGGAAACTCTGCGCTGCCGCGCCGCTCGCGACGAGGACGAGGGCAAATGCGATGAAACGGGTCATGGGCTCTCCGGTGGAAGCGGCGCAGTTTACTGCTAAAGTTCGCGCGAGGACTGTCCCAAGGAGGAGACCCCCAATGCGCGCCCTGTTCCTGGTTGTCGTTTCGTTTTTCAGCGCTGCCGTTGCGCTTCACATCCCCGGGGCGCTCGCCCAGCCCTATCCCGGCAAGCCGATCCGCATCATCGTGCCCTATGCCGCCGGCGGCACTTCCGACATCCTGGCGCGCCAGATCGGACCGAAGCTCACCGACGCGTGGGGCCAGCCGGTGATCGTCGAGAACCGGCCGGGCGCCAATGGCAACGTCGGCGCCGACTTCGTCGCCAAGAGCGCGCCCGACGGGTACACCCTGCTCCTCACCGACCTCGGCGGGCTGGTGATCAGCGCGAGCGTCTATCCCAAGCTGCCGTTCAACCCGTCGAAGGACTTCGCGCCGGTGGTGATGGTGTCTTATTCGCCGCACGTCCTCGCGGTGAACCCGGAGGTGCAGGTGAAGAACGTGAAGGAGCTCGTGGCGATGGCCAAGGCCTATCCGGGCAAGCTCAATTTCGCCATCTCGGGCATCGGCGGCGCGCCGCAGCTTGCCGGCATCGAGTTCGCGCAGCGCATGGGCATCGACTGGACCTACATCCCCTACAAGGGCGGCGCCGACGCGATCACCGGCGTGGTCGGCGGCCAGGCGCACGTCCTGTTCAACGGCATGCTCGCGACCTGGCCGCACGTCACCGGCGGCAGGCTGAAGGCGCTGGCGATCTCGAGCGCGCAGCGCATGCCGAGCGCACCCGACACGCCGACCGTCGCCGAGCAGGGCTTGCCCGGCTTCGAAACCGGATCGTTCCAGGGTGTGGTCGGCTCGCGCGGCACCCCGCGCGAGACGGTGGCGAAGCTCAACGCCGAGCTGGTGAAGGTGCTCAACACGGCGGAGATGAAGGAACGCTTCGCCCGGCAGGGTACCGACGTGCGTACCGGAACGCCGGAGGCGCTCGGCCGATGGATGGAGAGCGAGCAGGCCAAATGGGCGAAAGTGGTCAAGGACTCGGGAGCGAAGTTTGACTAGCAGGAAGAAGCCCGAGGAGCTGCGCAGCCACCGCTGGTACGGGGCGGACGACCTGCGCGCCTTCGGCCACCGCTCGCGCACCGCGCAGATGGGCTACGACCGCAGCGACTATGCCGGCAAGCCGGTGATCGCCATCATCAACACCTGGTCGGACATCAACACCTGCCACACGCATTTCAAGCAGCGCGTGGAGGAAGTGAAGCGCGGCGTGTGGCAGGCGGGCGGCTTCCCGGTCGAGATGCCGGCGATGTCGCTCGCCGAGCCGATGCAGAAGCCGACCACCATGATGTACCGCAACTTCCTCGCCATGGAGACCGAGGAGCTGCTGCGCTCCTACCCGGCCGACGGCGCGGTTCTGATGGGCGGCTGCGACAAGACTACGCCCGCGCTCATCATGGGCGCGATCAGCATGAACCTGCCGTCGATCTACATGCCCGCCGGCCCCATGCTCTCCGGCCATTGGCGCGAGACCACGCTCGGCTCGGGCTCGGACAGCTGGAAGTACTGGGCGGAGCTGCGCGCCGGCACCATCACGCGGAAGGACTGGAACGAGATTGAGGACAGCATCGCGCGCTCGCCCGGAACCTGCATGACCATGGGCACGGCGGCCACGATGATGTCGCTCGCCGAGAGCCTCGGCTTCTCGCTGCCCGGTGCGGCCTCGATTCCCGCTCCGGATTCCAACCACGCCAAGATGGCTACGCTCACCGGCAAGCGCATCGTCGACATGGTGTGGGAGGACCTCAAGCCGCGCGACTTCCTGACCCGGGAGTCGTTCGACAACGCCGCCGTCACCCTGATGGCGATGGGCGGCTCGACCAACGCGCTGATCCACCTGGTCGCCATGGCCGGCCGCGCCGGCATCCGGTTCCCGCTCGAGCGCTTCAACGAGTTCTCCGCGAAGACGCCGCTCCTCGCCAACGTGCGGCCGTCGGGCGACAAGTTCCTGATGGAGGACTTCTACTATGCCGGCGGGCTGCGCGCGCTGCTGGCTGAGCTGAAGGATCTCTTGAACCTGGACTGCAGGACGGTGAACGGCAAGACGCTCGGCGAGAACCTGCAGGGCGCGAGCATCTACAACGAAGACGTGATCCGGAAAAGAAGCAATCCCCTGAAAGCCTCGGGCGGCCTGGTCGTGCTGCGCGGCACGCTCGCGCCCAACGGCGCGGTGATCAAGGCGGCGGCGACCCAAATCCTGAAGCACGTCGGGAAAGCGGTCGTGTTCGACGACTACAACGACATGGCAGCGCGCATCGACCGCGACGACCTCGACTGCGACGAGGACTCGGTACTGGTGCTGCGCAACGCCGGTCCCCTCGGCGGGCCCGGGATGCCCGAGTGGGGCATGCTGCCGGTGCCGAAGAAGCTCCTGAAGCAGGGCGTGCGCGACATGGTGCGGATCTCGGATGCGCGCATGAGCGGCACGAGCTACGGCTGCTGCGTGCTGCACGTCGCCCCCGAGTCCTACGTTGGCGGGCCGCTCGCTCTGGCGAAGAGCGGCGACCTGATCGAGCTCGACGTGGAGAAGCGGGTCCTGAACCTGAAGGTCGCCGATGCCGAGCTCGCGAAGCGCAAGAGCGCCTGGAAGCCCCCGGTACGGAAATACGAGCGCAGCTACGGCGCGATCTTCGCGCAGCACGTGAAGCAGGCCGACCAGGGCTGCGACTTCGACTTCCTCGAAGGCACGGCGGCGGTGCCGGAGCCGGAGATCCACTGATGGAAATGCCGCAGAACGCCTTCAAGCGCGCGCTGCGCGCAGGCAAGCCGCAGATCGGCCTGTGGTCGAGCCTGTCGTCGAACTACACCGTGGAGGTGATCGCCGGCGCCGGGTTCGACTGGATCCTGCTCGACAGCGAGCACTCGCCGGCGGACATCGAGAGCCTGCTGACACAGCTGCAGGCCGCGGCGGCGTATCCCACCCATCCCGTGGTGCGCGTGCCGTGGAACGACATGGTGAACATGAAGCGCGTGCTCGACATTGGCGCCCAGTCGCTTCTCATTCCCTACGTCCAGAACGCCGCGGAGGCACGCAGCGCCGTGGCGCACACGCGCTACCCGCCCGCCGGCGTGCGCGGCGTCGCCGGCACCACGCGCGCCACCCGCTTCGGCCGCATCAAGGACTACGCGCACCGGGCGCACGAGGAGATTTGCGTGCTGGTGCAGGTCGAGACCCAGCCGGCGCTCGACAACATCGAGGCGATCTGCGAAATAGACGGCGTCGACGGCGTGTTCATCGGTCCTGCGGACCTGCACGCGTCCATGGGCCATGCCGGCGAAGTCGCGAACCCCAAGGTGAAACCGCTGATCGACGACGCCATCCGCCGCATCCGCAAGAGCGGCAAGGCGCCGGGCATTCTCACGCCGAACGAGGCCGACGCGCGCCACTGGCTCGAGTGCGGGGCCCTCTTCGTCGCGGTCGGCGCCGACGTCGGCATCCTGGCGCGGGGCGCGGAAGCGCTCGCCGCGAAATTCAAGAAACCATGAAACCCGAGATCATCATCACCGCCAAGGGCCACGCCGGCACGATGGCCACGCTCCAATCCGAGTTCACGTGCAACCACCTCTTCGAAGCGGCGGAAAAAGCCCCCTTTTTTGAAAAGTGCGCGCCGCGCGTGCGCGGCCTGGCCACCTTCGGCCCGATGCCGGTCGACGGCAAGCTGATGGACGCGCTGCCCAAGCTCGAGATCATCTCGAACTTCGGCGTCGGCGTGGACGCGATCAACCTGGACGATGCGAAGAAGCGCAAGATCATCGTCACCAACACGCCCGACGTGCTGAACGAGTGCGTCGCCGACACCGCGCTCGCGCTGGTGATGAACACGGTGCGCAAGTTCCCGCAGTCCGAGCGTTACCTGCGCGCCGGCAACTGGGCCTCGCGCGGGCCCTATCCCCTCACCACGTCGCTCGGCGGCAAGACGCTCGGTATCCTCGGCCTGGGACGCATCGGCGAGGCGATCGCCAAGCGCGCGGCGGCGTGCGGCATGAAGATCCGCTACCACAACCGCAACCGGAAGGACGTGCCCTATCCGTACGATCCGGACCCGGCGACGCTGGCGAAGAATGCGGACGTCCTGATCGTCGTCACGCCCGCCAGCGCGGAAACGAATCGAATCATCAATGAAAAGATCCTTCAGGCACTGGGGCCGGAAAGCTACCTGGTGAACATCGCCCGCGGCTCGGTGGTGGACGAGCCGGTGCTGCTGCGCTACCTGCAGGAGAAGAAGATCGCCGGCGCCGGGCTCGACGTGTACGCCGACGAACCGCGGGTGCCGCCGGAGTTCTTCACCCTGGAAAACGCGGTGCTGTTCCCGCACGTCGGGAGCGCCACCGTCGAAACGCGCAAGGCGATGGGCGACCTGCAGATCGAGAACCTGCGGCGGCACTTCGCCGGCAAGCCGGTCGTGACGCGGGTGGTCTAGAAGTGTTAGTGGTCACTACGGGGTAAGGCTTTGTCGCGCCTGTAGAAAATGACTTGACACTGTAGATGAGAATTATTATCGTTTGTTGATGAATCGCCCTCCCAAGGAAGAACCAAAGCGCATCTCCAGCCAAGCGCTGCTGGAGGGCCGACGGGAGCTGGTGATCCTGCACAACGGGCGCGAATACCGCCTGAGGCTGACGCAGAACGGAAAGCTGATCCTGACCGCTTAGGCCGTACAACCCCGCGAGCCAGCAAGCGGCGCGTGTGCCGCAGCCAGCCAGCACTTCCCTACCCAGGAGCTGGCTATGCACCGCAACGACCCCGAGGAGAGCCGCGTCGAGACCATTACCGCGGCGCTCGTGTATCTCATGACCCACTACGCGCGCACCGGCTGCCCGCGCCTAGCGGTGTGTGTGTCGCGCCACCTGCAGGCGCTCGCGCTCCATCCCGACGCCGCCCCGGTGCTGCGCGACATTTGCGCTGCGCTGCATGGCGCCTGGGCCAACGCCGCCGCTGACGACCCGCAAATCCACTAGGCTAGAATCCTCGGCTCACCGAGGAGGATGGAATGAAATTTCAGAAAACCCTGGTCGCGGCGGCCGTCGGCCTGCTCGCCGCCCCCGCCGCCGCCCAGCAGGTGACGTTCATGACCGGCCCGCAAGGCGGCTCCTGGATCCCGCTCGGCGGCGCGCTGAAAGGCATGTGGGAGAAGGCGGTTCCCGGACTGAGCATCACGTCGACGCCCGGCGCAGGCATCGCCAACGTGCGCGGCGTCGACGAGGGCAAAGCGCAGATCGGTCTCGCGAACTCGAACACCACGGTCGACGGCCTCGAAGGCCGCGCGCCCTACCCCAAGAAGGTCACGAAGGTCTGCCAGCTCGCAAACCTGTACCCGCAGTACTTCCAGGTCGTCGCGCTTTCCGACGCGAAAATCAACAGCTACGCCGATCTCAAGGGCAAGGCGCTGGTCACGCAGCCGAAGGGCAACACCGCCGAGATGTTGACCGAGATGATCCTCAAGGTGAACGGCCTGTCCTACCAGTCGCTGTCGAAGACCAACTTCCAGGCTGCCTACACCGACGCGGTCTCGATGATGAAGGACGGCCACGTGCAGGTGTTCACGCTGGGGACTACGGCGCCCGCTTCGGCGGTGATGGACCTCGCCAGCGCGCGCGACGTCAAGCTCGTGCCGGTCGACGACAAGACCTTCAACGCGGTGAAGAAGGCGAATCCCGGCCACAACAAGCTGATCATCAAGGCCGGCACCTATCCGAAGCAGGACAAGGACGTGCCGGTGATCGGCTACTCGACGCACCTGGTAGTCGCCTGCGATCTGCCCGAGAACACCGTGTACCAGATGGTGAAGACCATGGCGGCGAACGTGGACAGCATGGCCGCGGTGGTGAAATCCATCGAAGGCATGAAGCCGAAGGACATGGCGCAGGACATCGGCGTGCCGTTCCACAAGGGCGCGAGCAAGTTCTACAAGGAAGCCGGCGCCCTGTAGCAGTCGCCTTTGGAAGAAGAAAAGCCGCAGACAGCGCCCCAGGGAGGGGCGCTGAAGGTCGCAGTGGCGCTGATCGCCATCGCGATGTCCCTTTACCACATGCACGCGGCGGCGTTCGGCCCGCCCGAGGCGCTGATCTTCCGCGGCACGCACCTGCTGTTCGCGGTGACCCTCGTGTTTTTGCTCTACCCGACGCGCCCCGGCGGCGGCCTGGGTTGGCGCGCGCTCGATGCCGTACTGATGCTCGCCGGCTGGGGGATCGTGCTGCACATCTTCTTCAACTACCAGTACTACACCAACCGCATCATCTACATCGACGAGCTCACCTTCCAGGACAAGTTCTGGGCGGTGGCCGCGATCCTCATCGTGCTCGAGGGCACCCGGCGCGTGCTCGGCTGGGCGCTGCCGCTGACCGCGGTCGCCTTCCTCGCCTATGCCGTCAGCACCCAGGTCACGTTTCCGGTGCTGTTGGAGCAGGTGTACCTCTCGACCGAAGGGATCTTCGGCTCGACGCTCGGCGTGTCGGCGTCGTACGTCATGATGTTCGTGCTGTTCGGCGCGTTCATGGAAAAAAGCGGCACCGGGCAGCTGTTCATGGATTTCTCGATGTCGATCACCGGGCGCTACGCCGGCGGGCCGGGCAAGGTGGCCGTCGTGAGCTCGAGCCTCTTCGGCACGGTTTCGGGAAGCGCCGTGGCGAACGTGATGGTGGACGGCCCGATCACCATCCCGCTCATGAAGCGCACCGGGTTCCGCCCGCCCTTCGCGGCGGCGGTCGAGGCGGTGGCCTCCACCGGCGGGCAGCTCATGCCGCCGATCATGGGCGCGGCGGCTTTCGTCATGGCCGAGTTCCTCGCCGTGCCGTACGCCCAGATCACGGTGTGGGCGATCCTCCCCGCCTTCCTCTACTACCTCGCGGTGTTCGCGGCCGTGCATTTCGAGGCCAAGCGCTACAAACTCGCCGGCGTCCCCGCGTCGGAGCTGCCGCGCCTGGGCAACGTGATGCTCACCCGGGGCCACCTCTTCATCCCGATCCTGCTCGTGCTCACCGGGCTGATCTACGGCTACTCGGCGCCGCTGTGCGCGCTGGTCGGCGCGCTGTCCTGCCTGCCGCTCGCGCTCCTCAAGCGCGCGACGCGCACGGGAATCTCGTGGCGCAGCGTGCTCGAGGCGCTCGAGGAAGGTGCGAAGAACACGCTCGCGGTAGCGATGGCCTGCGCCGCCGCCGGCATCGTCATCGCCTGCGTCACGATTACCGGCCTGGGCATCGTGTTCACTCAGGTCGTGGTCGCCCTCGCCCAGGACACGCTGATCCTCGCACTGATCCTGACCGCGATGGCCGGCATCATCCTCGGCATGGGGATGCCGACCACGCCCGCCTACATCATGATGGCGGCGCTGCTGATTCCCGCGCTGATCAAGCTCGGCATCGCCGGCTGCCCGGTGCCGGTCACGCCCGAGTGCAAGGCGGCGGTGATCCCGGCGGCGCACATGTTTGCTTTCTATTTCGCCATCCTTTCGGCGATCACCCCGCCGGTGGCGCTGGCCGTATTCGCCGCGGCTAGCCTCGCCAAGGCAAACATGTGGCAATCGGGATTCGCCGCCATGCGCGCCGCGGCGCCGGCCTACATCGTGCCGTTCATGTTCGTCTACGAGCCGCTGCTGCTGCTGATCGTCAAGGACTGGTCGGTCGAGTGGCTGTTCGTGGTGTGGTCGGTCATCACGGCCTCGATCGGCGTGGTGTGCCTCGCGGCGAGCCTGTTCGGGTGGCTGTTCACCCTGGCGCTCGCCTGGCACCGGGTGCTGCTGTTCCTGGCCGCGCTCTGCCTCATCAAGCCGGGACTCATCACCGACGCCGTCGGCCTGATTCTTCTCGCTGTCGTCGCGGCCGCACAATTGCTCGCGCGTCGCCGCGGCGCGACGTCGCCCGCGAGCTAACGGCAATTCCGGGAAACGCGACAATGTGACACGGGGCGCGGCGATAGCGCACCGTACTTGCCTCGCGCAAAATGGGTCCTGGAAATGAAAGAGGGCACAGCCGCTAGCCGTGCCCTCCGGGATTGCCTCTCAAGCGGCGATCAAGCAGTAACTGCACTTTGTTTGGCCCTACCGTGGACGGGTCCCGCTTTCGGATCCGTCTCTCGGGCTTGGGGCTGCTAACAGCGTGCTGGCCACCTACCTGTTCGATGTAGAGCGTGCTCTACATGGGTAGGGATGATGCGACCTTTCTGTCGGGTTTTCCATCCTCCTGTAGGCAGATAGCCATAGTCCGGTAGGACTATCGCTACATCAGGCTTTGGCTGCCGCCTGCCCTTGGCGCGTCTTGTCGAGCACCGTCATCGCGGTCGCCACCATTCCCGCCACGTCGCCTGCATTGGCGGGAAGAATCAAGGTGTTCGAGGTCTTGGCGAGATGCGCAAAGGCCTCGACGTACTGCTGCGCCACCTTGAGGTTCGCCGCGTCCATGCCGCCCTTGTCGCCGATCGCCTCGGCCACCGCGCGCACCGCCGCCGCGTTCGCTTCCGCGATCACTCTGATGGCGGTGGCATCGCCCTGCGCCTTGTTGATCGCCGCCTGCTTCTCGCCCTCGGAGCGCAGCACCGCCGCCTGCTTCTCGCCGTCGGCGACGTTGATCTCCTGCTGGCGCTCGCCCTCCGACTTGGCGATGAGGGCGCGCTTCTCGCGCTCGGCGGTGATCTGCTGCTGCATCGAGCGCAGGATCGCCTCGGGCGGGGTCAGGCTCTTGATTTCATAACGCAGCACCTTGATGCCCCAGTTGCGCCCCGCCTCGTCGAGCGAGGCGACGATCTGGCGGTTGATCTCGTCGCGCGACTCGAAGGTCTTGTCGAGCTCCATCTTGCCGATCTCGCTGCGCAAGGTGGTTTGCGCGAGCTGGGAAATCGCGGCGATGTAGTTCGACGAGCCGTACGAGGCCAGCCGCGGGTCGGTGACCTGGTAGTAGAGGATGCCGTCGACGCCGAGCTGGGTGTTGTCCTTGGTGATGCACACCTGCTCGGGCACGTCGAGCGGCACCTCCTTCAGCGAGTGCACGTAGGCAACGCGGTCGAGGAACGGAATGATCAGGTTCAGCCCCGGCTCGAGCGTGCCGTGGAAGCGGCCGAGCCGCTCGATCACCCACGCGCTCTGCTGCGGCACGATGCGCACGCCCTCGATGACGAACGCCACCACCAGGCCGATGAGCAGGATCCAGAACCAGTACTTCGCCAGGACCGGGACGAACGACGCGGCGACTGCCGCCCCGACAGCGATTGCGAGCTTCCAGAACATGCAACCCTCCCTAGGCCGGACGATTCTTCGCTACACGAAGCGTATTGCCGTCGGCGGCCAGCACATAGACCGTCGCCCCCGGCTCCAAAGCCTCCAACCCCTCCACGCGCGCATCCCAGCTCGCGCCGCGGTAGCGTACCCTCGCCAGCCGCGCCCCGGCGTCGAGCCAGCTCTCGAAGCTCGCCGGCATCCCGGCGTCGATCGGCGCCATCTGCTGGGCGCGGTTCCTTGCCTTGTAGACGTGAACGCCGTAGCAGCCCGCAGCGCTGATCACGGCCGCCACGCTCGCTTGCGCGCCGAATTCGAATCCGAAGTAGGCCGCTGCCGCGGCTCCGAAAGCCGCGATGCCGAGCATCAGCAGGTAGAACGTGCCCGTCAGGAGCTCGACGATCACGAGAACCAGCCCGGTCACCGCCCAGACGATCGCATGGTCCATGCGACGGCTAATTTACTAGAATCGCCGCATGCTAGGCGAAGAGCTGGTGCAGGTACACCAAGCCGCCCGGATCGTCCCACCCTTCAGCGAACGCTATCCGGGCCTCACTCCCGACGCCGGCTACCGCGCGGCGCGCACGTTGCATGAGCACCGCCTGGCGAGCGGCTGGAAGCCCGCCGGCCGCAAGATCGGCTTCACGAACCGCACGTTGTGGGAGCGCTACGGCGTGTACGAGCCGATGTGGGGCATGGTCTACGACCGGACGTTGATCCACGCGCAGAGCGATCGCGCTTCGGTCAGCCTCGCCGGACTGGTGCAGCCGCGCATCGAGCCCGAGATCTGTTTCCGATTGAGTCGTCGGCCCCGGAACGCCCACCCCGATGAAATCCTTTCGTGCATCGAATGGATGGCGCATGCGGTGGAGATCGTCCAGTGCCACCATCCCGACTGGAAGGTCACGATCGCGGATTGCACCGCGGATAACGGCCTGCATGGTCGGCTGATTGTGGGGACGCCGGCACCGCTGAACGACCTCGAAAAGCTTCCGGTGGTAGAAGCGAAACTGTTCAAGGGAGAGCGTCTGGTCGATCGCGGTGTCGGCGCGAACGTGCTGGGCAGCCCGCTCGCTTCCCTGGGGTTTCTCGTGGAGCTTCTGGAGAAGCAGCCGGAAGCGCCGCCGCTCGCTGCAGGCGAGATCGTGACGACCGGCGTGCTCACGGATGCGCATCCGGTGGCGCCGGGCGAAACCTGGCATACCGAGCTCTCCGGCCTGCCTCTCCATGGGTTGAGAATTTCATTCGAATGAGACCGCTCGAAGGCATCACCGTGGTGGCGCTCGAGCAGGTGATCGCGGGGCCGTTCGCGACGCGCCAGCTCGCCGAGCTCGGCGCGCGGGTGATCAAGATCGAGCGGCCGCAGGGCGGCGACCCGGCGCGCGCGTACGACCGCACGGTGAAGGGACTCTCGTCCCACTTCGTGTGGGTGAACCGCTCGAAGGAGAGCCTTGCGCTCGACGTGAAGCAGCCCGCCGCGAAAGCGGTGATGGAAAAATTGCTGGGAAAAGCCGATGTGTTCCTGCACAACCTCGCGCCCGGAGCGGTGGAGCGGCTAGGCCTCGGTTCCCGCGAGCTGAGGGAAAAGCATCCGCGGCTCATCTGGTGCGGGATCTCGGGGTACGGGCCTGCAGGCCCCTATGCCTCGAAGAAGGCCTACGACCTGCTGGTGCAGTGCGAGGCCGGGCTGCTTTCGGTCACGGGGACGTCGGAGTCGCCGGTGAAGGCCGGGATCCCGGCGGCCGACATCGCGGCCGGCATGTATGCGTTTTCGTCGATCCTGGCGGCGCTGGTCCGCCGCAGCCGCAGCGGCGAAGGCGCGACGATCGACGTGACGATGCTGGAAGCGCTCGGCGAATGGATGGGCTTTCCGGCGTACTTCACCGCCTATGGCGGCGCGGCGCCGCCGCGCTCGGGCGCGTATCACGCCACGATCGTGCCCTACGGGCCGTTCCGGGCGGGCGACGGCGAGACCGTGTTCCTCGCGGTGCAGAACGAGCGCGAGTTCGCCGCCTTTTGCGACCTCGTGCTGAAGAACAGCGCGCTGAAAGCCGACGAGCGCTTCGCGTCGGGCCCCGCGCGCAGTCGCAACCGCGAGGCGATGCATGCCGAGATCGACCGGGTATTTTCTCAACTCGCCTCTACGCAGGTGGTGGAGAGACTGGAAACAGCGGATATCGCGAACGCGCGGCTGAACGACATGGGCCAGTTCTGGCGCCATCCGCAGCTCGCGGCGCGGGGGCGCTGGGCCAAGGTCGGCTCGCCGGTGGGCGAGATCGACGCGCTCAAGCCGCCGTTCAACCTCTCCGGGTTCGAGCCGCGCATGGACGCCGTGCCGGCGCTCGGCGAGCACAGCCGATCGATTCTTGCCGAGCTCGGTTACGCCGAAGCCGACGTCGCCAACCTCGTGAAAACGAGTGCTATCTAGGCGAGCAGCAGCCTTCGCCGGCGGCGCGCCGGATGCGCTCGCCCTGGCCGACGTTCCAGCCGGCGAGGTAGTCCTTCTCCGACGCCTCTACGCCGTGCTTCGCGCACTGGTAGGTATAGAGCTCGATCTGCGGGCGCATGCCATAGATCAGCGCTTCGCGCTCGCCCAGGTCGTACCACTTGGCGCTGCGGCAGTCGGTTTCGCTCATGTTCACGCATCCGGCGGCGACGAAGCTCGCCGCCAAAATCAGGGTTCTGCTCCATGGAGTCATAGCGGTGTCCGGTCGGGATATTCCCAGCGGCCCTCGCGGTAGCCCTTCTCGTAGCCCGCGAGGTCGATCTTGACGCCGTAGCGCTCGCACTGCGCGACGTACAGGTTGTCCTGGCTCTGCAGCTTGAAGCGGGCGTCGCGCCAGCCGACGTCGTACCAGTTGGCGCTGCGGCATTCGGCATCGCTCATTCCCGCACAGCCGGCGAGCAACGCGGCCGCGACGAGCAATGCGCTAGTCGTGCGCGCTGACCCTGCGCCGATCCGCCTCATAGGTCCCTTCACGGAAGCCCTGCAGATAGCGCGCGGCGTCGACCTTGACGCCGACCGGCTCGCATTGCAGCGCATACACGTCGTCCTGGGCCATGATTCCGAAAATCGCGTCGCGGAAGCCGAGGTCGTACCAGTTGGCGCGGCGGCATTCGACCTCATCCATGCCGGCGCAGCCCGCGAGCAGCAGAATGAACAACGGTACGACCCTCATGGGGAGCCAACAAGCCGCGAGCGGGCAGTATTCCTGCTAGCTCTTCTTGGCCTCGATGCCGGCGGCGCGGCCGAGGTCGCGGTGGATGCGGGCGACGCGCTCGACCTCGCCCTTGGCCGGGAAGCGCTCGTAGAAGCCTTCGTCGCGGAACTGCCGCGCCATCTCGCCCCAGGGGCCGAGGCGCTGCTCCCAGCGCGCCACGCGGCCGGCTTCGGGCTCGGCGTCGTCGCGCGCGAGGTCGGCGCACACGCGCACCATCGCCTTGATGGTCACGGGCTTGGTGACCATGTAGTTTTCCTTGCCCCAGACCGTGTCGCCGAACACCGATCTTGCAGCTTTGAAGAAGTCGCGGATGACCGCGTAGTAGCGCGGCACTTCCTTCGAGCTGCCGCCGGCGAGCTGGATCGAGCGCCAGCGCCCGCGCACCCAGCGGTGCAGCTCGTTGAAGAGCTCGGCCTGCAGCACCCACTTGTCGCGCTGGCTGCGGCCGCCCAGCCGGTTGATGCGGTAGCGCAGCGGGCTGTCGCCCTCGGTGTAGAGCTTCTCCACCAGTCGCGCGGCGAACTTGCGGTCGGGCGCGGCGAACGACACGTGCTCGTAGAGGTCGACGAGGTGGCTCTTGTTGATGCGCGTCGGCGTCGAGTTGATGATGACGAACATCTCGGTGGCGAAATCCTCGCTGCGGCCGTCGAAGATCACGCACGGCACGTTGATCGACGCGGCGTCGTCGGGCCGCTCGTGCAGGTAGAAGCGCAGCGCGGCGAGGCGGTGCTGCCCGTCGATGATGAGGTATTTCGCCGAGGGCTCGCTCAGGGATCCGGCGCCGCCGCCGCCGTCGGCGCGGAAGTTCAGGCGCTCGGACGTAAACAGCAGCACCGTGCCGGGAATCGGCGGCTGCGAGATCGCGGTCTCGTAGAAGTTCTTCAGCTGGCGCACCTTGGAGCGCGACAGCGAGCGCTGGAACGCCTTGTCGGTGCGCTCGATCCGGCTGATGAACTGCGCGATGTCGTCGTCCTCGGAGATGCGGCTCGGGCTGATCTCCTCGCCTTCACCGTAGAAGCGGCTGATGAAGCGCACCTTCCCGAGCAGATCCTTGGCCGGGTAGCTGGCGAAGTAGAAGACGCCGTCCTTTTGCCGGATCTGCGTCGCTTGCATTGGCGCTTGTCTCCGTGGCCCGGCCCCCGGCCGGGTCTGTAACAGGCGCGAATACTAAAGGAAAATCGGGGCCTTAGCAGGCAGAACGTAGAAGGGCCTGCAGCACCTCCCCGGTGCGGCGGCTCTGCACGAATGCCGCCGCCCCGGAGCCTGCCGCACCGGCGCCCGGCAGAAGCGGCAGCGTGCGCCGCTCCACCCGCCGGCCGGTGATGGGGAAGGGCCCCAGCCAGTCCAGCACGACCTGGTCGTGCGTGAGGATGCGGCCGCGGTTTTCTCCAGCCATGACCCGGCTTTCCAGCCCGCTTCGGTAAGCAGCAAGGTAGAGCACGGCATCGTCGACGGGCGCAAGGAGCTCGGCGCTCGCCTCCACCCGCAGGCCGTTCGCATCCGCCCCCAACATCTCGAGCTTCAGGCGTGCCCGGGCGGGGTGGGCGTTGATTCGCGCCAGCTCGTCATCGAAGCTTTTCGTCCCCCAGCCGCGAAAGTCGCGGCCCTGCACCACGACCTGCGGCGTATAGACGAACGCCAGGCGCTGGAGCTGGGTCAGCTTTTTCTGCCGCAGCGCGAACTCTCGCTTGGCGTACGGATCCTTCCAGCCGATGTAGTCCCAGTAGTCGACATGCAGCGCAAGCGGCACCACGCTGGCTGGCGCGTAGCGCTGGCCGAGGCTCGCCAGCCAGCGGTCCGCGGGCGGGCAGCTCGAGCACCCCTCGGAGGTGTAGAGCTCGACCAGCGCCGTCGTCCCCGGCCCCGATTCCGAGACGCATTGGGCTGCCTGGGCCGGGAAAACCAGAAGCGCGCCGACGAGAAAAACCTCTCTGAGCATGGCCATTGGTCGAAACGGCGGGCGCCGGCTTACGGCTTCCCAAACATAATGGCGCGTGCTGCCGCACCCCTTCTTCTTCCTCGCGTCGCTCGCCTGGAACTTCGGCCTGGGGATGACGTGGCTGGCGGTGCCCCTGTACGCCTATTCCCAGGGGCTGTCCAACTCCGAGATCGGGATCCTGTTCGCCCTGCCGGTGCTCGCCCAGGCACCCCTCAACCTGGTCGGCGGGGCCTACACCGACCGCATCGGCGGGCGGCGCATCCTGCTCGGCTCGTGCATCGCCACCATCGCCGCCGGCCTGTGGTTCGTGTTCGCCAAAGGCTTCTGGATGCTGCTCGCCGGCCAGGCGGTCTTCATCCTGGCGCGCGCGGCCTTCTGGCCGGCGAACTGGGCCATGGCGAGCGAGCTTCCCGGCGCACGGGGCGTGCAGCTCGGGCGCCTCAACGCCACCACCAACCTCGGGCAGATCGTCGGTACGACCCTGTGCGGGTTCCTGCTCGCCGCGGCAGGATTCCAGGCCACCTTCTTCGTGCTGGCGGCGACCGGCGCGATCGCTTTCGTGGCCGCTCTCGGGACCGCGGCGCAGCCGTCCAAGCCGCCCCCGGCCCGGCACGTGCTCGCCAGCTACCTGCCGCTGCTGCGCGAAAAGATCATCGCCTACTCGATCCTTTGCGCCTATGTCTCGGCGCTGCCGTTCTCGCTCTCGATGTCCTTCTATCCCGTGCTGCTCGCGCATTACGGGTACGGCGAAGCGACCTCGGGCGTGCTCCTCGCGCTGCGAGCGGTGGGGTCCATCTTCGCCAGCCTGCTTGCGGCGCGCTTCGTGCGCACCGGCCCGCAGACCTTGTGGCCCGTGGGCTGCGCGATCGCGGTCGCGGCGGCCGTGGGACTGGTGCCGACCGTGAACCATATCGCGCCGATCGCTTTCTGGCTGCTGGTGGTCGGCGCAGGCACGGCGGCGATGACGCTGTACTTCCAGATCACCATCGCCGAGGCGAGCCGGGTCGAGGAGCGCGGCTCGGCGCTGGCGCTGGGCGGCATGGGCTGGAGCGTGTCGCATCTGACCACGCCGCTCGTGATGGGGTTTGTCGCCGACCGCTACGGCATCGTGACCGGGTTCCATGTGATCGGCGCCTTTGCGCTCGCCTGCGCCCTCGCCATCGCCCTGATGCGACGCTGGGCGTTTTCCCGGCGGCCCGCCTAGCTCACGGCGCGCCGAGCAGCAGGTACAGGCTCCAGCGTCCGCTTTCGCCGGCACCGAGGCCGAAGTACGCAGGGCCGACGAAGGTATTCGCGGCGAGAAACAGCGACCCCGACCAGGCCGTGCCCTCGTTGGGCAGGCCGTCGAAGCGGTTGCGAACCTGGCCGGCCTCGAGCGAGGCCCCGGCGTACACGCCGGCTCCCAGGATGTCGGGCAACGGGAGGGCCCGGTTGTAATACACCAAGCGCGCGAATGCCATTTCGCGGCCGGAGAATTCATTGAGGCGGTAGCCCGACAGCCGCAGCGGGCCGCCGAGGGTGAATGTCTCGTAGGGAGGCAGGTCCGTATCGAGGTCGGTACCGCCGGAAACCGCGAGATTCAGGGTGTGCGCGCCGGAGCTTTTCGCGATCGTAAATTGGCCTTCGAGCCGTTTGTAATTGCGATCGGATCCGAAGGCTTCGTCGGCCACGTAGGCCGAGGCGAGGAAACGCCAGCCCGCGCGCGGGAACCAGGCATAGTCGAGCTGGTCGAGATACAGCAGCGCCCGCGCCCCGGCGCTGGTTTCCGAGAGGCTCGGCAGCGCCGGAAGACCTGTGTCGACCTTCGTATCGACTTGCCGCGACAGCAGGCCGAGCCGCGCGTCGCCCAAGGTCCCGAAAACCGCTCCGAAGTCGAGCCCGACGCGGGTTTCCCGGCTCTCGTATTCCGCGACCCGGTCCTCGCCAACGAACACGCCGCGCGAATCCTGGCCGACCCTGAAGTAGGGTGCAACGAAATAGCGGCCGCGCTCTTCGATCGGCTGGTAGAACTCGGTCGAAAGGTAGGGGTTGCTGCCGACCTGCGCCTCCGTCAGCCACTCCGCGCCCAGGCGATTCAGCCAGGTGCTGCGGTAGCTCACGAGCACGTTGAAGATGTTGTCGCCATGGAAGTCGCTCGCGAGACCCAGGCCGAAGCGCAGGTAGTCGGGCCCCCACTCCTTCTCCTGCGGGCGGACGACGAGGACGCGGCTCCCCGGCTCCTGCTGGATGCGGTAGTCGACGCTCTCGAAATCGCCGCGCCCGTAGATGCGCCGCAGGTCTGCGCTCACGACCTCCTCGGTGAGCGGCTCGCCGGGCCGGCTGTGCATCAGCGAGCGCAGTACCCCGGGGTTGGTGCGCTCGAGCCCCTCGAAGCGGATTTCGTCCACGATGCCGAGCTCCTTGCGCGCGAGGGTCTGGCGGCCGCGCAGCGCCGCGTACTCGCCCGGGGGAAGGCTGTAGCGCCCGAGAACGGAGGACATCTTCCTTGCTGCTTCCTCGCCGATTCGGATCGCGTCGGCGACGCGCTCGAAGCTCCCGGCAGAGATGTCGCCCAGCTCGGGCGCGATCAGGACGTCGCGCGCGCCCAGGCTCTTCAGTTGCCGCTCGACGGCCGCCGCCCCCAGGAAGCTCACGAGCTGACCGGCAACGCTGAGCGCGGAAGTGATTTCTCCGCGCTTGAGCGGCGGCGTCCCGATGTTGACGGCGATCACGACGTCGGCGCACAGCTTGCGCGCCTCGTCGATCGGCAGATTGTTGGCGATGCCGCCGTCGACCAGGAGCCGGCCGTCGATCAGCACCGGCGCGAGCGCGCCGGGAACCGCCATGCTTGCGCGCATGGCCTGCGAAACGCTGCCGCCGTCGAGCACCACGGCCTCGCCGGTTTCGATGTCCGCCGCAATCGCGCGGAAGGGGATGGGAAGCTGCCCGAAATCCCTGACCGCCACCGCGCGGTCGGTCAGCCGGCGGAAGAACGCCTCGATCGACACGCCGGCGATCACGCCCTTCGGCAGCGCGAGCCCGCCCTTGACGCCGTACTCGGGCGCAAACAGCGTCTTGTAGTCGTCGATCTTGCGCCGGCTCGCCACCTCCGAGCGCGGCGGCTGGTCCCGGAAGACGTCGTCCCAGTTCGCTTCGACCACGAACTTCTCCATCTCCGCGATGGGCATACCGGAGGCGAAGGTTCCGCCGACGATGGCGCCCATGCTGGTGCCGGCGACGCAATGCACCGGGACGCGCAGCTCCTCAAGGACCTTGAGCACGCCGATGTGCGCCACCCCGCGCGCCCCGCCACCCGAAAGCACGAGGCCGATGCGGGGACCCTGCGCCGCGCTCAACAGCGAATGCAGGGCCAGCCCTGCCGCGAGGCACGCTGCCGCCATGCGCGGAGCGGAAAGCCTCACGCAGCGCTAGGCGGCCTTGAAGACGCTCGGTTCGAGTGAGTGGCGCTCGAGCAGCCGGTAGAACTCGGTGCGGTTGCGCCCGGCGAGGCGCGCGGCCTTGGTGACGTTGCCGCCGGTGATCTTGAGGATCCGGACCAGGTAGTCGCGCTCGAAAGCCCGGCGCGCTTCATCGAGAGGTGTGAGCGACGTGTCCCCGGCGTTCAGCGCCTGGCCGACGAGCGATTCCGGAATCACCTCGGTCGCGGAAAGCGCGACCGCCTGCTCGATCACGTTCAGGAGCTGGCGCACGTTGCCCGGCCAGGGAGCGGAGACCAGGAGCTCCATCGCTTCGGGCGAGAACGCCAGCGGACCGCGCCGGTAGCGCGTCCCCAGCCGCGTCAGAAACTCGTTCGCGAGCAACGGGATGTCCTCGCGCCGCTCGGCAAGCGTCGGGATATAGAGCTTCACCACGTTCAGGCGGTAGTACAGGTCCTCGCGGAATTCGCCCGACGCGATGCGCTCTTCGAGCTTGCGGTGCGTGGCCGCGATCACGCGTACGTCCACATCGAGGTTTTCGTGAGAGCCGACCGGACGGACCTTCCGCTCTTCCAGGGCTCGCAGCAGCTTTATCTGGAGCGGCAAAGGCATGTCCCCGATCTCGTCGAGGAAAAGCGTGCCGCCCTGCGCAGCCTGGAACAGGCCTCGCCGGTCCGCTACGGCACCGGTGAAGGAGCCTTTCTTGTGGCCGAAGAGCTCGGATTCCAGCAGCCCTTCCGGAATCGCCCCGCAGTTCACCGCGACGAACGGAGCCTCCGCGCGCGGGCTCGCCCGATGAATGGCTCTCGCCAGGAGCTCTTTTCCGGTGCCGCTCGCGCCGAAAATGCACACGCTCGCGTCCGAGGCCGCCACGCGGCGTGCCTGGGACAGCAGGTCTTCCATGGCCGGAGACCGGGTGAAGATCTCGATGCGCCAGCCTTCCAGCTGCCCGCTCGCCGGCGGGCTGGAAAGCCGCATCGCTTCGGCCACGGTGTCGAGCAGCACTTTCGGCTCGAACGGCTTGGTCAGGAAGCTGAAGACGCCGCGACGCGTGGCGGTCACGGCCTCGGGAATGGTACCGTGGGCGGTGAGGATCACCACCGGCAGCGACGGCGAATCGCGGTGGATGGCATCGAACAGCGCCATCCCGTCCATGCCCTGCATGCGCAGGTCGGTCACCACCACCTGCGGACGGGCGACGGCAAGAGCGGCGAGCGCAGCTTCGCCCGACGCCACCGCAGTCACCGCGTAGCCGGTGGCCGAAAGCCGCATCGCGATGAGCTGCAGCAAGTCCTTGTCGTCGTCGACCAGCAGCACCGGGCCGCGATCTTTCGCTATCAGGGTCATTTCTGTCTCCGGCGCAGCTTTTCCTCGCGCTCGAGGATACCGCGTTCGATTGCGCGCAGCGCTTCCAGTTGCTGCTTGAGCGCTTCCTCGCGCTTGTCGCGCTCCTTGTCCAGGCGGTCGCGCTCCTTGTCC
>DATBSZ010000126.1:0-3881 GCA_036559525.1 Burkholderiales bacterium
GCGGTATACGGGATTCCGGCTTCCTTGGCGCGCTCGCCATAGGTCTTCACGAACTGCGCGATCGCCGGGTCGTCGGTGAAGGGCGGGTGCGATTCGAAGGTGGTGAGCGCGAGCGCGCCCTGCGCCTCCGGCAGCTTCAGCATCGGTCCGGGCGCTGGGAAGAGGTGTACCTGCGCCGGCGGGCGGTAGTCGATCTTCTTCATGGCCTCGAGCATCAGCACCGGGTCGATGCCGTTGGTGCCGCCCCAGAGGAAGTCCGGATTCGCTTCCTTGACGCGGCTGGCGATGGCGCCGTAGTCGCGGTTGCCGAACTCGTACTCCAGATGCAGCACCTCGGTGAGGCCGCGCTTCTTCAGGATCTCGCGCGCGCCGACCGAGATGGCGTGCACCGACGGGAACTTGCTGGTGACGATGGCGATGGTCTTCGGCGGCTTCGGCAGCTTCGCCGCCGCATCGAAGATGTGATTCGGCCAGACGTTTTCCGGGTCGAACGGGGAGCCCGCGGTCTGGAATTGCATCTCGTACTTGGCGAGCTTCGGGATGCCGAACGAAGTGTGCAGCAGCACCTTGTTGTAGCGCTGGGCCACGCCCATCGCGGCGAGGATCGAAGCCGTCGCATAGGGGCTCTGGATCAGGTCGACCTTGTCCGAGGTGATGAGCTGCTCGTAAAGCGTGCGCGTCAGCTCGGGCTTCGACTGGTCGTCGCGCAGCACCCACTCCACCGGGCGGCCGAGCAGGCCGCCGCGCTTGTTCAGGTTCTCGACGCAGATCTCGGCGGTCACCTTGTGGATGATCGCCAGCGAGGCGAGCGGCCCGGTGAGCGGCAGCGTGCTGCCGATGCGCATCGGTTTGCCCTGGGCGCGCAGCGGCGGCAGGGCGAGCGTGGACAAAATGGCGCCTCCGGCCGCGAGGGCCCGACGTCGGTCGATTCTCATGCTTGCTCCTCCTCAGGATGTGCGAGTATATTGGCCATAGGCCAACGCATTGTCAATTAACCAATTGCAGAAAAAGCGCACCAGCCGCGGCATCCAGTCTATCGACACCGGGATCCGGCTCCTCGAAGTGATGGAGAAGGCCGATGGCCCGCTCGCGCTGAAGGAGCTCTCCGCCCGCGCCGGGATGGATCCCAGCAGCGCGCACCGCTACCTGGCGAGCTTCGCGCGCTGCGGGCTGGTGGCGCAGGGCGCGGACTCGCGCTACGACTTCGGCCCGCGCGCCCTGCGGCTCGGGCTGGCCGCCCTCCAGCGCAGCGATGCCGTCCAGGCGACCGAGCGTGCGCTGCCGGGCCTGGTCGCCGAAACCGGGCTGACCGCGCTGCTCGCGGTCTGGAGCAACCGCGGCCCGACCATCGTGCACTGGCAGCGCAACCGGAATTTCGTCACTTCGCTCAACCTCGGCTCGGTGCTGCCGGTGGCGCGCTCGTCGATCGGCCGCATGCTGCTCGCCTTCCTGCCGCAGGGCATGACGGCCGAGACGCTCGCCTACGAAGCGAAGCGGGAGAAGATCGACCGCGAGTGGCTCGAGCGCGAGCTCGAGCGCGCGCGCAAGGCGCGCCTCGCCTATGCCGACAAGACCGTCATCCCCGGTCTCCATGCGGCCGCCAGCGTGGTGCTGGGCTGGAACGGCGAGGCGGCCTGCGCCGTCGCGCTCATCGGGCCGGACGCGGAGCTCGCGCGCGCGAACAATCCCGCCGCGCTCGCGCTGCGCGCCATGTGCGACCGGGTGTCGCGCGAGGCCGGCGCGCCGGATTTGAGGATCGCAGCTTAAAGAGGAGACGAAGGTGCATCTCGTAATGTTCATGAAGGACAAGCAGCCGCGCGCGGGCGTCATCAATGGCGAGGACATCGTCGACATCAACGCCAACGACCGCTCGCTGCCGCCGACGATCAAGGGCATCCTCGAAGCCAACGGGCTTTCCCGGGTGAAAAAAATCATCCGGTCCAAGAAGCATCGCGTGCCGCGCCGACGGGCCAAGCTGCTGCCGCCGATCTCCAACCCCGGGCTGCTGCTCTCCGTGGGCATGAACTACCACGAGCACCTGAAGGAGATGAAGACGCCGGTGCCGGAGAAGCCCGCCGCGTTCACCAAGAGCGTCGCCAGCATCATCGCTTCCGGACAGCCAATCCTGCTGCCTGCCGCCCATCCGGACATGGTCGACTGGGAAGGCGAGTTCACCGTGGTGATCGGCAAGGCCGGCCATTGCATCCCGGCGGCGAAGGCGCTCGATCACGTCGCCGGCTACACCATCGTCAACGACGTCTCGGCGCGCAACTGGGTGGCGGCGATCTTCTCCTCGAGCGGCATCATGGGCCCGATCCACGCCTGGGAGCACAACCTGCTCGGCAAGATGATGCCGACCTTCTGCCCGATGGGTCCTTGCATCGCGACCAAGGACGAAGTGCCCGATCCCGACGACGTGAAGATCGTGACGCGGCTCAACGGCCAGGTGATGCAGGACGCCAACACCGACGACCTGGTGTTCAGCGTGGTGAAGCTAATCGAGTACTACTCGCAGTTCTTCCGCTTCCAGCCCGGCGACTGCATCACCACCGGCTCGCCCTCCGGCGTCGGCTTCGGGCGCAATCCCAAGGTGTTCATGAAGGCCGGCGACACGATCGAAGTCGAGGTGAGCGGTATCGGCGTGCTCTCGAACCCGGTGAAGGCTGAGTAAGGAGCAACCTATGGAATTCGGCTACTTCACCCTCAGCGACAACCACTACCCGAACAATCCGCGCTCGGCCAACCAGCTCGTGCTCGAGATCCGCGAGCAGGCGATCCTCGCCGACAAGATCGGCATGCACTCGGCGTGGATCGGCGAGCACCACTTCGATTCGCTGGGCGTCAACTCGCGCCCAGACTTGGTTTTGGCGAATATTGCTTCCGTTACCAAGAACATACGGCTCGCCCCAGCCGTTACGGTCTTGCCGCTGCACCACCCGGTGCACGTGGCGGAGATGTGGGCGACGCTCGACGTGCTCTCGGGCGGGCGCGTCGACTTCGCCACCGGCCGCGGCTACGACCGCAAGGAGTACGCCCCGTTCGGCGCCGACTTCATGGCCTCCGCCGAGATCTTCGAGGAAGGCATCGACGTGCTGCTGAAGGCGTGGCGCTCGCCGGGCAAGTGGTCGCACCGTGGCCGCTTCTACGACATCCCGGAGATGGCGATCACGCCGCGCCCGGTGCAGAAGCCGATCCCCTTCTACGTCGCCTCGTTCTCCAGGACCAGCCTCGAGATGGCGGCGAAGCGAGGCCTGAACATCATCTACGCGCCGTTCGCCGCGGGCATGGTGTTCGGCGGCCTCGACAAGGCCGTCGACAGCTACCGCGAGGCCTGCGTCAAGGCGGGCAACAAGCCGGGGCGCGCCATGTGCAGCTACTTCATCTACATCGCCGACGACGACAAGCAGGAGGACTACGGCCGGCAGACGCAGATGGACTACTTCAAGCACTGCGTGCTGCAGGCCTTCCCGCAGAAGCCCGAGGACGCGCCGCCCACGATGCAGTACTTCATGAAGATCGTCGACATCCTGAAGAACCTGAAGAAGGAGGATCTCTCCGACAAGTCGATCCTGCTCGGCTCGCCGCAGAAGATCATCGAGACGCTGAAGCGCGTCGAAAAGTCGGGCGTCGAGGAGGTGATCCTCTACTTCAACGTAGGCAACAAGCCGCACACCCTGGTGAAGGAGCAGATGCACCGCTTCATGCAGGAGATCGCGCCGCACTTCCCCGGCAAGCACATCGAGCGCATGAAGAATGTGGGAAGAGCTCCTCACCCGGCCGCGGCCTGAGCACGACGCGCGGGATTTCCGCGCCGCGCTCGGTGCCTTCCCGACCGGCGTCTGCCTCGTCACGACCGCCGGGCCGGACGGCGAGCGCCACGG
>DATBSZ010000127.1:0-7284 GCA_036559525.1 Burkholderiales bacterium
GGTCGGATCGTAGCCGGGCATGCCGGGCACGCCGTAGCCCGGCGTGATCACGCGCTCGAGCGCGTCGGGTCCCGGCTTCCTGCCGAACCATTTCTCCGACATCCTGGCGATGGTGCCGTCCTTCTTCATGCAGTTGAGCACGTCCTGCACCTCGTTGCGCAGCGCCACGTTCTGCTTGGGAAACGGCGCTCCCCAGTGCGCGCGCGTGTCGGTAAGCTCGAGGTCGGCGACGAATTGCGGGTTCTTGCTGGCGGCGTAGACGATGGTGGTGTTGCCGCCGAGCGTCGCGTAGGCGCGCCCGGAGAGCACCGCCTGCGTCGCGTCCGGCTGGGTGTCGTAGGCCTGGACGGTGAAGCCATGCTGCTCGCCCATCTTCTTGCTCAGGGTCTCGTAGGGCGTGCCCTTGTTGACCGAGACCACCTTGCCCTTGAGGTCGGCCCAGCCCTTGATCGGCTTGGAGCCCTTCTTGATGCCGAACTGGTACGCGGTCCACAGGTAGCCGGCGGTGAACAGCATCTGCTCGGCGCGCTCCTTGGTCACCGTGGTCGGCGCCGCGATGAAATCGTAGCGGCCCGAGAGCATGCCCGGGATCAGGGTCGAGAAGCTCACGCTGTCGATGGTGATCTCGCGCTTCAGGCGCTTGGCGACCTCGGTAAAGAGGTCGATGTTGAAGCCCTCGATGCCGCCGCCGAGCTTCGGCATCGCGTGCGGCGCAAAGGTGCCGTCGACCCCGGTGCGAAGCGGCGGCTGCTTGGTCTGGGCGATTGCGGATCCCGCGAAGACGAGCGCGGCGGTCACGACGAAGGCAACGCGGCGATGCAGCATCACAAAACCTCCCCCGGAAATTGGTAAGGCGATTGTATGACCTGCCGACGGCATGCGCATCCTCGTTAGGACAAGGCCTTGAGGGCCGGCATCACCTCGCGCGCGAACAGCTCGAGGTTCTTGCGCGTAAGGTCGGCGGGCAGCGTGCCGAACTGGCACATCACCAGCAGGTTGCCGAAGCGCATTTCGTTCCAGTAGTCCTGGAATGCTTTCTTCACGGTCGCGGGGCTGCCACAGACGAATAAGCCGAGCTCGAGCGCCTGCTCCAGGGTGACGTCGCCGAACATCTGCGCCTTCGCCTTCATCACGTTCTTCAGCGACTCGCGCGAGGTGTAGCCCGGCGGCAGCAGCATCTCAAGCGGCATCCGCACGAACACGTTGCGGAACGCTTCAAAATGTTCCTTTGCTTCCCTCCGGGCGCTTTCGTCCGACCCGCTGACATAAACAGGAACGGCCCAACCCAGTTGGCTGTCCTTGGCTTCGTAGCCGTACCCCTTGCAGGTGTCGCGGTACATCTTGAGATAGCGGCCGACCACCTTCACCGGGCTGAAGGTTTGCAGGTACGTGTAGCGCCGGTCGGGGTGCGACGCCCAGTCGATGGTCTCCTTGCTGCCCTGAGACGGGATCCAGATCGGCGGGTGCGGCTTCTGGTACGGGCGCGGCCAGAGATTCACGTATTGCACGTTGTAGTGCTTGCCCTGGAACGCGAACGGTCCGGGCTCGGTCCAGGCGCGCACGATGAGATCGTGGGCTTCGTGGAAGCGGTCGTGGGAGAAGGTCGGGTTCACGCCGAAGGTGTGGTACTCGGCGCCGATGCCGCGCACGAAGCCGCTGATTAGGCGCCCGCCGCTGATCACGTCGATCATCGCGTGTTCTTCGGCCACGGTGAGCGGGTGCGAGCGCAGCGGTAGTGCGCTCCCCAGGATTGCGATCTTTACCCGTTTCGTTTTTCTGGCAAGAGCAGAAGCGGTGACGACGGGCGAAGGCATCAGGCCGTATGCCGTTTGATGATGCTCGTTCACCGAAACGGCGTCGAAGCCGAGCTCCTCGCCGTACTCGAGCTCGTCCAGGTACCGGTTGTAGAGCTTGTGGCCCTTCTCGGGATCGAAGTGCTTGTTGGGCAGCTTCACCCACACCGTGCCGTTCTTGCGCCCGGCCTCGAGGTCGAGGTCGGCGTACGGCATCAGGTGAAACAGCACTATCTGCATACGATCTCGACGAACTCGTCGGCTTTTTCGGCGTGCGGCAGGTGGCCGCATTTTTCCAGGATGTGAATGTCAGCGCGGGGCAGCAAGCGCTTGTATTCATCCACGAAGCCGACGGGCAGGATGCGGTCCTGGCGGCCCCAGACGATCTTCACCGGCACGTCGATGCGGTGCAGCCACTTCCCGAGGTGCGGATCGTGCAGGCGCGGCTCCCAGGCGAGGCGCGCGGTGGTGTGACGGTTCTTGAGCGAGATATCGACGTCTTCCGGCTGCGCGAGCCGCGCCTGCGCGAGTTTTTCATCAAAAAATAGACTCTTGACGAGCTCTTCGGGCGACAACAGGAAGATATCCGCGGGCAGGACGCCGGGCGCGGCAATGCCGGCCGGGCTGACCAAGACCAGCGACTTGATGCGCGAGGTGTCGCGCACCGCCATTTCCATGGCGATCCACCCGCCCATGGAGCTACCCACGACAACGGCCTTTTCCAGATCGAGGTGTTTCAGGAAATCCAGGTAGAAGTAAGCGACGTCATGGATGTTCTCGAGCCACTCCGGCTCGTCCGAGCGCCCCCAGCCCGGGTGCTCGGGCACGAGCACGTCGAAGCGCTGGGCGAGCTTCTCCATGAAGGGCATGACCACCGGCGCGCCGCTTGCGCCGTGCAGGAAGAGAAGCGGATCACCCGCGCCGCCGCGCCGCAGGTGCGTCTTGCAGCCGTCGACCTCGACGAAGGTGTCGGAGAACTTCACGCGGCCGCGCGCTGCTTCTTCAGCACGCCCGATTCCTGGATCGCCGCCGGGATCTCGGCGAAGTTCATCGGCGCCATCACGTGCGCGCCGGCGACGCCGGGAACCTCGGCGAGCTCGCGCAGCAGCTCGACGCAGATCTTCCTGCCCTCGGCCCGCGGGTCCGCGGCCTTTTCGAGCCGCTGCACGATCGCCTCGGGAATGGTGGTGCCGAAGAGCTTCTCCCGCATCCAGCGCGCCGAGCGCGCCGAGGGGATCGGGGCGATCCCGATCAAGAGCGGCAGCTTGAATCCGAGCTCACGCAAGCGCGCTGAATAACGCCGCACCACGCCGATGTCCATGCAGAACTGCGTCTGCACGAAATCCGCACCCGCCTGCGCCTTTGCCATCAGCGCCTTGGGGCTCCAGTCGGGCGGCGGATCGATCGGCACGTCGGCCGCGCCGATGAAGAGCTCGACCTTTCCGTCGATCGCGGTGCCCGAGGGCAGCTTGCGCTGCTCGCGCATGCTGCGCGCCATCGCGATCAGGCCGCGGCTGTCGACGTCGTACACCGGCTTGGCGTCGGGCTGATCGCCCAGCTTCGGATCGTCGCCGGCAAGGACCAGGATGTTGTGGATGCCCAGCGACGCCGCGCCCAGCAGGTCGCTCTGCAGCGCGAGGCGGTTGCGGTCGCGGCAGGTCATCTGGAAGATCGGCTCGAGGCCGCTACTTACGAGGAAGTGCGCGGCCGCCAGGCTCGATAGGTGCACCTTGGCGCCGGCGCCGTCGGTGACGTTGATCGCGCTCACCAGGCCCTTGAGCGGCAGCGCGCGGCGCAGGAATTCGGCGGGGTCGGTGGAGACCGGCGGCGTGATCTCCGCCGTGACGACGAACTGCCCGTTGCGTAACCGCGTCTGCAGTAGGGACATGCCGGTTGATCTTATCATCGGGATTCGTCCCACCATGCCCGAGCTTCCCGACGTTACCGCTTACATAGAGGGCCTCGAGAAACGGATACGCGGCGCGCGCCTCGGAAGTCTCCGCCTGCTGAACCCGTTCCTCCTGCGCACCGCCGTGCCCCCGATCGGCGAGGCCAGCGGAAAGAAAGTGCTGGGACTCTCCCGCATCGGCAAGCGCATCGTGATCGCGCTGGAAGGCGAGCTCTTCCTGGTGCTTCACCTGATGATCGCCGGGCGACTGCACTGGGAAGGAAAGAAGACCCGCAAGACGCTCGCGCTGTTCGAGTTCGACAGCGGGACGCTGACTCTGACCGAGGCGGGCACCAAGCGCCGGGCCTCACTGCACCTCGTTCAGGGCGAGGCGGCACTTCGGGCGATGGATCCAGGGGGCATCGAAGTCTTGACCGCCTCTCCCGGGGAATTCCGGGACAGGCTGGTTCTTGAGAATCACACCCTCAAGCGGGCGCTGACCGACCCGCGCCTTTTCTCGGGGATCGGGAATGCCTACTCCGACGAGATCCTGCACCGCGCGAAGCTTTCGCCCATCGCGCTGACCAAGGATCTTTCCGACGAGCAGGTCGAGCGCCTGTACCGGTCCACGAGGGAAACCCTTCAGGACTGGACGCAGCGGCTGCGCACCGAGGGCTTCCCCGAGAAGGTCACCGCGCTCCGCGAAGGCATGGCGGTGCACGGCCGCTACGGCAAGCCGTGCCCGGTCTGCGGCGCGCCGGTGCAGCGCATCGTCTACGCCGAGAACGAGACCAACTACTGCGCCCGCTGCCAGACCGGCGGCCGGATCCTCGCCGACCGCGCGCTGTCGCGCCTGCTCAAGAAGAGCTGGCCGAGGTCGATCGACGAGCTGCCCTAGTTAGGGCTCCGTCCCCGAATTACGCGGACTTGCGGTGCTGCTCCTGGTTGCGGGGCGAAGCCTGGCGGATGGTGGCGGCGGCCGCCGAGGCGACCGAGCCCTGTGCGCCGTTCATCTCGTTGAACCAGGTCTGGGCCTGCGCCATCTGGGTCTGGTAGAGCTCGCTCCAGAAGCCGACCGCGCGCTCGATCTGGGCGCCGGCCATCTTGGTCTGCAGCGAGAGCAGTTCGTCCAGGCTCCGGACCTGGCCGAGCTCGCTGATCGATTTGGACTGCTGGTCGAGCGCGGTGCGGATCGCCACGAGCTGCTGGTTCTGCAGCCGCTCGGCGTTCTGCAGGGAGGCTTTCATCAGGTCGGCGGCGGTCTTGAAGCCCGCCTTGTACAGGTCCAGAAACTCTTGCGGTTGGGTCATCGTCTCTCCTTGCTAGGTTGAGCGTTGTCCCTCCCCTGCTACAGCGTGTCGCTTTTTTCCGGCTTCAGATGAGTGTACCCCTCTTCGGAACGCGGGCGGATAAAAAGAATCAAATTGCGCAGTGGTTGATCATTGATGGAAAACATCGTCCGACTCGCCGAGTACCGCCAGCGCCGCCAAGCCGCTAAGCAAGCCGCGGCCGACCTGGAGGCGCAGTATTTCTGCACGCGCTGCGACTCCGGCGAGTTCAAGCTGGCCGCCGCGGGCATGGTCCATTGCGCTCATTGCGGCGCGCTGATGCGTAACCTGCTGGTCAACTCTTCTTCCCAAGAAGCGGGCTGAGCAGGTCCATCGGCAGCGGAAACACGATCGTCGAGGCCTTGTCGCCGGCGATCTGGGTGAGGGTCTGCAGGTAGCGCAGCTGCATCGCCTCGGTGCGCTGCGACAGCATGTTCGCCGCCTGCAGCAGCTTCTCGGAGGCCTGCAGCTCCCCTTCGGCGTGGATCACCTTGGCGCGGCGCTCGCGCTCGGCCTCGGCCTGCCGGGCGATGGCGCGCACCATCGACTCGTTCAGGTCGACGTGCTTGATCTCGACGTTCGACACCTTGATGCCCCAGGCGTCGGTCTGGCTGTCGAGCACGGTCTGGATGTCGACGTTCAGCTTCTCGCGCTCGGCGAGGAGCGCGTCGAGCTCGTGCTTGCCGAGCACCGAGCGCAGCGTGGTCTGGGCGAGCTGGCTGGTCGCCTCGAGGAAGTTGGCCACCTGGATGATCGCGTTCCTCGGGTCGACCACCCGGAAGTAGACCACCGCGTTCACCTTCACCGACACGTTGTCGCGCGTGATCACGTCCTGCGGCGGCACGTCGAGCACCACCGTGCGCAGGTCGACGCGCACCGCCTGCTGGACCCCCGGGATGATCACGATCAGCCCCGGACCGAACACGCGCTGGAAGCGCCCGAGGAAGAACACCACCGCGCGCTCGTACTCGCGCAGGATCTTGATCGACAGCGCGAACAGGATGACGGCAATGACGACTGCGCCCAGCACGAAATAGATCACCGGTCGGCCTCCACGTTGAGTACCAGCCCTTCGATGGACCTGACTTTCAGCCGCTCCCCGCGCCGCACCGGCGCGTTGCTGCGCACGCGCCAGGTCTCGCCCTGCACGCGCGCCCAGCCCTCGGCGTCGAAATCCTCCAGCGCCTCGGCCGCGGCGCCGATCAGGTACTCGCGGCCGCTGACCACGGGACGCCTGCGGTTACTTATTGCTACGCCCACAACAAAAAAGACAAACGCAGCGCTCGCGGCAGCGACCCCGCCGATCAGCGCGTAGGGAATCTCGAAGCCCGGCAGCGCCGTTTCGTCGAACAGGATCACCGAGCCGATGACGAAAGCGATCAGCCCCCCGATGCCGAGCGAGCCGAACGCGGGCAGGAACGCCTCCGCCACCATGAAGGCGATGCCGAGAACGATCAGCGCGAGGCCTGCATAGTTCACCGGCAGGAGGTGGAAAGCGTAGAGCGCCAGCAGCAGGCAGATCGCGCCCACCACCCCGGGCAGGACCATGCCCGGGTTCATGAACTCGAAGATCAGGGCGTAAATGCCGACCAGGATCATGATGTAGGCGATGCTCGGGTTGGTGATCACGGACAGCACCTTGGTGCGCCAGTCGACCTGCACCTCCACCACCGGCGCGTCGGCGAGGCGCAAGTCTTTATTCCCCGCGAGCTTTTTCAGCAGGTCAGGAACGTCGAGGGCCATGTGGTCGATCACCTTGAGCTTGAGCGCCTGCTCGGCCGACAGGCTCACGCCCTCGCGCACCGCGCGCTCGGCCCAGTTGGCATTGCGCCCGCGCATCTCGGCGAGCCCCCGGATGTAGGCCACGGCGTCGTTCGTGACCTTACGCATCATGGTGTCTTCGGATTTGTCTTTCTTTTCATCTTTCTGGGGTGAACCAGCGCCGATCGCGACCGGCGATGCGGCCCCGACGTTGGTTCCCGGCGCCATCGCCGCGAAATGGCTGGCATACAGGATGAAGGTGCCGGCGCTCGCGGCGCGAGCCCCGCTCGGCGCGACGAAAGTGGCCACCGGGACTGGCGAGGCGAGGATGTCCTTGATGAGCTCGCGCATCGACGTGTCGAGGCCGCCGGGCGTATCCATGCGAACCACGACGAGCTGTGCCTTGTCTTTCGCCGCGCGCTTGATCGCGCGGCCGACGAAATCCGCGCTCGCCGGACCGATCGCGCCTTCGAGCGGCACGACGAGGACCTGCGGCTGCGAACTTTGCGCCGAC
>DATBSZ010000128.1:0-4236 GCA_036559525.1 Burkholderiales bacterium
CCGATCACCGAGAACGCGCCGTTCATGCCCCAGCCCCAGGCCACGATCTCGGGCCGCGCGCGGTTGAGCAAGCGCATGCCGCCCGGCAGGCCGACACCGAGCAGCACGCCGACCGGGACCAGCAGCGCGGCGGCGGCGGCGATGCGGGCGGGGAGCGGCCACGGGATGGCGAAATCGACCAGGCGCTCGAGCACCAGCGCGGCGAGCAAGCCGACAAGCGCCGCGGCACCCAACGCATATAGGGTGACGCGCCGCACGTCATCGTCGGGCACGCGGCGGCTGAGCAGGCTGCCGATGCCGGTGCCGAGAAGGAGCGAAAACAGCGTAACGGTCAGGGAATAGACCGGGTGACCGAGCAGCAGCACGAAGCGCTGCAGCACCGCGACCTCGAGCAACATGAATCCTGCGCCGAGCGCGGCGAAGTACGCGAGCCAGCCCCCCCAGCCGCGGCGCGGGCGCTCGCCCGCGATGAGGAGCGGGGCAACGATGAACAGCAGCACCAGCGCCGCGGAGATCATGAACAGGGTGAGCAGCGCCGACAGCCCGCTGCCAAACAGCATGTGCCGCCCGAACGCGACCCGGACCTGGTCGCGCAGCCGCGTGGTGTGGAAGAAGAACGGCCGGTCGTCGGTCGTCGCGCTGACGTCGTGGCGGTAGGCGTCGAGGAAGCGGCTGCGGTCGGCAGCGAGGATCAGCCCGCGGTAGTCGGCGAGGCTGGTGCCGGCGCGGAGCATTTCCTCCGGTTCCTTCACGTCCGGCGCGGGCACGCCGGGGGCGTAGAGCAGGGTGAAGCCGAGATCGTCCGACACGCGCTGCAGCCGGCGCACCTCCTCCGGCGAGAACGGCGAGCGCTTGAGAATGAAGGTCATCACCGTCTTGTGCTGGACGATCGCAATGTGCCGGGCCGGGTCCAGGCCGCGGCGCTCGCAGGCCGCCTGGGCGAGCGACACCAGGCGCAGCCCGTCGACCACCCAGCGCGTGACCGAGAGCAGTCCGTCATTCGTGAGATGGTCGAGATATTCGCCGAACGCCTCCGTCGTATAAAGCGAGTTCTCGGTCAGCGTGTACGCGCCCGCCGAGGTGGCGGCCCAGGTATCGACCAGCGATGCCTGGATCAGGTCGTAGCGCTTGTCGCTGCGGCGCACGTAGCTGCGCCCGTCCTCGACGTGGACCGAGACCCGGGGGTCGCTGTAGAGGTTGCCGGAATACGCGCGGAAGCGGTCGAGCATGACGTCGCGCACGATGATCGGGTTGATCTCGATGCCCTCGACGTGCTTTGCGCCGAATGACAGGGCGGACAACACGTCGCGCCCGCCGCCAGGGCCGATCACCAAGCTGGTGAATCCGCCCGGCCGCTCGACCAGGTGGTACCCGATCGCGGTCAGCTCATGGCGCAGGTAGCTGGTGTCCGCGCTCCCCTTGAGGATCGGGGTCGAGGCGGAAGCATCGATGTCCATGAACAGCGACGGCCCCGGCTGGCCCTTGAACTTCGGGCTCAGCGACCAGTCCTGGTGCGGGTAGTCGTAGACGCCGATGCGCGAGAACGAGTTCCACTTGCTGAAGAGGAGCCGCGACTCGCGCTCGCGCCCCTTGATGGCGTCGACCTCGAACGGCCCCAGGCCGGCAAGCTGCATCGTAAAAGGCACGCCGAGCACCACGAAGGCCGCGCGCGCGGCCCAGCGCTTCCAGCGCGCGGGCGCGAAGCACACCGCAGCCACTGCCGCGAGCGTGGCGGCGCTCAGCACCACGCCCGGAGCCCCGAGCAGGTTCATGAGCGGCACCAGCGCGAGGCAGCCGAGCGCCGCCCCGAGCAGGTCGGAGGCGTAGAGCGCGTTGATGCGCGCGGTGAGCCGCGCGAACGCGAGCGAAAGGACCGTGCCGCCGGTAAAGAACGGCGCCGCCGCCAGCAGGTAGATGGCCAGCATGCGCCACAGGTTCTCGGTCGAGTAGGTGAGCGTGACCGGGATGCGGACCAGGCAGGCGAGCGCGAGCACGGTCGCGGTCATATGGGCGATGGCCGCTATGGCGAGGAGCCCGTCGGTATTGCGCGCAGCGAGCCTGCGGCGCGTGAGGTAGACGAACACGCCGCTCGCGGAGAGGCCGAACAGCGCGATCGAGATCGCGAGGAACGCGAAGTGGTAGAACATCGTCACCGAGAAGATGCGGGTCAGCGCGAGCTCGGTCATGAGCAGCGCCGCGGAAGTGGCGGCGATCGCGACCAGCGTCGTCCGGTTCATAGCGCGTCGATCTCCTGCGCGATCGCGTCGGCCACCCCGGCATCCATCCCCAGCCACAGCGGCAGCCGCAGCAGGCACTCGCCCGCGCGATCGGTGTTGGTCATCGCGCTCGCGGTGCGGCCGTAGCGGCGCCCGGCGGGCGAGCTGTGCAGCGGCACGTAGTGGAACACCGAGCGGATCTCGCGCGCGCGCAGGCGCTCGATGAGGCGGTTGCGGTGCTCGAGGCTCGGCAGCAGGACGTAATAGAGATGCGCGTTGTGGCGGCAGCCCGCCGGGATCACCGGTCGCCGGATGCGCCCGGCGCGCTCGCAGGCCTCGAGGCGCTCGTGGTAGCGGTTCCAGAGCTCGATGCGCCGGGCGGTGATCGCTTCGGCCTGCTCGAGCTGGGCCCAGAGAAACGCGGCGATGATCTCGCCGGGCAGGTAGGACGAGCCGATGTCCACCCAGGTGTACTTGTCCACTTCGCCGCGGAAGAAGCTCGAGCGGTTGGTGCCTTTTTCGCGCACGATCTCCGCGCGCCCGATGAAGGAGGCGTCGTTGACCAGCAGTGCGCCGCCTTCTCCCGAGATCACGTTCTTGGTCTCGTGGAAGCTGAGCGCGCCGAGCTGGCCGATCGCGCCGAGGCTGCGGCCGCGGTGGGAGGTCATCAGCCCCTGGGCCGCGTCCTCGATCACCAGCAGGCGGCGGCGCTGCGCGAGCTCCAGGATCGGCTCCATCTCGCAGCCGACGCCGGCGTAGTGCACCGGGACCACCGCGCGGGTGCGCGGCGTGACCGCGGCCTCGATCAGCGTCTCGTCGATGTTGAGCGTGTCCGCCCGCACGTCGACGAACACCGGCACGCCGCCGCGCAGCACGAACGCGTTGGCGGTCGAGACGAAGGTGTACGAGGGCATGATCACCTCGTCGCCGGGGCCGATGCCGGCGAGGATCGCCGCCATGTCGAGCGCGGCGGTGCACGAGTGCGTGAGCAGCGCCCTGCGCGCGCCGGTCTGCTTCTCGAGCCAGCGGCTGCATCGCTCGGTGAACGGCCCGTCGCCGGCGAGGCGATGGTTGCGGTGCGCCTGCTCGATGTAGGCGAGCTCGCGCCCGGTCATGTGCGGCCGGTTGAACGGGACCTTCACAGGCCGCAGATTACACTTAAGGGGAAATGCACTATTGTTTCATCACCGGCTTCCTGCGATCGGGCACCACGCTGGTCGAGAAGCTGGTGCACGCGCTTCCCGGCGCGTGCATCGGGCCGCAGCCTTTTCCATTTCTCTACCACGACGCCAAGCGCGCCTTTCTGCGCGCGCGCGGCGCAGGCGAGGAACGCTACCCGCTCGGCAGCCTGTTCCGCGAAGAGCGCTACCGGCCGGAGGAGTTTCACGCTTTCCTGCGCTCGCACTGCCTGACGCCGGAGGCGACGGCCGCCTCCTTTGCCGCCATGCGCGGCTACAGCGGCTGGAAGCTGCCCGCCCTGGCGGAGCACGCCGGGCAGATCGGCGAGGGCTCGTTTGCCGAGGTGTATCGGAAGCTGTGCGACCGCCTGCCGGTCATCCTGGGCGCAGAGGCGAGCCGCCTGCTGGGAGCCAAGGAAGTATTCTGCGAGGAGTTCATCCCGTACTTCCTGGCCGAGGGCGTGTCGGTCGTCCTGGTGCTGCGCGACGTGCGCGATGTCCTGACCTCGCTCAAGTTCGGCAGCGGCGCAGCCTATGCCAACCGCGAGATGTCGGTGCTGCACATCGTGCGTCAGTGGCGCAAGAGCGTCGCGTTCGCGCTCGAGTTTTCCGGACGGCCCGGCTTCGAGGCGGTGCGCTACGAGGAGCTGGTCGCGCGCCCGCGAGCCTGGCTCGACGCGCTCGCCGGCCGATGGCGAATCCCGGCCGCGGCGCCGGGCGCGATCGAAAGCCTGCGCGACCAGGAAGGGCGCGAATGGGAGAGCAACTCGTCGTTCGCGCCGGCGCGCGGCGTCAGTCGCGACTCCGTGGGGCGATACGCCGAGCACCTGCCGGCCGCGTGG
>DATBSZ010000129.1:0-5337 GCA_036559525.1 Burkholderiales bacterium
CCGCGCCGATCGCTACCTCGCCGAGCTCGGGCGCCACCGGCCCGATATCGTCGCGGCCGTCACCAAGGCGATGGCGGGCGCGCAGCGCGACGCCGATTTCGTGCGCCCGGAGCGCGCGGCGTTCCTCGCGGTTCCCGACGACTCGATCGACCGCGCGGTGATGGAGAAGACGCACGACGCCGTGGTGGTACCGGCGCGCTTCGGCTGGAGCGACGTCGGCTCGTGGAACGCCCTGTGGGCGCTCGGCGCGAAGGACGCGCTCGGCAACGTCTCCCACGGCGACGTCATGGCGCGCGACAGCCACGGCTCGTACCTGCGTAGCGAGGGCCGCCTGATCGCCGCGGTGGGCATCGAAAATCTGGTGGTGATCGAGACGAGCGACGCGCTCCTCGTCTCGACCAAGGAGCACGCCGACGACGTGAAGCTCGCGGTCGAGCAGCTCAAGCGCTCCCGGCGCACCGAGCACGCCATCCACCGCCGCGTCTACCGCCCGTGGGGCTACTACGAGTCGATCGACAACGGCGAGCGCTTCCAGGTGAAGCGCCTGATGATCAAGCCGGGGGCGCGGCTCTCGCTGCAGCTCCACCGCAAGCGCGCCGAGCACTGGGTGGTCGTGTCCGGCGAAGCCAAGGTCACCCGCGGCGACGAAGAGCTGCGGCTCGCAGCCAACCAGTCCACCTACATTCCCACCGGAACCAAGCACCGGCTGGAGAACCCCGGCACCGAGCCGCTGTTCGTGATCGAAGTGCAGTCCGGCGACTATCTCGGCGAGGACGACATCGAGCGCTTCGCCGACGACTACCGCCGGACCTGAGCGTAGATGGCCTCCATCCGTTCGAGCATGCGCTCGTAGGAGAAATTCGCCGCGCAGTGCCTGCGCGCCGATTCTCCCAGCCGCTTCCTCAGGGATTCGTCCGCCAGCAGCTTCTGCAGCGCCGCGCGCAGCGCGGCCGAATCTTTCGGCGGCACGACCAGCGCGGTGTCGCCGTCGCGGGCAAGCTCGGCCATGCTGCCCGCGTGCGTGGCGACGCAGGGCAGGCCGGCGAGCATCGCCTGGATCAGCGCCTGGGGAACGCCTTCGTTGGCAAACGAAGGGAGCGAGAAGGCGTCGAACGCCTGCAGCCAGGGAACGACGTCGGCTTGGTCGCCGGCAAAGATAGTTCTGGGCCGGACTTTCAGAGAGTCGACATATTTTTCCAACAGCTCTCGCCGCGGCCCGTCGCCGACGATGACGAGGAGCACATTCCCGGGCAGGCCGGCGAGCGCCTCGATCAGGTATTCGTGGCCCTTCCAGTCGCGCAGCGTGGCGACGATGCCGACGATCGTCCGGTCCTGCGGCAGCTTGAGCGCTGCGCGCGCCGCGGTGCGGTCGCCGGGGCGGTAGCGGCTGGCATCCACGCCGGTCGGAATCGAGTCGATGCGCGCCGCCGGGAAGCCGTTTCGCTCGACGAGCTCCTTCTTGAGCACCTCGCCCGTCGTAACGATGCGCGCCGTGGCGCGGGTGTAGAGCCAGCGCGTGGGCGCGTTGGTGGCCACGGGGGCCGAGATGTGGCGCGTGCGCACCATGGGAACCGGACGACCGAGAGCGAGCAGCGCAAAGGCGACGAGCCAGGCATCGGTCGAGCTGTGCGTGCACACGACGTCGCAGGGGTTGCGCTTCAGCCACCCGTAAAGCGCCTTGACGCCGAGCGGGCGCTTGCGCCCGATCGGCAGCGCGACCGCCGGAACCTTCCAGCGCGGCGCCTCGGCGTGGATACGAGCTTCCGGCGGGCAAAGGAGCGTGACCTCGTGGCCGCGGCCGATCAGCCCCTGCGACTCCGAGAGGATGCGGATTTCCTGGCCGCCCCACCCGAGCGAGGCCTCGGTGTGGACCAGGCGAAGCGGCTTCACGCCGCCTTCATCTCGGCGGCGTACTGCATCCGGTAGAGCCTGGCGTAGATGCCGTCCTGCGCCAGCAGCTCGGCGTGCCTGCCGGTCTCGACGATGCGGCCGCGCTCGAGTACCACGATGCGGTCGGCGCGCTCGATGGTGGAGAGCCGGTGCGCGATGACGAGGGTGGTGCGCCCGCGCATCAGCGTCTCGAGCGCCGCCTGCACCTGGCGCTCGGATTCGGAGTCGAGCGCGGAGGTCGCCTCGTCGAGGATCAGCACCGGGGCGTTCTTGAGGATCGCGCGCGCAATGGCGAGCCGCTGGCGCTGGCCGCCGGAGAGACGCAGGCCGTTCTCGCCGATCGGCGTGTTCAGGCCATCGGGCGTCTCGCGGATGAAGTCCATCGCGTGCGCCGCCTGCGCGGCGGCGATCACGTCCTGCTCGGCGGCGCCGCCCATGCCGCCGTAGGCGATGTTGGCGAAGATCGAGTCGTTGAACAGGACGATCTCCTGGCTGACCAGCGCGATGTTGGCGCGCAGGCTGTCCAGAGTGAGGCTTTGCAGGTCGTGGCCGTCGAGCAGGATGCGCCCCGAAGTCGGCGCGTAGAAGCGCGGCAGCAGATTGGCGAGAGTGGTCTTGCCGCCGCCCGAGCCGCCGACCAGCGCCACGGTCTCGCCGGGACGCACGTGCAGGTCGATGTCCGCCAACGCGGGTTCCGTGCGCTCCGGATAGGTCAGCGAGACTCTTTCCAGGACGATCTCGCCGCGCGAGCGGCCAATGGCGACCGTACCGCCGTCCTCCTCCACCGGCGCATCGATCATGCCGAACACGCTCTCCGCCGAGGCGAGGCCGCGCTGCAGCGAATTGTTGATCTCGCTCAGGTGCTTGAGGGGCGCGAGCAGCATCAGCATCGCGGTGAGGAAGGAGGCGAACTCGCCGACCGTCGTGCGGCCCGCGAGCGAATCCTGCAGCGCGATGTAGATGATGATGGCGATGGCGAAAGCGGCAAGCGTGTGGGTAATCGGGGTGGTCAGCGCGGCCGAGACATTGATGCGCATCAAATTGCCGCGCAGCACCTGCGCGCTCTTGCGGAAGCGCCGGGTCTCGTAGTCCTGGCCGCCGAACACCTTGACGACCTTGTGGCAGTCGATGGTCTCCTGCAGCACGTGCACCAGGTCGCCCTGGGCGAGCAGCGCCTCGCGCGAGACGCGGCGCAGGCGCTTCGAGATCACCCGCACGGTGAACGCGATCGGCGGCCCCACCACCAGCGCGATCAGGGTGAGCTTCCAGTTCAGGTAGAACAGGTAGCCGAGCAGCAGCACGATCACGATGGAGTCCTTGATCAGGACCGTCAGCACGCCGGTGGCCGCATCGGTCACGCCAGTGACGTCGTAGGCGACCCTGGAGAGGACCTTGCCGGAGCTGTTGTCGCTGAAATACCTCGCCGGGAAGCGCACCAGCCGGCTGAACATCGCGCTGCGCAGGTCGAGCACTACTTTTTGCGCCACCCAGGTGAGGCAGTAGCTCGAGCTGAAGGTCAGGATCCCCCGCACCACGAAGATGGCGATGATGGCGGCGGCGAAGGCGACGGGCGGCCAGGTACGCTCGCTGCTCGGCGTGAAGCCCTGATCGAGCAGCGGCTTGATCAGCGCCGGGAACAGCGGCTCCGTCGCCGCCGCCAGCACCATGCCGAGCACCGCGATCGCGAACACCTTCGCGTACGGCCGCACGTAGGCGAGCAGCCGGAAGTAGAGTTCTTTGGTGTTATCCAAGCTTTTTTAGAGAAGCATACAAATCGACCAGTTGCCGCGCCATGGCATCGATCCCGAAGCGTTCTGCCGTGGCGCGCGCGGCCTTTCCCATGCGGCCATCGCCGTTGGCGCGGTCGGCTTCCTGCATCAGCCGGGCGATGCCCTGCACGTCGTCCGGCTGGCAGATCCAGCCGTTCACCCCTGGCTCGATCACCTCGGCCGCGCCGCAGCGCGAGCTCACGATCGCCGGCAATCCCATCGCCATCGCTTCCAGAACGGTATTGGGAAACGGATCGTAGCGGGTCGGCAGGAGAAAGCAGTCCGCGGCGGCGTAGTAGGGGCGCACGTCCTCGAGGCCGCCCAAAAAGCGCACTCGCTCCGGAACTCGGCCGCTGTATTTGTCCCGGCCCACCACCAGCAGCCAATAGGGCCCCCTGGAGACTGCCGCGATTGCCGCGTCCAGCCCCTTGCGCGAGAACCCGGAGCCGACGAAGGCGAACACGGTGTCGCGCGCGCTGCAGCCGATCTCGGCGCGCGCCGCGCCGCGCAGGCGCTCGCGCTGCTTCGGGTGGAATTGCTCGACATCGATGCCGTTGTAGATCACGTGCAGCTTGTCGGGCGCGATGCGGAAGCCGCGCCGGATCTCCTCTCGCACCATCTTCGAGTTGCAGATCACCGCGCGCAGGCGCGGATGCTCGAGCATCCGCTTTTCCGCCTTGCACACGTAGGCATGGTACGGGTTGAGCGCGATGCGCAGGCGCTCGAGCGGCGTCGCCGCCGCGCGCCGCAGCTCGAGCCAGCGGCGGTGCACGCCATCGCCGGCGCGGTAGACGTCGCAGCCGGGAATGCGCTCGTGCGACTGCACGACGTCGAAGTGCTCGCGGCGCCAGGCCTTGCGCGCCCCGCGCGCGAACGACCAGTCGCGCCACAGGTTGCCGGCATGGAAGGGGTCGACGCGCAGGGAGCGGCGCGCACCCCACCCCTGCTCGCTTCTGGAAATCAACGTCATCTCCATTCCGGCGCGCTCGAGCGCCGGCAGCGCCCTGGCGACGAAGCGCTCGGCCCCGCCGTAGGGGTTATAGCGTTGCCGCACTATGGCAACTCTCACTTCTTGAGTAGCTCACGCGCCGCGGCGTGGACGGGCTCGACCGGCAGGAACGTGAGGCACTCGGAGAGCTTGCCGCCGCCGCAGCCGTCGTAGCCGCACGGCCGGCAGGTATGCGTCGTCGTCACCACGCGCCGCTCGACGTTCCACGGGCCCCACTCGTTCTCGCCGCTCGGTCCGAACAGCGCCACGGTCGGCGTTCCCATCGCCGCGGCGAGGTGCATCGGCATCGAGTCAACGCCGACGAACAGCCTCGCCCTGGCGGTGAGCGCGCCGAGCTCCTTGATCGACAGCTTTCCGGCGAGGCTGACCGGCTGGGCCGCAGTATTTTTCAGGATCTCGTCGATGAAGCCGACCTCGTCGGGGGCCGAGGTGAGCACCACGTTGTGCCCGTCGGCGGCGAGGCGGTCGATCAGCTCGGCGTTGCGTTGCGCGGGCCAGCACTTGAAGCGCCAGCGCGATGCGGGATGTATGTGCACGAACGCAACGTCGCCGACCAGCTCGTCGATCGCCCGCTCGGCGTCCGGGCCCGGCACGAAGCGCACACTGCGCTCTGCGAGATCCGGCTGCACGCCGATGCGCCGCAGCGCGTCGAGGTTGAGCTCCACCTGG
>DATBSZ010000130.1:0-32391 GCA_036559525.1 Burkholderiales bacterium
GGTGCCGGCAACCGTGTAGCTCATCGCCGCGAGGCGCTCGCCGTCGCGCATCCAGACGAACGCGCCGCGGTGGCCCGAGCGCTCGTGCGTTATTTCTTCCAGGGTTGCGGCGCCCCGGGCGTAGGCGACGGCTTGTTGGGCTGCTTGGGTTTCTTTTTCTCTCGATTGCTGCGCTGCTCGCGGTTTGCCATAGGACCCTCCGGGGAGGCGCCCATTATCCGCCAGGCGCCCGCCGGCGTACTATGGCAGGCAGGTCGTCTCCGGAGGGGGAACCATGAAAGTCCTGCTGCTCGTCGCACAGCTGGTCCTGGTTGCCGCAGCCGTTGCTCAAGAAACGGATTATCCGAGCCGGCCGATCAAGCAGATCGTGCCGTTCCCGCCCGGAGGCGGGGTCGACATCGTGACGCGCATCGTCGGCGCGAAATGGAGCGAGTTCCTCGGCCAGCCGATCGTGGTCGAGAACCGCGCCGGCGCCGGCGGCACGGTGGGTGCGGACGTTGCGGCGAAAGCCGCTGGCGACGGCTATACGCTGCTCACCTGCCAGGTTGCCTCGCACGGCGTCAGCCCGGCGCTGTACAACAAGCTGCCGTACGACCACGTCCGGGATTTCGCGCCGATCTCGCTCATCGGCAAGACACCCAACGTGCTGGTGGTGCACCCCTCGGTGCCGGCGCGCACGCTCAAGGAGTTCATCGACTACGTAAGAGCCAGCCCGGGGAAGTACAACTACGCCTCGCCTGGCTACGGCACCTCGCCGCAAATGACCATGGAGCTTTTCAAGCTGACCACCGGGCTCGACATGACCCATGTGCCGTACAAGGGCGGCGCGCCCGCGCTGGCCGACGTGATGGGCGGGCAGGTCACGGGCATGTTCGGCAACCTGCCGGAGCAGCTCGCCGCCATCAAGGGCGGGAAGACGCGCGCACTCGCGGTGAGCACGCTCTCGCGCAGCCCGCAGCTTCCGGACGTGCCGACCGTCGCCGAGTCCGGCTTCCCCGGGTTCGAGGTCACCGTGTGGTACGGCGTGTGCGCGCAGTCGTCGGTGCCGAAACCCATCCTCGCCAAGCTGCACGCAACGCTGCTGAAGACGCTGAACCTGCCGGAGATGAAAGCGCGGCTGGCCGAAAGCACCATCGACGCTTCGCCCACCACGCCGGAGGAGTTCGCTGCCTTCATCCGCGCCGAGACCGAGAAATGGACCCGCGTGGTGCGGGACGCCAACATCCCGAAGCAATAAATCAGGAAATGGGGTCTGTCCCCATTTTCTGGAACCAGCGAGCGCGTCCCGGCCAGCGCTCGACCAGGTCGATGAACAGCGGATCGATGTTCTTTTCGCCCTTGGAAATTTCTCTGGCCAGGGGACCTGGCTCGTCGTTGTAGGCGAGCAGCGAAAGGTCGGTCATGCGCATCGGATACACGATGCCGTCGAGGTGGTCGCACTCGTGCTGCAGCAGCGCGGCCCATGAGCTGGCGGCCTCGTGGCTGTGCGCCCGGCCGTCGAGGTCTTCGTAAGTGATCTGGACGTGCATGTGGCGGGGCACCTTGCCGTGCAGTCCCGGCACGGAGAGACAGCGCTCCCATACCGGCGTCTTCGCGTCGCTCTTGGGCGTGATCACCGGGTTCACCATCACCGTCCAGGGACGCGGCTGGAGCCCCGAGCCGGGCGGGATGCGCGCCGCGATGATGCGGTAGACCACGACGCGCTTGCCCACGAACACCTGCGGCGCGGCGAGGCCGCTCGCGCCGATGTCCTCGATCGTGTCCTGCATGTCGGCGGCGAGGCGCCGGATCTCGGGCGCGGTGGGATCGACGACTTGCGCGGCCTTCTGCAGCAGGATGGGATTGCCCATCTTGGCGATGCGAAGAACCGCCATCGTCAGCCTGCGCGCGAGGCTTTAGCCCCGGCAGGTGGAGGGAAGGAACTCCGCCTTGACGTCGGTGCCATCCACCGTAGCCCCGCAGCGCCACCTTCTGACCGGCGTGCCGAGGTCTTCTTCGCGCATGATCTGGCCGGAGCCGTTGAGCGGCGCGAGCGTGATGTCGTGGATGGCGAGGCGCAGGTCGCCGATCTCGTTGCCGAGCGTGAGCCGGATGACGCCTTCATCGGTGGTCCTGATGCGCTCCACGAAGCGCGACGGCCTCTCGACCTCGCAGCCCCAGTTGTCCGCGCCGGGAATGTCCGAGCCCGAAAGATAGACCTCGTGGATGATATTGCGGCAGTTCGTGAGCGCGAGAACTGCTTCCGAGATCTTGGTGCGCGCCGTGTAGCTGCGCACCTGCGGCATGAGAATGGACGCGAGAATGCCGATGACCGCGGTCACCACCATCACTTCGATCAGCGTGAACCCCGCCTGCCTGCTGCTGTTGCGGTTCCCCATGGAAGCCCTGCCTTCCGACTTTTTTCTTTGTAGCCCGCAGCTGGCTGCAAGCGGCATGCCAACCGCCGGCCGCTGCTCCCAACCTTAATACTGGCCGAAAAAGCGACAAAGTGCACATTCGGGGATACCCCTCGTGCCGCGGCGGGTCAGGGGCTGACCAAGAATGTCAGCCCTTGGGCCGGGTCCAGGTTTCCGACCAAGCCAGCACGCAACTCGAGGACTGCCGGCCGCCGCGCTCCTGCGGAAACACCTTGCCCGGGGCGGCCTGGCCGTTGACCGAGAGCTGCGCGCCGCGCGCGGGGATGAAGGTGCTGTAGACGCCGAGCGGGCGGTTCATCATCCCCGGCGGCATGGTGAGCACGAAGGGCGCCATGAAATCCCACCACGTGAGGATGATCTCGTCCTTGGACGACACCACGCGCTCTTCGACGGTGCTGAGCGAATTGCCGCTGCGCTCGAACCTTGCGTCCACGATCGGCAGCGACTCGTCGGCGAACGGCTTGTGCAGCAGCACTTCGATCGTGCGCTGGAGGTAGCGCGCGACGCCGGCGTTGTCCGCATAGATCCGGTTCTTCAGCAGAGAGCTCTCGATGAAGAGGGCGTGGCCCTGTCCCGCCGGCGACCACAGCACGCGCCAGTGGCTGACGCGCTCGGGGATCGTGGTGCCGCCGTCGTTGGAAAGCCGCACGAACGAGTTCTCCCCGGTCATCACCGGGTCGTGCGGGTCGACCATGCGAGGCTCGGCCATGCTCAGGAAACGCCTTCGACGATGCGCAGGTCGCGATCGGCCGCGTCGCCGAGCGCGCGCAGCGCTTCCTGATAGCCCGGGCTGTCGTGCGCGGCGATCGCCTTCGCGAGGCTCTCGAACTCGGTGACGACGGTGCGCTGGTTCAGTCCGCCTTCGTAGGTCTTCGACGGCGTGCCGCGCACGAGGAAGCGGCCGCCGGCGGCCTGGATCGCCGGCCCGGCGAGCTTCGCGTAGGCGGCGAGCTTGTCCTGATTCTTGATCGCGCGATAGCAGACTACCCAGTAGGCTTTGGCCATGAACCCTCCGTTGATTGAGATTGCCTAGCTTACCGCTGAACCGTCTATCATCGTTTGCATGACGACCCAGGACGCGGTTTCCCTGACCAAGGCGCTGCTTCGCTTCGACACGGTCAACCCGCCGGGGCGCGAGCGCGACTGCGCGCGGTATGCCGGCGCGATGCTGCAGGAATGGGGTTTCAAGGTCGACTACCACGAGTACGCCGACAGCCGCACGAGCGTGATCGCGCGGGCGGGCGGAAGCGACCGCAAGGCGCCGCTCTGCCTGACCGGGCACCTCGACGTCGTGCCGCTCGGCGCGCGGGCGTGGACCCGGGACCCCTTCAACGGCGACACCGACGGCGATCGCCTCTTCGGCCGCGGCGCCTCCGACATGAAGGCGGGAGTCGCCGCGATACTCCTGGCTTCGAGAACATTTTCAGGAAAGCTCTCGGGCACCCCGGGAGTAGTCATCGTGCTGACTGCCGCGGAAGAAGGCGGTTGCGTGGGCTCCGCTCAGCTTGCGCGCACGCAGCTCCTGGGCAAGGCCGGCGCCATGATCGTGGGCGAGCCGACGTCGAACTATCCGCTCGTCGGCCACAAGGGCTCGGTCAAGTTCCACGCGCGGTTCAAAGGGGTGTCGGCGCACGGCTCCATGCCCGAGCTCGGCGTGAATGCGATCTACAAGGCGGGCAAGGCGCTCGCAAGCCTGGAGGGATTCGACTTCGCGACGCCGGAACATCCGGTGATGGGAAAGCCGACGCTGAACGTCGGCACGATCGAAGGCGGCAACACGGTCAACGCGGTGCCCGACGCCGCGAGTATCGGCGTCGATATCCGCACCGTGCCCGGCATGGATCACGAAGCGTTGCTGAGAAAGATACGGGCTTCGATTCCCGAGGCCGAGCTTGAGGTGTTTTCGAACCTGAAGCCCGTGTGGACCGCGCCGGAGCAGGAATGGATCCAGCGCGTGTTCGAGCTCTGCAAGCCGTACCTGAGCGAGACGCCCGCGGCGCGCACTGCGCCGTACATGACCGACGCGGCGAACCTGCTGAAGGTCTACGCCGGTGCGCCGACGGTGGTGCTCGGGCCGGGCGAGGCCGCGATGGCGCACCAGACCGACGAATACGTGAGCCAGGAACGCATCCGCCAGTCGGTGGCCATCTACGAGTCCCTGATCCGGGACTGGTGCCGCCCGTAAATTCGGGGACGGAGCCCTAATTCCGGCAACGCGGAGCTATCGGAATTAGGGCTCCGTCCCCGAATTTCTACATCCGCCGGATGACGTGGTCCTCGCTGAGGCTGACGCGCGTGCCGCGGCTGAACTCGCGGCTTGGAGTGTCGACGTACTGAACCGCTCCGTTGTCCATCTTGATCTCGAGGCGCTGCAGCCCCTGGGCCGAGCTGCCCGCGCCGGGCAGGACCGGCACGGCTAACACCGACTGCACGACCCCGTTACCGGCCTTGTAGGGGTGGACGTTGGTGACGATATTGGGTTGCGCCGATTGGGGCGGGGTACCGCAAGCGCCCAAGGCGGCGGCGACGGCGACGAGAGCGACAGGGGTAAATCGGATCATGGCAATCCTCCGTTTGGAATGGCGCATTGGAACTAGCAAGCGCCGTTCCGGCTCGCCCCTTGCTGCACACAAGCAAATGGGCTCGTCATCCCCGCCGTGGGTGCGCGCTGAAACGGTCGACATCGCGGTCGACCGCCAGCGCATCGAAGGCACCCTGGTCGCGCCGACCGTGCGCAGGGACGAGGTGCCGGGGGTGCTCCTGGTGCACGGCTGGAACGGCACCCCGGCCGGCTACCTCGACGAGGCGCACGCCCTCGCGGCGGCGCTCGGTTGCGTCTGCCTGACCTTCGACCTGCGCGGGCACGGACAGTCCGAGGCGCAGCGCGAGACCCTCACGCGCGAGGACAACATGCGCGACGTGATGGCCGCCTACGACGTCCTCGCCGGCCGGCAGCGGGTGCAGAAGTCCTGCATCGCGCTCGTCGGCTCGAGCTACGGCGCGTATCTGGGGGCGCTGCTGACGTATATGCGGCCGGTGCACCTGATCGCGCTGCGGGCGCCGGCGCTCTACACCGACGACCACTGGGAGATGCCCAAGCGCAAGTTGCGCGTCGACCGCGAATTCGCCGCCTACCGCCGGCGCTCGCTGCGCGCCGAGCAGAATCGCGCGCTCGGGGCTTGCGCCCAGTTCCTCGGCGATGCGCTGGTGGTCGAGTCCGCGCGCGACGAAGTGGTTCCGCATGCCGTGGTCGCCAACTACATCGCGGCGCTCGCCAACGCGCACTCGCTCACGTACCGGGTGATCGAGGGCGCGGATCACGCGCTCTCGCAGGAGCCGTGGGAGCGCGCCTACATCGAATTGCTGGTGAGCTGGCTGTCCGAGATGATCAGGGGCGCCGCGGGTCCCGCTCCCGCGGGAGCGCGCTAGGGCGCTCGCCGGGCCGCTGCGTCTCGCCGGAGGCGGCTTCGCGTTCCTGCTTGAGGCATTCCTCGCGCAGCGTCCCCGAGAGCTCCTCGCAGCGCTTGCCGGGCATCCCGCCGGTCTCGCCCGGCAGGATCGTGCCGCCCTTGATCGCGCCGTCGCTCGGCGCTGCGCCGTCCCGGCTCTGTCCGGGCGGAATCGACCCACGCTCGCCGCTTTGGCCGAGCGCGGCGCCCGCGAGAGCCAAGGCAAATCCGACAACGAATAGTCGAAATGCGGTCATGGCGAATGCTCGGAGCAAGATACGCTCCCGAATGTGAGCACCGTCGGGATGGAGCTCCTTCTCCTAAGCAGCTCGCGCACGCCGGCGGGCTATCTGACCGACTACCTTGCCGCCATCAGGGCTTTCGCGGGCGGGATCCGCGCGGCGCACTTCGTCCCTTATGCGGCGGTTTCACTGCCGTGGGAGGAATACTGTTCCAGCGTAGGCAAGGCGCTCGCAGCAGCGGACTTGCGCGTCGAGCTCGTCGATTCCGTCGACGATCTCATGCGCGCCGAGCTCATCGTCGTCGGCGGCGGGAATACTTTCCAGCTCCTCCGGGAGTGCCGGCGGCGGGGCTTCCTTCCGGTCATCCAGGAAAGGGTCAAAGCCGGCACGCGCTATCTCGGCTGGAGCGCGGGGGCGAACCTGGCGTGCCCGACGATCAAGACCACCAACGACATGCCGATCGTGGACCCGGGCTCGCTCGACGCGCTCGGGCTGGTCGGGTTCCAGATCAACCCGCACTACCTCAGCGTCGCGCTGCCCGGCCACCACGGCGAGACGCGCGACGAGCGCCTCGCGGAGTTCGCGCGCGTAAATCCGAAGCTGCCGGTCCTCGGGCTGCCCGAGGGCGCCTCGCTGCGTGTGTCGGATTCCACGGTCGAGCTGCTCGGGCCTTATCCGGCCGTACTTTTCGCCGGCGAAAAGTCCGCGCGGCGCCTGATGCCGGGAAAATTACCGACGTTGTCCGACGACAGCGCGTAGCGTTTCAATTCTTGTGGTTGCGACAAATGACGCTAGGCAGACGGGCGCGCGGTGGCTACGCTTGCGCCAGGTTAGGAACACCAAGAGGAGCCAGAAATGGAAAAAACAGCCGTACTACGCCTCATCTCCCTGATTCCCGATCGCGTTTCGCGCAGCCAGAGCGGCAGCACCTTCGTCGGCACGGGCGCCGCCGGGCGCGCCCAGCTTCTCGCTCCCTTCCTCAGCTGGCTCGGCCCCCTCAACCCCATCAGCAAAGAAGAGCAGCAGATCCTCGGCGTGCGTTCCGGCGGCGGCAAGGCGCTGGTGGACGGAGAAGCAGCGGGCGAGGAAGTGGAGGAAGCGGCGGACCGGGTGGAGCTCGCCGACGAAGTCGACGACAGCCCGATCAGACTACCCGGGACGGGAACGCAGATTGCTGCATAGCTGCCACCGTTAACTTGCGGAGGCAGTCATGCTGAGCTGGGCCATCGGTTTCTTCATCCTCGCGCTCGTCGCCGCGTTCTTCGGCTTCGGCGGCATCGCATCCAGCGCCGCGGGCATCGCCCAGGTGCTGCTGGTGTTGTTCGTGATCGCGTTCATCGTTTCGCTGATCCTCGGCTTGCGAGGCCGCGGCGGCGTGACGCGTCGAGACCTGTTCTAGCGAAACAGCGAGTCGATCTCGCCTCGGCTGAGGCCGATGTCCTTCAGCGTGCGATCGCTGAGGGAGCGTAGCTCCATCCGCGAGCGCGCCGCCGCCCAGGCGCTGCACCATCTTTTCAAGAGCGAGATCATGGAAGGCACTATGCGCCTTCCCCTGCGCCCGCCTCAAACGGTCATTGCGCAGGCACGTCATGCAAGACTGGAATGCTAGGGCGCCTTGACGAACAGCGTGACGAGCGGGCTCGCGCCGCGCTGCGCGCTCCAGTGGCCGTGCACCTTGGCGTCGAAGGCCGCTCCCGCGGGCAGCGTATCGGCGGAGAAGAAGTGCTCTCCGGCCTTGAACACGCGCGAGCTTCCGTCCTGCAGGCCGATCTCCATTTCGCCGGCGAGAATGAACACCCATTGCGGCTGCGGCGTGCAGTGCCATTGGCTGCGGAAGCCGACCGGGCTGTGGCGCAGCTGGTAGCCCGCTGAAGGAAACACCCGGGACAGCATCGCCTGCGGCGTGCCCTCGGGCAGCGCGATCGCCTCCTCGCGCCATTTCGCGCGGCCATCGCGATCGGTGTACAGCACGAGCTTGGTGAAAGTCACGGAACGAGCTTACCCTTTCCGGCAGGGAGAGTGTCCTCATGCGCATGAAATGGATCGCCACCGGGTTGCTGGTGCTCGCCGCGCTGGTCTACGTCGTCTCGGAGAAATTCGACTGGTACTACCTGGCCGCCTTCAGCGAGGCGGCGATGGTCGGCGCGCTCGCCGACTGGTTCGCGGTGGTGGCGCTGTTCCGCCGGCCGCTCAACCTGCCCATCCCGCACACCGCGATCATCCCGCGCAACAAGGATCGCATCGCCCGCGGGCTGTCGGACTTCATCGAGCAGAACTTCCTGTCCTCGGCCGCGGTGGTGCAGCGCATCGCCGAGTTTCGCCCGGCGCACACGCTCTGCCAGTGGCTCCTCAAGCCCGACAACGTGGACACGGTCGCAGGCTATGCGACGCGCTTCGTCGCGTATGCGCTCAGCGCCGTCGACGACGAGCGGGTGCGCCGCTTCCTGCACCAGAGCATCATCGGCATGTCGAAGAACGTGGACTTCGCCGCTGCGGCGGCCCAGGTGCTCGACGTGCTGACCGAGAACAAGCGCCACCACGCGCTGCTCGACGCCGCGCTCCGGGGCCTCGACGACCTGCTGGCGAAGGAAGAGACGCGGCGCTTCATCGCCGTCGAGGTGGCGAAGAGCGCGCCGCTCCTGAAGCGCATCAGCGACTGGCTGCAGCTCGACCTCGACGAGCGCGCCGCGCTCAAGATCGCCGAGCTCGCGATCGCCAAGGTGCACGAGGTCAGGCAGGACGGCGACCACGAGCTGCGCAGGCGCTTCGACGACTTCGTCGCGGAATTCATCGGCCGGCTGAAGACCGACGAGTCGCTGCGCAAGCGTGTGGCCGCGATCCGCGACGAGCTGCTGGAGAGCCCCGCGCTGGGAAGCTACATCGGTAGCCTGTGGCAGGACTTTCGCGCCTGGTTGAGCGCAGACCTGGGGGCAGGACAGTCCGTCGCGCACGGGCGCATCGCCGCGATGGTGCGCGCGTTCGGCGCGCGGCTCGAGGCCGACCGCGAGATCCGGCAGTGGATCGACGAGCAGATCCTCACCGCGATCCCGCCGCTGGTCGAAGAGCACCGCGCGAAGATCGGGCGCTTCGTCGAGGATCAGATCAACGGCTGGCAGGAAGAGAAGCTGGTGGAAGAGCTCGAGCGCCACATCGGCCCCGACCTGCAGTACATCCGGATCAACGGCACGCTGGTGGGCGGGCTCGCGGGGCTCGCGATCGCCGCGCTCACGCAAGTGGCGAAATGAGCGCATCTTTCTGTCTGGCTAGGCCGACGTCGCGTTTCCGCTGCCTGCGATTAAGGCCCTGGCGAGGCTCGAGGCGTATATAAGAGACCGATGAAGAACTGCGATATTCACCACGTCAAGCACAAGAACTCGTTCCGGTGGAAATGGCGGCACACGCGGTCCGACGGGACGGTGAAGGAATCGGCCGAGAGCTATAAGCTGTACTACGAGTGCGTGATGGCGGCGCGCGCGAGCGGTTACGAGCCTCGGCTGAAGTGCGCGTGACGCTCTAGCGCTTTTCTCCGTCAGGCCTGCGGGTCCGCTTGAACATTTCCAGCGTGGGCCGGCACTTCTCCGCGATCTCCGCTGCGGTCATGCGCACGTCCGGCCCCTCGATCAGCCAGACATGCTGGCCGCCGCGCAGCACGAGCGCTGCGGCGTGGCAGGCATCCTGCTCGGTGCTGAAGTGGACGGGAACGAGGCGTTGCAGCGTCTCGCGATCGAGGCTCTTGGGCGGCGGCGAGCTGGCGTAATAAAGCGCGAACGGCATCGGGAGAGATGCTACGGAACGTCTCTCGCGCGCGGCGTAAGCTTGTGTCAAAACTGCCGCGGTCTCGGGGGCTCGTCCTTCGCCGCTTCTTCAGGCTTGCGCTCGCTTGTCGGCTTGTCTTTTTCAGGCGCGTTCTTGTCGGACGGCTCGTTTTCCTTTTTTCCGTCCGACTGAGCGCCGGCTCCCGCGCCGGTGCCGGCGGCGGCGCTGCTACCGCGCACGTCGGCTCCGCCCTGGATCTTCGTGTTCGGATCGATGTCGGGCGCACGCTGTTGCGCAACGGCCGGCAAAGCCAGTCCGATGCAGATGAAGGCCACGATGGCGCGCATGGCCCCGAAATTGCTGCAAGCGGCATGCCATGAGACCGTTCTGGATACTGGCCTTTGCGCTTGCCGTCCTGGCCGCTTGCGATCGTGCGGCGACCGACCGGGCCGCGAACGAAGGCAGGGCGGCGCAGTCGGCTGCCGGCGGCAGCGCCAACGAGGGCAAGGCGGCGCGCAGCGCGGCGGGCCGCTAGCGTCGGTACTTGTCGATCGCGCCGCGCGCGAGCGACATGCCGTGGCCGGGCCGGTCCGGGATGCGGAAGCGCCCGCCCTTGCACTCGGGCTGCTCCTCGAAGAGATCGGACGGCGCCCATTCCATGAACTCGACCAGGAAACCGTTGGCCAGCGCGCCCACGACGTGCAGCGAGATCTCGTGCACCACGTGCGGCGACACCAGCGCGCCGTGCGCGGCGGCGAGATGGCCGATCTTCAGCGTTTCGCTGAAGCCGTTGGCGCGGCACACGTCGGGCATGAGGTACCTCGCCGCCCTGCGCTCGAGCAAGTCGCGGAATTCAAAGCGGGTGAAGTTGTTCTCTCCGGTCGCGACCGGAATGCGGATTCTCTGCGACACCTCGGCGCAGGAGGCGATGTCGTCCGCCAATACCGGCTCCTCGTACCAGACGAGGTCGAGGTGCTCCAACTCGGCGGCCTGGCGTACGTTGCCGAGCACGTCGAGGCGCTGGTTGACGTCGACCATGAGGCGCACGTTCGGCCCGAGCGCGCGCTTCACCGCCTCGACCCGCACGCGATTCACTTTCGGATCGGGGTCGTGGATCTTCATCTTGTAGTACTTGCAGCCGAAGCCCGCGAACTTCTCGGCTTCGCGCACCAGGTCGTCGACGCTGTACTTCGCCCAGCCGCCGCTGCCGTAGCACGGGATGCGGTGGCGCATCGCGCCCCATACCTTGTAGAGCGGCTTGCCGAGCGCCTTGCCGACGATGTCCCAGAGGCCGATGTCGAGCGCCGCGAGCGCGTACGCCGCCACGCCCTGCTTTTTCATCCCCATGTCCACGCGGAACATCTTTTCCCACAGGTATTCGACGTAGAGCGGGTCCTCGCCGATGAGCGCGGGCTTGAGCCGCGCTTCCAGGTAGGCATGCACGGCCTCGGCGCCGCCGCCGCCGAACACCAGGCTGTAGCCGAGGCCGCGGACCCCCTGGTCGGTGCTGATCTGGGCGACGACGAGCCTGTGCTGCGGATACTGCAGCGCCATCGGCTTCGGCGTGGGGACGGTCAGGACGCAGGTATCGACGGCGGTGACCTTCATGCCGCCGCGATGCTAGCCTACTTCTTGCGCTTTTCTGCTTTCTTCTCTTTTTTCGCTTCTTCGGGGGCCTTGCTTTCGCCCGCGGCGGCGCTGACCGGCTTGAGCACCTTGATTCGGGTGTTGGCGTCGATCCAGACGAAGCCGTCGTCGTCGTTCGCGGCGCGAGCGTCGATCGATGCGGCGGCCAGGCCGCAAAGCAGCAAAGTCAGGAGCCGAGCCATGGCCGGGCGATGCAAGCGACGTGCCTATAATGAGGATCACTCTGGGAGGAGGCGCATGAACGTCCATGTCCGCATCGCATCGGCTGTCCTTTTTCTCGCCGCCTGTGCCCAGACGCCGCCGGGCGGCGGCGAGCTTCCCGCATTCCGGGCCGACCCCAACTGGCCGAGGCCGCTGGCCGAGGAGAACGGCGTGCAGCTCGTGCTTGGCCAAGTCGCCGGGATCGCCGTCAACCCGAGTAACGGCCACGTCTGGATCGTTCACCGCCCGGCGACGCTCCTGCCGGACGAATGGAATGCCAAGGAGAGCAAGCCGGTCACACATCGGTGCTGCAAATCGGCCGCGTCGGTGATCGAGTTCGACGCGGCGGGGAACTACGTGCGCGGCTGGACGCCGAGTGGTGCCGGCTTCGACTGGCCGAAAACGGAGCACGGCATCCACATCGATTCCGAGGGCAATGTCTGGCTCGCCGGAAACGGCAACGAGGATCACCAGATCCTCAAGTTCTCGCCCGAGGGCAAGTTCCTCCTGCAGATCGGCCGCCCCGGCAAGTCCGAGGGCAGCAACAGCCGCACCCAGCTCGGACGCCCGGCGCACATGGTGCTCTCGGGCGGCGAGCTGTTCGTCGCCGACGGCTACGGCAACCGCCGCGTCGTGGTGTTCGACGCCAAGACCGGCGCCTACCAGCGCCACTGGGGAGCGTACGGCACGGCCACGCCCAGCGACGACAAGCTGCCGTCCTACGACCCCGCGCAGCCGCCGTCGAAGAGCTTCGGCAACCCGGTGCATTGCGTGCGCGTGTCGAACGACGGACTGGTGTACGTCTGCGACCGGCAGAACAACCGCATCCAGGTGTTCAGCCGCACGGGCGAGTTTCGCCAGGAGATCCGCGTCGAGGTGCAGACGCTCGCCAACGGCTCGACGTGGGACATGGTGCTGTCGCACGACCCGGCGCAGAAATACCTGTACGTCGCCGACGGCGCGAACGGCCGCATCTACATCGTGCGCCGCTCCGACGGGCAGACCGTGGGCGCGTTCGGCCGCACCGGGCGCATGGCGGGCGAGTTCAAGTGGATCCACAACATCGCCATCGACCGCGACGGCAACCTGTACACCTCCGAGGTGGGATTCGGCCGCCGCGTGCAGAAGTTCGTGCGCAGCGGCGGCGCGTTCTGAATCCGCTCAAGCAGAAGCTGGCGCGCGGCGAGCTCGCCGCGTCGATGACCGTGCGCCTGGTCTCGAGCGTCGAGATCGTGCGCATCGCGAAGACCGCGGGCTTCGACGCGATCTATGTCGACCTCGAGCACTCCGCGTTTTCCCTCGAGACGACCGGCCAGCTTTCGGTGATGGCGCTCGAGGCGGGCGTGCCGGCGCTGGTGCGCGTGCCGGCGCGCACGCCCGAATACATCTCACGCGTGCTCGACGGCGGCGCGCTCGGCGTGATCGCCCCGGGCGTCGACTCGGCGGCGGAGGCGAAAGAAGTCGTCGCCGCCGCGAAGTACCCGCCGCTCGGCAGCCGCGGCCTCTCGACCGGGCTCGCGCACCTCGGCTTCCGCGCGGTCCCGGCTGCGGAAGCGCTGCCCGCCCTGAACGAGGCCACCATGGTCATCGTGCAGCTCGAGTCCGCCGCCGCGCTCGCCGCGATCGACGACATCGTCGCGGTCGAGGGCGTCGACATGGTGCTCATCGGCACCAACGACTTCCTCGCCGACCTCGGCCACCCCGGCGAATATGACCACCCGAAGGTGCGCGAAGCCTACGAGCGCACCATCGCCGCCTGCCGCAAGCACGGCAAGCACGTGGGGGTCGGCGGCCTGAGCTCGCGCCCGGACCTGGTGCAGAAGTTCGTCGCCATGGGCGCGCGCTTCGTTTCCACCGGCACCGACCTCGGCTTTCTCCTCGCCGCCTGCACCGAGCGCGCGAGGCAAGTGAGGAACCTGAAGATTTGAAGGAGGAGGTCATGAGGAAAGGGTTTTTGCTTGCCGCGCTGTTGTTTGCCGCATCCGCATTCGGCCAGTACCCCGCAAAACCCGTAAGGCTGATCGTGCCTCTGGTTCCGGGCGGGAACCAGGACATCGTCGCGCGCGTGGTCGCGGAGGAGCTGTCGAAGGGCCTCGGCCAGCAGGTGATCGTGGAAAACCGTCCGGGACAGAGCGCGATCATCGGCACGCAGTTCGTGAAATCCGCGCCGGCCGACGGCTATACGCTGCTCTCGGTCGCGGTCACTTTCGCGCGCGTGCCGGCGGTGGTGAAGGCCGCGGGCTACGACCCAGCCGCGGACTTCGCCGGCGTGAGCCTCGTGTGCCGCATCCCGCAGGTGCTGGTGCTGACCCCGAGCCACCCCGCGAAGAACCTGCAGGAGCTGATCGCGCTCGCCAAAGCGAAGCCGGGCGAAGTCTCTTTCGGCAGCTCGGGCAACGGCTCGACCGGCCATGTCGCGGCCGAGATGTTCATGCGCATGACCGGCACCCGGCTGCTGCACGTCACCTACAAGGGGAACGCGCAGGCGATCGTCGACGTGATGGGCGGGCAGGTGGCGATGATGTTCGACCAGGTGAGCACCTCCGGCAGCCACGTGAAGGGCGGCAAGCTGCGCGCGCTCGGCGTCACCACCAAGGCGCGCTCGGCCGTTCTGCCCGAGGTGCCGACGCTGCACGAGCAGGGCCTCACCGATTTCGAGGACGTCACCTGGAACGGCATCGTCGCGCCTGCTGGAACCCCGCGCGACGTTATTTCGAAGCTTCACGCAACCGTGGCGAGGGCGTTGGCAAGCCCCGAGCTGCAAAAAAGGTATGGCGAGCGCGGCATCGAGATCGTGGCGAGCCGCTCGCCGGAGGAGTTCAGCGCCTACGTGAAGTCCGAAGCGGACGCGTTCGCAAGACTGGTGCGCGACGCCGGGATCAAGGTCGAATGAGCCCCGAGATCATCCAGACCGAGGTGTTCGCCGAGCTGCCGGAGAAGCTGCGCAAGAGCGGCTCGCCGCCCGAGCGCCTCGCCGCCGGCAAGAGCGCCACCCCGATGGGCTCGTTCCTCGAAGGCCCGGTATTCGACCGCGCCGGCAATCTGTACGTGGTGGACCTCGCCTGGGGCCGGATCTTCAAGGTCAATCCAAAGGGTGAATTCGAGCTGGTGATCGAGTACGACGGCGAGCCGAACGGGCTCGCCATGCACAAGGACGGCCGGCTCTTCATCGCCGACCACAAGAACGGCATCCTGTACCTGAAGCAGGGCAAGCTGGTGCCGGTGGTGTCGCGCTATCACCAGCAGGCGTTCAAGGGCGTGAACGACCTGATGTTCGATCCCGAGGGGAACCTCTACTTCACCGACCAGGGCGTGACCGACCTCGCCGATCCGACGGGCTGCGTTTACCGCTACTCCGCGGACGGCAAGCTCGAGCAGCTCGCCAATTGTCTTCCGAGCCCGAATGGACTGGTCGTGGACGGGCGGATGATCTACGTCGCAGTGACGAGGGCAAATGCCGTCTGGCGCCTGCCGCTTACGCCCGACGGCAAGGTCGTGCGGCTGGGAGTGTTCCTGCATCTCTCCGGCGGGCGCGGGCCCGACGGCATGGCGATGGACGAATCCGGCGGCCTGGCCGTGGCGCACATCGACTTCGGCGCGGTGTGGATCTTCAGCCACCGCGGCGAGGCGCTGTACCGCGTCGCGAGCTGCCGGAGCGACATCGTCACGAACGTCGCATACAAAGGTAACGAGATCTACATCACCGACTCGGGAAGCGGCTGCATCCTGCGCGCCAGGGTTCCGACCGCCGGGCGAGCGTTGTTCTCACATCTATGAAAATCCTGATATCGCTGTTGCTCCTGTGGCTGGGAACGGCGCAGGCCTTTCCGACCAAACCCGTAAGGATCATCGTGGCGTTTCCGCCGGGCGGCGGCACGGACATCGTGGCCCGGCTCCTCGCGCCGCGCCTCGGGGACCTGTGGGGCCAGCCGGTGGTAGTCGAGAACCGCGCCGGCGCGAGCGGCACGATTGGAACCGAGATCGCGGCGCGTTCCGACCCCGACGGCCACACGCTCTTTATGGCGACGATGGGCAACATGACCGCGAACCAGCACCTGTATCCGAAGATGGCGGTCGATCCGCTGCGCGCGTTCGCGCCCATCACCAAGGTGGTCGACGTGCATTTCGTCTTCATGGCGAATCCCGCGCTTCCCGCCGACAACGTGAGGGACCTGGTCGAGGCTGCGAAGAAGCGCCCGGGCGAGCTCCACTACAGCTCCTCCGGGCCCGGCGGCGCGCCGCATCTCGCGATGGAGCTCTTCAAGCGGCAGGCGGGCATCAATCTCACGCACGTGCCTTATAAAGGAAGCGGACCAGGGATGACCGACCTCCTCGGCGGGCGGGTGATGATGACGATGGACAGCCTGCTGCAGGGGCTGCCGCAGATCAAGGCGGGCAAGCTCAAGGCGCTCGCCGTCCTCGGCCCCAAGCGCTCGTCGCTGCTGCCGGACGTGCCGACCATGGCCGAGGCCGGCGTCAGCGGCTATGCGCTCACCAACTGGTTCGGGCTCCTGGCGCCCGCCGCAACGCCGAAAGAGGTGCTTGCGAAAGTACATGCAGACGTAACGAAAATTCTTCGGGAAACAGAGATTCAAAAGAGAATCGCCGACATGGGTGCCGACGTGGTGGGCAACTCGCCCGAAGAGTTCGGCGCTGCGATGCGCGCGGAATCGGCGCAGTGGGCGGACGTCATCAAGTCGGCCAACATCAAGGCCGAATGAAAGTCGCGGCCGAGAAGGTCTGCGACAGCCACTTTCACGTCTTCGGGCCCGCCGAGCGCTATCCGTATGCCGGCGACCTGCGTTACACGCCGCCGCACGCGCCGTTGAACGAATACCTCAAACTTGCCAGGGACCTGGGCATTGAAAAACATGTCTTCGTGCAGCCCAGCGCATACGGGCGCGACAACGCCTGCATGCTCGACGCCATGCGCGAGGTTGGCCCGGCCAGGTGCCGTGGAATCGTGGATATCGATGAGGACGCCAGCGACGCAACGTTGCGGGATCTGAATGCCGCCGGCGTGCGCGGCGTGCGCGTCAACGTGAATCCCATCAAGCCCGCGGAACCGGGCTTTTTCAGAAGTCTTCTGCCGCGAATCGAAAAGCTGGATGCACGCTGCGCCGAGCGCGGCTGGATGCTCGATTTCCTCACGCCGGGATGGCTGACCCGGCAGCTTTTCCCGACGTTCGCAAAGCTTGCGTCGCCGTTCTCGATTGCGCACATGGGAATGTTTCTCGCGAACGGCGGAGCAGGGCAACCCGGTTTTCTCGAGTTGCTGGATTTCTGCAAAACCAACCCGCGTTGCTGGGTGAAGCTGACCGGCGTCTATCGCGTCTCCACCGCGCCGGGATTCGCGGACGCGGCACCGCTCGCGCAGGCGCTGATCGCGGCGATTCCCGACCGGCTGATCTGGGGCAGCGACTACCCGCACCTGTCTTTCGGCCACGTCCATACGGACGAGCTTTTCGGACTACTGAAGTCGTGGGCGCCAGACGCGGCCGCGCAGCGCAGGATCCTCGAGGACAACCCGGCGCGCCTGTTCGGGTTCTAGCGGGCACGGGCTTTGCAGGATCGGCGGCATGAAAACCACCCTTCTCACCATCGTAATCGCCCTCGCAGTCGCGGGTTGCGATCGCACCCCTGACCAGAAGCCGCCGCAAGCGGGCGCCGGAGCTTCGGCTCCTCAATCCAATACACCGTCGACGCCGGCGAATGCCGGCACTCCAAGCGCGGCCGAGAAGAAGGAAGGCGCGAACCCGGTGCAGGGCCAGGTCGATCCTAAGCAGCCCGAGCAGCGCAAGGACTTCCAGCAGAAAAGCGGCGGCTAGGAAATCTCTTTCCGGACGATCGCAGCGCCTTCGGCGAGCGCCTTCAGCTTGCCGAAGGCCGCTTCGCGCGTGAGGTACTTCATGCCGCAGTCCGGCGCGAGCACGAGGCGCTCGGCCGGCACGTGCTTGAGCGCGGCGCGAATGCGCGCGGCGACTTCCTGCGGCGTCTCGATCCGCTCGGTGCCGAGGTCGATCATGCCCACCATCAGGGTCTTGCTCCCAAGCGTTTTCAGCACACCCAGGTCGAGCTTGGGCTGCGCGGCCTCGATCGAGACCTGCGAGGCGGTGAGCGCCTCGAGTTGCGGCAGCACCGAATAGCCGGTCGGCTTGTCCTTCACCGCCGCGGCGTAGCCGAAGCAGACATGCACCACGGTGGTTCCCGGAATTCCCTGCAGCGCGCGGTTGATCGCTTTCACTCCATAGCGCGCGGCGCGGTCGGGCCGCGCCTGCATCCACGGCTCGTCGAGCTGCACCACGTCGGCGCCGGCCGCCTTCAGGTCGCGCAGCTCCTCGTTCACCGCCGCGGCAAAAGCGAGCGCGAGCGCTTCCTCGTCCTTGTAGTAGTCGTCCTGCGCCTGCTGCGCCATGGTGAAGGGCCCGGGCAGGGTAATTTTGATCCGCCGCGAAGTGTTCTTTCTCAGAAACTCCACATCGCGCACTTCGACCGGCGCGCGCCGGCGTATCGGTCCGGCGACGCGCGGCACCGGAATCGCCACGCCGCTGCGATTGATGGTGCTGCCGGGACGCTCGATGTCGATGCCTTCGAGCGTGGTGGCGAAGCGGTTCGAGTAGCTCTCCCGGCGCATCTCGCCGTCGGTGATGATGTCGATGCCGGCGCGCTCCATGTCCCGGATCGCGAGCAGCGTGGCATCGTCCTGCGCTTCTTCGAGAAAGGTTTTTTCAACCTTCCATATCTCGGGCATGCGGACCCGCGGGACCTTGGAGCCGAGTTGGGCGCGATCGATCAGCCACCCGGGCTGGGGATAGCTTCCGACCACAGTCGTAGTGAGGGGATATTCCACGGGAGGGGGGTAGTCCAGACGGACTAGCATGGTACAGCGACAGGCCTGTTCCTTGCTCCGTTAGCCTTACCCCAACCCACGGAGGCCCACAGATGAGACTTTCAGCTTTGGCAGTTGCCGTTTCCCTGGCGCTCGGCGCCGGAATGCTTACCGGCTGCGACAGGCAGGACGGCGACCGCACCGTTTCCAAGAGCCCCGGCTCGAGCTCTTCGTCCGCCGGCTCGACGACCCCCAGCTCGCCGTCCAGCTCGACTTCGGGCTCGGCGTCGGTCAGCACGACCCCGAGCACCCCGCCCTCGTCCAGCGCCTCTTCGTCCGCCGACGCGACGAAGAAGGACTCGGCTTCGGGTGGCACGAGCTCCAGCAGCTCGAGCAGCTCCCCGAGCTCCTCGCCGAGCGGCAGCGCCGCGAGCGGCAGCAGCTCGCCCAGCTCCGCCTCCTCGTCGAGCGCGGCGCAGGATCCGGCGAAAGAAGAGAAGAAGCAGTAGTAGTTACAAGCGAAAGCCGTCCTTGCCCACGCGGGCAGGGCGGCTTTTTCTTTGAATTCGGGGACGGAGCCCTAACTCCACGGCTGCGCAGCTTTCGGAGTTAGGGCTCCGTCCCCGAATTCTTGCGCAGGCCCGCGATCATGGAGCTTTCGAGCAGGTGCTGGCGCGCGCGCTGTGGATCGGCCGCCACGGCGACCAGCTCCTCCATGCGGCTCCTCTGCACCTGCGGATCGCGCTCCTCGAGCAGGCGCTTGTTGCGGATCGACATCGCCTGCACCTGCTCGATGGTCGTGGCCCGGCGCTGGCGCACGTAGACGTCGAGCAGCGCTTCGTCGGCCTCGCCGTGCCACACCCTGGCGAGCTTGTCGGCCAGGTTCACGGCGTCGTGGATGCCGCTGTTCAGGCCGAAGCCGCCGAGCGGGTTGTTGAGGTGCGCGGCGTCGCCGGCGAGAAGGACGCGCCCGAGGCGCCATTCGCTCGCCACGCGCTGGTGCACGCGGTAGATGCTCTGGTAGCGGATTTCATAGCTGGAATCGCGGGGCAGGAAGCCCTGCATCCGCTTCTGCACCGCGCCAGGGTCGAGCAACGCGTCGTCGGGCAGGCCGGGATCGCAGGGGAACGCAAGCCGCCACAGCCCCGGGGGACCGGCGTCGGGCATCTTGAACACCGCGGCCCATTCCACCGGATCGGCGACGTAGGCGTTCAGGGTGAAGCCGTGCCTGCCGAGGTCGTAGGGCGTGCTGACCACCAGGAACTGCTCGGGCCAGGTGAAGCCCTCGAACTCGACCGGCAGGAGCCGGCGGATAGTGCTGCGGCCGCCGTCGGCGCCGATCAGCCAGGACGCCTCGAGCTTGCCCGGGATTCCCTCGGACTCGAACCTCACCAGCACCGAGCGCGCCTTGTGCTCGAAGCCGGTGATGCGATGCCCGAAGTGCACTTCGGCGCTCGCTTCCTTCCTCAGGATGTCGAGCTGGATCGGCGTCAGGCGATGCTGCTCGAGGTGCAGGCGATACGGGTAAGGGGTGACGTCGGCGAGCAGCCCGAGGTCGAACTCCGCCACCAGGCTGTCGCGGCGGCTGCGGATCTGCCAGCGGCGCACCTGCAGCCCGTGCGCGTGCATCTGATCCGTAATGCCGTAGGGCGCCATCATTTCCTGCGTGGGCGGATGGAACGTGCCGGCGCGCAGGTCGCGCGTGAGGCTGGGCTCGCCCTCGCACACCACGACCGGGACGCCCCGGCGCGCGAGCGCCAGGGCGCACATCAGCCCCGTGGGACCGGCACCCGCGATCACCACGGGAAGCTTTTGCGACATCGCTACAATTCTAGAGTCCAAATGAGGATCTGCATTTTCGGCGCAGGCGCGGTCGGCGGGCATTTCGCTGCGAAGCTCGCTGCGAGCGGGCACGACGTGTCGGTCGTCGCGCGCGGCGCGCACCTGGAGGCGATGCGCAACAACGGGATAACGCTCGTCCACGGCAACGACACCATCCGCGGGCGGGTGCGTGCGGCCGCGAGCGCGGCCGAGCTTGGATTGCAAGATTTTGTTTTCGTCACCCTGAAAGCCAACCTGCTCGGCGTCTTTGCGGAGCAAGCTGCGGCGATCGTGGGAGCCGATACCGGCGTGGTGTTCGCGCAGAACGGGATTCCCTGGTGGTACGGGATCGGGCTCGCCGCAAGTGAGGCTTCAAAAGGCAGGCCGCCCCCGCCGGATTTGTCGAGGTTGGATCCTGGCGGGAAGCTGAAAAAATTCCTGGAGAAGAAACAAATCATCGGGGGCGTGGTGTATTCCGCCAACGAAGTGCGCGAGCCTGGGGTGATCGTCAACAATGTGCCCGGGAACAACATGCTCGTCGTCGGGCAGGCGGACGATTCCGATTCCCAGGCGATCGGCGCGCTGCGCTCGATCCTCGACAAGGCGGACCTGTATTCCCCGCCCACGAGCGACATCCGCCAGGTCGTCTGGGCGAAGCTGGTGCAGAACCTGAGCACCGCGGCGCTGTGCACGCTCGCCGGCGCGACGGTCAAGGAGGTGCGCGAAGACCCGAGCCTGGGCGAGCTTTCGAAACGGCTCGCCGCCGAAGCGAGAGCCATCGCCCTCGCGCACGGCATCGACGCGGCGAAGGCGCCGCAGCGCCCGGGCGGCGGCCAGTCGTCGGGGGCGATCAGCCACAAGCCCTCGCTCCTGCAGGACTATGAGCGCGGCCGGCCGATGGAGATCGACGCGCTGCTCATTGCCGCGCTCGAATTCGGACGCGCGGCGAAGGTGCCGGCGCCCGCGCTGGAGACGGTCGTGCCGCTCGTCGTGTTCAAAGCCGCAGCCAAGGGGTTGTACGACCATTAAAATGCCCCGAGGCATGCGGCTAAAAACACCGATCGAAGCGCCGTCGCTGGAAGCCGCGCTCGAGCTCCTCGAGCGCCTGCCGGTGCCGATGTACGTCGAGGGACGCGATGGCCGCTGCCTGGGCGTCAACGCGGCGTGGGAGGAGCTCTTCGGGATCAAGCGCGAGCGCGTCCTCGGCAAGGGCGTGCGCGAGCTTTGTCCGCAGAATCCCGAGATCGCCGAGAAGCACGCGATCAAGGACCGCGAGCTGTGGGCCCAGCCCGGCTCGCAGAGCTACGACATCCCGGTCGTCACGCCCGACGGCCGCAGGCGCGAGACGGTCTACTACAAGTCGACCTTTCCGCCGGGCCCCGAGCCCGCCGGGCTGGTGGGCGCGATCTTCGACGTCACGGCGCGCAAGCGCGCCGAAATTGCGCTGCGCGAAAGCGAGGAGCGCTTCCGCGCGGTGGTCGATTCGGCGAACGAAGGCATGCTGGTCTACGACCGCCGGCTCCTCGTGGTCTCGGTGAACCGCGCCGCCGAGCGCATCCTGCGGCTGCCGGCTTCCGAGCTGATCGGCAAGCCCGGCTTCACCTCGCTCCTGCCGTGCATCAGCGAGGACGGCGCGCCGCTCGGACCGGACGAGCGCCCGACGCTGACGACGGTGCACGCCGGGCAGCCTCAGACCGACCGCGTGGTCGGCGTAAAGCGCTCCGACGGGTCGGTGACGTGGCTCTCGGTGAGCACCACGTTCCTGCGCCGGATGGACGAGACCGAGCACTACGGCCTGGTCTCCACGATCACCGACATCACCGCGCAGCACGACGCCGAGCAGCGCCTGCGCGAGAGCGAGCGGCGCTTCCGCAACACGTTCGAGCTCGCCGGCTCCGGGATGGCGCACATCGGGATGGACCGGCGCTTCATCCGCGTCAACCGCCGCCTGTGCGAGATCCTCGGCTATCCGGAGGCGGAGCTGCTCCAGCTCACCGGCCGGCAGATCTCGCACCCCGACGACCTCGACGTGATCAACGAGCAGCGCCCGCGTCTGCACTCGGGCGAGGTCGATGCGGTGCGGCTCGAGAAGCGCTACCTGAGGAAGGACGGCTCGGTGGTGTGGGTGAAGTTCGCGATGACGGTGGAGCGCGACGCCGAGGGCAGGCCGCTGTACGAGATCGCGGTCTACGACGACATCACGGCGCAGCTCGACGCGCAGCTTCGCCTGCGCGAAAGCGAGGCGCGCTTCCGTCAGACTTTCGAGCTCGCCGCCTCCGGCATCTGCCACGTCATCGACGGGCGCTTCGTGCGCGTCAATCGCAGCCTGTGCGAGATCCTCGGCTATTCCGAGAAGGCGCTGGTCGGCAAGCACGTGAAGGACGTGTCGCATCCCGACGACCGCGACGTGACCGACGCCGGGCGCGCGCGCGTGCGCCGGGGCGAGATCGAGGCGGCGCGCTTCGAGAAGCGCTACATCCGCGGCGACAACGGCGCGGTGGTCTGGGCCGACATCGCCGTCGCGGTGGTGCGCGACGTGTTCGGCGTGCCGCAGTACGAGGTGGCGGTGTTCGACGACATCACCGAGCGCAAGCACGCCGAGGCGGCGGCGCGCGCGGCGCACCAGGAGCTCGAGCGCTCGAACGCCGAGCTCGAGCAGTTCGCCTACGTCGCGTCGCACGACCTGCAGGAGCCGCTGCGCATGGTGGCGAGCTACACCCAGCTCCTGTCGCGGCGCTACGACTCGAAGCTCGACAAGGACGCGCGCGAGTTCATGGCCTACATCGTCGACGGCGCGACGCGCATGAAGCAGCTGATCGAGGACCTGCTCGCGTACTCGCGCGTCGGCACCAAGGGCGCGGACTTCAGGCCGGTGGCCGCCGAGGCGGCGCTGCGCCGGGCGCTGTTCAACCTGCGCGCCGGGATCGAGGAGGCGGGCGCGGTGGTGACCCATGATCCGCTGCCGACGCTGCCGGCCGACGAGGTGCAGCTCGCGCAGGTGTTCCAGAACCTGATCGGCAACGCGCTCAAGTTCCGCTCCGCTTCCGTTCCAAGAATCCATATCGGAGTGGCCGAGGGCCCACGTGAGTTCACTTTTGAAGTAAAAGACAACGGCATCGGCATCGAGCCGCAGTACTACGAGCGCATCTTCATGGTGTTCCAGCGCCTGCACAACAAGGGCGAGTACCCGGGCACCGGCATCGGCCTCGCCATCTGCAAGAAGGTGGTCGAGCGCCACGGCGGCCGCATCCGGGTCGAGTCGCGCTTGGGCAGCGGCTCGAGCTTCTATTTCACGCTACCCAAGGAAAGAGGGGAGGGCTGATGGTCGAGAGGAACGGACCCATCGAGATCCTGCTGGTGGAGGACAACCCCGGCGACGTGCGCCTCACCCGCGAGGCGCTGAAGGAAGGCAAGGTCTACAGCAACCTCCACACGGTCAAGGACGGCGTGGAGGCGATGGAGTTCCTGCGGCGCCAGGGCAAGTACAAGGACGTGCCGCGCCCCGACATCATCCTGCTCGACCTCAACCTGCCGCGCAAGGACGGCCGCGAGGTGCTCGAGGAAATCAAGTCCGACTCGGTGCTCAAGCGCATCCCGGTCGTCGTGCTCACCACCTCCAAGGCCGAGGAGGACGTGCTGCGCACCTACAACCTGCACGCCAACTGCTACGTCACCAAGCCCGTCGACCTCGAGAAGTTCATGGTGGTGGTGAAAACGATCGACGTCTTCTGGCTCACCGTCGTCACTCTTCCCCCGAACGGCCATAGCTGACGGACTGCACAACGTCCTCCTGATCGAGGACAACCCGGGCGACGCGCGGCTGATCCAGGAGATGATCCGCGAGGATCCGGGCGCGCCTTTCCAGGTGCATTGCGCCGATCGCCTGTCGCGCGGACTCGAGCACCTCGCGGGCGGCGAGACCGGGCTGGTGCTGCTCGACCTGTCGCTGCCGGACTCGATGGGGCTGGAGACGTTCTCCCGGGTGTACGCGCACTCGCCCGCCGTGCCGATCATCGTGCTGACCGGCAACGACGACCAGAAAACCGCGCTCTCGGCGGTGAAGGGCGGCGCGCAGGACTACCTGGTGAAGGGGCGCCTGGACCGCGAGCTCCTGCTGCGCGCGATGCACTACTCGATCGAGCGCAAGCGCTACCAGGTCCAGCTCGAGCACCAGGCGAACTACGATGCCCTCACCGGTCTGCCCAATAGGAACCTGCTCCATGACCGACTGCGCCAGGCGGTGTACTCGCAGCGCCAGAGCCGCGCCATCGCCGTGGTGTTCATGGACCTCGACCACTTCAAGTTCGTGAACGACTCGCTCGGCCACTCGACCGGCGACCTGCTGCTGAAGGCGATGGGCGAGCGCCTGCGCACCGTGCTGCGCGAGGGCGACACCGTCGGGCGCGTCGGCGGCGACGAGTTCGTGCTGATCCTGAACGACCAGTCGAACGAGGAGATCATCTACCGCGCGATGCAGCGCATCTCGGCCAAGGTGAGCGAGCCCCTCATCATCGACGGCAAGGAGCTCCACGTCACGTGCAGCGCGGGCATCAGCCTCTACCCGCAGGACGGGCGCGACGTGGACACGCTGCTGAAGAACGCCGACGCCGCGATGTACCGCGCCAAGGATCACGGCCGCTCGAACTTCCAGTTCTACACCTCGGAGATGAACGAGCGCGTGAGCGAGCGCCTGGCGCTCGAGAACGCGCTGCGCCGCGCGCTCGAGCGCAACGAGCTCGCGCTGCACTACCAGCAGAAGGTGAACCTGCAGACCGGCGAGATCGTCGGCGCCGAGGCGCTGGTGCGCTGGCTGCACCCGGAATGGGGCCTGGTGCGCCCGGCGCGCTTCATCCCGCTCGCCGAGGAGACCGGGCTGATCGTGAGCATCGGCGAATGGGTGCTGCGCGAGGCCTGCCGCCAGACCCGCGCCTGGCTCGACGCTGGCCTCGACCCGGGTGTGGTTTCGGTGAACCTTTCGCTGCGCCAGTTCCGCCAGGAGGGCCTGGTGCGCAGCGTGTCGCGCATCCTGGAAGAGACCGCGCTCGATCCCGCGCAGCTCGAGATGGAGCTCACCGAGAGCATGGTCATGGGCAACGTCGACGCAGCGATCGCGGTGCTGCAGGGCCTGAAGCAGCTCGGCATTACGCTCTCGGTCGACGACTTCGGCACCGGCTACTCGAGCCTGTCCTATCTGAAGGACCTGCCGATCGACACGCTCAAGATCGACCGCTCGTTCGTGCGCGACATCGGCAGCGGCGCCGAGCTCGACGAAGGCGTGCTCGCGCAGGCCATCATCTCGCTCGGCCACTCGCTGCACCTGAAAGTGATCGCCGAGGGCGTCGAGACCGACGCCCAGGTGCGCTTCCTGCGCCGCCACGGTTGCGACGAGGTGCAGGGCTTCTTCTACGGCGAGCCGGTGGCTCCGGAGGCGCACGCCAGGCTGCTGGAGAAGGCCCGGCGCCGCGCCAGGAACTAGCAAAAAGCAGGAAGTAAGGCACGGAACGCGCTATTCCTACATGGGTATAATCGCGGCCCAGCATGAGCGAACGCGATACCGCCAAGGCGCAACTGGTCCACAAGATCGGCGAGATCATTCGCCACAACGGCTTCACCCAGGTGCAGGCGGCGAAGATCCTCGGCCTCACGCAGCCGAAGCTGTCGGGCATCCTGCGCGGGCGCTTCCGCGGGGTGTCCGAGCGCAAGCTGATCGACTGCCTGATCAGCCTCGGCCGGGACGTGGAGATCGTGGTGCGGGATGCGCCCGGCCGGCGCGCCGGCGGCAAGCTCACCGTGGTGTTTCCCGAGTGAGCGACGGCGAGAAAAAAGCGGGCCCGGTGATCCTCGCGGTCGACGACTCCGAGGACATGCTGGCGCTGGTCACAAGAGCGCTGGGCGAGGAATACCAGGTGATGACCGCCGCCGACCCGGGGAGCGCGATCGAAAAGGCCTTCGGCGAGCCGCGCCCGGACCTGATCCTGCTCGACATCGACATGCCCGACATCGACGGCTTCGAGGTGTGCCGTGCGCTCAAGGGCGAGCCGGCCACGAGCGCGATCCCGGTGATCTTCCTCACCGGCCGCAGCGAGCCGCAGTCGCAGGCCGAAGGCCTGGCGCTGGGCGCGGTGGACTACATCTCCAAGACCGGCACCAACGCCACGATCCTGAAGAGCCGCGTCGGCATGCACCTCGCGCTCGTCAACCAGCGCGCCGAGCTCGAGCGCCTGGTGCTGGAGCGCACCGAGCAGCTCGAGCGCACGCGCGTAGAGATGATCAAGCGCCTGGCACGCGTACTCGAGGTCCACGAGAGCCAGGCGGTCGGCAACCGCGTGATGCGCCTCGCGCACTACGCCAAGTTGATCGCGCAGGGCTCGGGCGCCCTGCCTGACATGACGGAGATGATCCAGAAGGCGGCTCCGCTGCACGACATCGGCAAGCTCGGCGTGCCGGCCGAGATCCTGCGCAAGCGCGAAAAGCTCTCGGCGCCGGACTGGGAGCGCATCAAGCGCCATCCCGAGATCGGCGCCGAGATCATCGGCGAGCACACCGATCCGCTGCTCAGGCTCGCGCGCCAGCTCGCGCTCACGCACCACGAAAATTACGACGGCAGCGGCTATCCGAAGGGGCTCAAGGGCGAAGTCATCCCCTGGGGCGGACGCGTGATGGCGATCGTCGACTCGTTCGAGGCGATGACCAGCACCCAGTTCTACCGCGAAGCGCTGCCCATCGAGCGCGCGAGCGGCGAGATCGAGCGCGGCGCCGGAAGCAAATACGATCCGAAGCTGGTCGAGGCGTTCAAGAAGGCGCTGCCGGTGATGCAGAAGGTGCGCGAGACCTACTCCGACCAGCTCGGCGACCTGATCAACCTCGATTTCGCGCCCAAGGTTGCCGCCAAGCCAGCACCTCCCGCCCCGGCAGCCAGGCCGGCGGCGCCGCCGCCCGCGGCGAAACCCAAGCTGAGCGCGGCAGAGATGGTAAAAGCAGCAGCAAGGAAGAAATAACGCCCCGAAATGAGCAAGATATTCGACAAGCTTAAAGGCGCCGAGCGCGAGCGCATCGAGCGCGAGAAGAGCGGCGAGGAAGTGGCGCAGGCGCGCGCCGGCGAGGAGCGTCGCGGGCTGGATCTCGCGCGCGAGCGCCAGGCCGCCGAGGTGGAGCTGCGCCGCCTCGCGCATTCGCGCGCCGAGGCCGAGGCCAAGGCGGCGCGCCTGGTGACCGAGCGCGAGCGCGCCGAAGCGGCGGCCGCGGCCGAAGCGCGCCAGCGCGAGGAAGCCGAGAAGAAAGCGGCGGCGATCGCCGAGGGCCGCAAGAAGAAGGAGGAAGAGGCGGCCCAGCATGCAAAGGCGCGCGCCGAGTCCGAGGCGCAGGCCGCGGCGGCGATGAAGCAGCGCGCCGCCAACGAAGAGCAGGCGCGGCGCGCGGCGCGCGAGCGTGCGCACGGCGAGGCGAAGGCGCTCGAGGCCGCGCGCGAGCGCAAGACCGCTGAAGACAAGCAGAAGCGCGAAGCCGAGACGCGAGTCGCCGCCGAGCTGGAAGCGGGGCGCCTGGCGCAGGAGCGCGTCGCGACCGAACGCGCGGCGTCCGAGCAGGCGCAAGGGCGGATCGCGGCAGAGACGCGCGCCAGCGCGCTCGCCGAGGAGCGCCGGCGCGTGGAAACCGCCGCGGCCGAGCTTGCCCGCGCGCGCGCCGAGGCGGAGGAACAGGCGCGCGTCGCGGCGGAGGAAAGGATCGCCGCGGAGCGCAACGCCACGGCGGCGTTGCGCGAGCGCGAAGCGCAGGACGCACATGCCGCGAAGCACGCGCAGGCGCGCGCGGACGCCGAGGCCGCGGCCCTGCAATCCGCCGCGGAGCGCAAGGAGGCGGAAGAACGTGCTCTTGAAGAGGCAAAAGCAAAAATAGAAGCGGCCAATCGCGCCACCCAGCTCGCGGAGGAGCGGCGCGCGCTCGAGCAGGCGGCCGACGCCAAGGCGCGCAAGCGCGCCGAGGTCGAGACGCAGGCGCTGGAGGCGGCCAAGCGCCAGGCGAGCGCGGAGGACGCCGCGCGCCAGGCGGCAGAGACGCGCGCCCACGTCGAGACCGAAGCCGCGCGCCTTGCGCGCGAGCGCGAGATCGCCGACGGCGAGCTCAAGCGTATCGCCCACGAGCGCCTCGCCGCCGAAGCCGACGCCGCGCAGGCGGCGCGCGAAGCCGAAGAGGCCAAGGCGCGCGCGGCCGCGGAGGCGGGCGAGCGGACAGCCGCAGAGCAGGCGCTCGCCGCCGCAGCGCTCGAGCGCCATGAAGCCGACGCGGCCCTGAGCGAGCGCTCGAAGGCGCTCCTGAGCGCGGAAAGCATCGCGCTCCAGGCGGCGCGCGAGCGCGAGCAGGCGGAGACCGCGGCGCGCAAGGCTGCAGAAGATCGCGCGCAGGCGGAAGTTGACGCCGCGCGCGTCGCGCGCGAGCGCGAGAAGGCAGAATCGCAGACCGAGGCGGCGCTCGCCGCGCGCATCGAGGCCGAGGACCGACGGCGCAGGGCGGCGGAGGAGCTCGCGGCGGCCGAGGGCGCCGCGGCGGCCGAGCTGCAGGGGCGCATCGCCGCCGAGCGCGCGCTGGAGGCCGAAGCGCGCCGGGCGGGCGATGCCGAAAAGCAGGCAGTCGATGCAGCCGCCCAGCGCGCGGCGCTGGATGCGGAGCTGCGCCGCGGGGCGCAGGCGCGGGCCGAGGCGGACGCGGCAGCGGCACGCCGCGCGGCGGAGCGCGAGCACGCCGAAGCGAAAGCGGCGTCCGACCATGAAATGCGCCTCGAAGCGGAGCGCAAGAGCGAGCGGATCTCGCTCGAGAAAGCCGAGGCGGAGTCGCGCGCGACGGCCACGCTCCAGGCGCGCATCGCCGCCGAGGAGGCGCTCACCCGCAAGCAGGTGGAAGCCGAGGCGGCGGCGCGGCAGGCCGAGGAAGCGGCGCGCGCAAGAGCCGAGCACGAAGAAGAGCTTGCGCTTGCCCTCGCCGCGCGCGCGGCGGCCGATGCCGCCGCGGCGAAGGCCAAGGCGGTGCAGCTGCGCGCCGACGAGAAGGCGCTCGCCGCTCTGCAAAAAAAATTGGACGCAGAAAAGAAGCTCGAGCTCGCCGCGGGCCGGCGCGCCGAAGTGGAATCCGCGGCGGCCGACCTGCTGCGCGCGGGCATCGCCGCCGAGGAAGCGCTGGAACAGCAGACGCACCGCGCCGCGGACGCATCCGCTCGCGTCGTTTCAACGAAAGAAGAGCGGATCGCGCTCAAGGCGCGGCTCGCGCAACTGCGGCCGCGGCGGCTGCCGCTCGTGGCCGCAGGCCTCGCGATCGGGGTTGCCCTGCTGGCGGCCTTCGTGTTCGTCGTGACGCAGGAGCCGCCCGTGCCGGCCTCGTTCCAGCCGGTCGGCGAGCCGCTCAAGCTGAAGCTCGAATTTGCTTTTCCGGCGGCGCGACGGTAGCTTGCGCGCCTGCTTCCCAAGCAGGTTCTAGCGACACTTTTGGAGAGAGACCGCTCCGGCAAGGATACCCAGACTGCGCTGACGCTCGCCGCGCTCGGCGTCGTCTTCGGCGACATCGGCACCAGCCCGCTGTACGCCGTCAAGGAGACCTTCTCCCCGGCGCACGGCCTGCCGTTCACCCCGGCCACCATCCTCGGCGGCCTCTCCACCATCTTCTGGTCGCTGATCATCGTGGTGTCGCTCAAGTACGTGGTGCTGGTGATGCGCGCCGACAACCGCGGCGAGGGCGGCACGATGGCGCTGCTCGCGCTCGCCAGCAACGCGCTCAAGCAGCGGCCCCGGCAGCGGCTGGCGGTGACCCTGCTCGGCCTGCTGGGCGCGTCGCTGTTTCTCGGCGAGACCGTGATGACGCCGGCGACCTCGGTGGTGTCGGCGATCGAGGGCCTGCAGGTGGGGACGCCGCTCTTCGAGCGCTGGGTGGTGCCGCTCTCTGTGCTGGTGCTGTTCGGCCTGTTCGCGCTGCAGCGCCTCGGCACGGCGAAGGTGGGCGCGCTGTTCGGGCCGGTGTGCCTGCTCTGGTTCCTGGCGCTCGGCGCGGTCGGCCTCTGGAACATCTGGCTCAACCCCGGCGTGGCGGCGGCGCTCGACCCGCGCCACGCCTACGGCTTCGTCACCACCCACGCGCTCGCCTCGTTCGCGGTGCTCGGCGCGGTGCTGCTCGCGTTCACCGGCACCGAGTCGCTGTACGCGGACATGGGCCACTTCGGCAAGCGCCCGATCCGCATCGGCTGGTTCGTGGTGGTGCTGCCTGCGCTGGTGCTGAACTACTTCGGGCAGGGCGCGCTGCTGATCGCCAACCCGGCGGCGGTTTCGAACCCGTTCTACCACGCGTTTCCGAGCTGGGCGCTCTACCCGATGGTGGCGCTCGCCACGACGGCCGCAGTGATCGCATCGCAGGCCTCGATCACCGGCGCGTCCTCGCTCATCCGCCAGGCGGTGCAGCTCGGCTTCCTGCCGCGGCTCAACATCGTGCAGACTTCGGCGCGCGCCTACGGCCAGATCTACATCCCGGCCCTCAACTGGTTCCTGCTGGTGATGGTGCTCGCCGCGGTGCTCGGCTTCGGCACGTCGAGCAACCTCGCCCAGGCCTACGGCGTCGCGCTGACCGGCACGATGCTGGTCACCACCATCCTCACGTTCTTCGTGATCCGCTACGCCTGGCGCTATCCGCTCTGGCTGTGCCTCGCCGCCACCGGCTTCTTCTTCGCCATCGACATCGCGTTCTTCGGCTCGGCGATGCTCAAGGTGCCCCACGGCGGCTGGTTCCCGCTCGCGATCGGCGTCGGCGTGTTCCTGGTGATGACGACCTGGCGGCGCGGCCGCGAGGTCATGTTCACGCGGCTGAACGAGTCGGCGGTGCCGCTCGACCCGTTCCTGAAGTCGCTGATGCGCGACCCGCCGCACCGCGTGCCGGGCACCGCGATCTTCCTCACCGCGACGCCCGAGGCGACGCCGCACGCGCTGCTGCACAACCTCAACCACAACAAGGTGCTGCACGAGCGCGTGGTGTTCCTCACGGTCGAGATCCGCGACGTGCCGTGGGTGACGTTCGAGGAGCGCGTCACCTGCGAGCGCGTGGGCAACGGCTGCTGGCGGGTGCGCGTGCGCTTCGGCTTCATGAACCGGCCCGACGTGATGCGCGCGCTCGAGGTGTGCGGCGCGCTCGGCCTGGAGTTCGACATGATGCAGACCTCGTTCTTCCTGTCGCGCCAGCAGGTCGTCCCCGGCGCGGGCGGCGCGTCGACCATGTGGCGCTGGCGCGAGCGCATGTTCGCCGCGATGGCGCGCAACGCCGGCAACATCACCGACTACTTCAACATTCCCACCAACCGGGTGATCGAGTTGGGGACGCGGGTGGAAATCTAGCTGCAGCCGTACCCCCAAGCCTAGGCGGGCGAGCCTCCCGTGAGAGGGCTAGCGGACAATTTCTACGGCGGAGGTAAAGGTGTAACCCGAACCGCGTTCCGTGCGGATGACTTCACCTTCATCTGATGTGATCTTTTTACGCAGCCGCGCAACCTGCGTGTCAATCGAGCGGTCGTAAACTTCGTCGTTGTGCAGGCGCGAGAGGCCGAGCAGTTGGTCGCGCGAGAGCACGCGTTGCGGCGCAGCGAGGAATGCTGCGAGCAGGTTGAACTCCGTGTTAGTCAGTGGGACGACCTGGCTTTTCGGCGAAGTGAGGCGGCGCAGACGTACATTCAGCTCCCAGCCAGAGAAGCGGTAGGCGCGTACCTTCTGCAGGCCGTCGGCCACCGTCTGCTGGGCTCGGCTGCGGCGCAGGAGCGCCCGGATGCGCGCCAGGAGTTCCCGAGGGGAGAACGGCTTGGTAAGGTAATCGTCGGCGCCAAGTTCGAGCCCCATCACGCGGTCAGCCTCTTCCTTGCGTCCGGTCAGCATGACGATAGGAAGTCCCGGCGACTCCTCGCGCAGCTTCCGCGCGATGTCCATGCCGTCTTCACCAGGCAGACGCAGGTCTAGCACCACGAGATCGATCGTTTCTCGTGCTAGCACCTCCGCGATCTGCCGTCCGTT
>DATBSZ010000131.1:0-3167 GCA_036559525.1 Burkholderiales bacterium
CACGGGCAGCCGGGCGAGATCTGCATCCGCGGCCCGCAGGTGATGGCGGGCTACTGGCAGCGGCCCGACGAGACCGCCAAGGTGCTCGGCAAGGACGGTTTCCTGCACACCGGCGACATCGGCATCATGGACGACAAGGGATTTATCAGGATCGTGGACCGCAAGAAGGACATGATCCTGGTGTCGGGCTTTAACGTGTACCCGAACGAGATCGAGCAGGTGCTGGCCATGCACCCGGGCGTGCTCGAGTGCGCGGCGATCGGCGTGCCCGACGAGCATTCCGGCGAGGTGCCGAAGGTGTTCGTGGTGAAGAAGGACCCGCAGCTCACCGAGGAGGACGTGCTCGAGCACTGCAAGAAGGGACTGACGGGCTACAAGCGCCCGAAATACGTCGAATTCCGCTCCGAGCTGCCGAAGACCAACGTCGGCAAGATCCTGCGCCGCGCGCTGCGCGAGGAAAAAAAGGCGGCCTAGGGAGCGCTTGACCCGCGCCAATCTCGTCGCCGGGCTGGCGTGGATCGGCCTGGCGATCCTGTGCTGGACGCCGCTGTTCTCGGTAGCGAAGCGCACGCTGCCTTACCTGGACGCCTACGCGCTCGGCTCGGTGCGTTATCTCTTCGGCGTCGCGCTTCTCGTGCTGCTGCTCGTCTTGTTCGAGGGTCGACGGGCCCTGCGCTACGAGGAGCGCCTCGGCGCTGCGACCCTTTGCGGGCTGATCGGCATTACCGGCTTCAATCTCTTTGTGTGGATCGGCCTTGGTTACACGCGGCCCGAGCACGCCTCGATCATCCTCGCCTTGCAGACGCCGCTCACGGCGTTGGCGGTGTGGCTGGCGCACGGCCAGCGCCCGGCGCCCTTCACGTTCGGTTGCGTCATTGCGGCCATCGGCGGCGTGGTGCTGGTGATCACCAAGGGCGATCTCTCCAACGCGCTGGCCGGCGGCAGCCTGCTCGGCGATACGCTGATCTTCCTGGGGGCGGTGTCCTGGGTGACTTACACGCTTTCCGCGAGCCGCTTCTCGGGCTGGTCGCCGCTGCGCTTCACCGTTCTGACCTGCATCCCCGGAGGTATCGGCCTGATCGTCGCCAACGGCGTCGCGCTGGCGATCGGCGCCGCCGCCGTGCCGAGCCTGGAAACCTTGTTCACCGCCGGTTGGCAGATTCTCTACTTCTCGGTGGGCACCGTAGTGCTCGGCGTACTCGGATTCAACGCCGCGGCGCGGCGCCTCGGTCCGCTCAATACCATGCTCATGTTGAATCTCATCCCGATTGGCGTCTTCGGCATTGAGGCCGCGCTCGGCCGCAGCTTCGCCGCGATCGAGCTCGCCGGCGCGGCGGTCGTAATCGGCGCGCTGGTGGCGAACAACCTCTACTTGCGTGGGGTGAGCACTAGCCGCTGAACGCCGTCGGCCTCGAGCCGGCGGCGCTCTGTGACCATCGGCACGTACTCGCCGCGCGCCCAGGCGGCGGCGAAATTGCGGTACTGCGCCGAGAGCGGGTTGCCCGACTGGCCGCCGGAATGGATGAACACCGACGCCTGCGGATCGGCGAGGTCGCTGATCGCGCGCAGGCTGGGCGCGTGCCGGTTGGCGAACGGCTCGGAGTCGCTGTTGAAGTCGACGGCGCCGGCGTTCACGGTATAGGCGTCCCCTGCGCTCGGCACGCGGATGTCGAAGAAGCGCGCGAGCCAGGGCTCGCGCGTGAACGGCCGATGGCGGTGGCGCGCGACGTGCGCTTCGCCCCATTTCCAGTCGTTGCCGTAGCGTGCCTTGAGATCCTCCAGCGCGCTTTCCAGCGAGTCGACCAGCACGCTCTTGCAGCTCTCCGCCGGCGGGGTGCGAACGTTGTCGCACCAGTGCGATTGGCTCGACAGCACGTTGCCGATGAACACCGGGCGCGCGCTCCAGCCGGCGCGGAAGGCGTCGCCGAGGTCGTCGGCGTAGAGAGCGCGCGCGAACTCGCGCCACCACGCGGCCATGATGAGGGGCTCGGCGCGCTCGGCCGCCATGGTCGCGTCCCAGGCGGCAAGTTTCTTCATGACTTCATGGTCTGGATTCGCGGCGACGAAGAGGGGCAGCAGCTCGCGCACCGCGATGGAGACGACGTCGGCGTGCATTCGTTTGAAGCTGGCAACGTCGTGGATTGAAGAACCCAGCAGTTCCTCAATGCGCCGCGCCCGGTACGGCGGCTGCCACTCGTAGGTGATGTGGTGCCGATACCCCCGCGGGACGATCTTGTGGTTGGCGAGGATTACGCTGCCGCTCGGAGGATTGAACGCCCGCGGCAGCGCGTCGAAGGGCACGTATCCCGTCCAGTCGTAGCGCGCGTCCCAGCCCGGCGCAGGCGCGAGGCCGTGCAAGTCGTTCGCGCGCTTGCGCACGGGGACGCGGCCGGCGGCGATGAAGCCGATGTTGCCGTTGGCGTCGGCATAGCTCGCGCTCTGCGGCGGAGCGTGCAGCGTGCGCGCGGCCGCCAGGAACTCGTTCCAATTACGCGCGCGGGCGATCTTGAAGCCGGCCTGCATCGTCAGGTCGTCCTCGGCGAGCGCGGTCCAGGCGAGGGCGAGCGCATAGCCCCGCGGCGAAGCCTCCAGCGCGCTGCGCACGACATCCGAGATCACCGGCCCGTGGCGCGAGCGCCGCACGACCAGGCGCTCGGGCGCTGCGTCCTTCACCTTGATTGTCTCCTCGGTCTGCGTGAACGGCGCATCGAGCTTCTCGAGATACAGGTCCTGCACGTCGGCGCCGGTATTGGTGAGCCCCCAGGCGATACGGTCGTTGCGGCCGACGAGGATCGCCGGCACGCCGGGCAGCGTGCCGCCGATCGCATCCAGTCCAGGCGCGTGGAGGTGCGCGAAGTACCATACGGGCGGCGCGGTGAGTCCGAGGTGCGGATCGGCGGCGAGCAGCGGCTTGCCGCTCGCGCTGCGCGCACCGGCGACCGCCCAGCTGTTCGAGCCGCGAAGGAATTCGGGGTCAGGGTCGTAATTCGCGTTGCACCAAGTGCGAACAGAATTACGACCCTGACCCCGAATTCCTTCCGAAAACACCGGATTGGGCGCGGGCGTCTTCTCCATTCCCGAATACAGCGTTTTCAGGTCCGGGAGGCGCGGGTACGCGTCGCCCGGATACGGCGCGAGGAATTCCTGGATGCGCTCCAGCGGCAGCG
>DATBSZ010000132.1:0-5813 GCA_036559525.1 Burkholderiales bacterium
GACACCTCGGCGATCTTGCCCTGCCCGGAGGACAGGCGCGAGATCGCGGTCTCGACGCACAGCATGTCGAGGTAGGCGCGCGGCGAGAAGCCGGTGCAGAGCTGGAACAGGTCGTAGAAGCGCGAGCGCGAGAGCCCGACCTGGCTCGCGAGCTCGTCCATGTTGAGCTCCTTGTTCGGCCGCGCGCGGAGCAGCGCGATCGCGCGTCGGATGCGGCTGTCCTCGAAGCGCGAGCCGCGCCACGCGGGCGACGCCGTGCGGCGCCGGGCGAGGTAGGTCTCGACGATCGAGAGAAGCAGCTCCTGGAGCAGGAAGTCGAGCCTCTCGGCGGAGACGAAGCGGTCGTTCAGCACTTCCACCGCCAGGGTATCGGCGAGCCGGCGGATGCGCGGCGTGATCGGCTCGCGCGGCTGCGCAAACGGGGGTTGCTCCGCCGGACCGAAGATCGCCGGGAAGCTTGTGCGCAGCCACTCGCTCGCGGCATGCAGCACCAGCACCCGCGTGGCGGCGGTGGCGGTATAGCTTTCGCCGGGGTTGAGAAAAACCAGCTCGGCGTCCCCGGGCTGCATCAGGATCGCCGGATCGGCCTGGGCCGTGCAGGCCCCGCCCGGTGCCAGATCGCTCAGCACGAGCCGGCCGAATCTACCCTCGAGGATGCGCACCAACCCCCCCATGCCGGAGAGGATACCTTACCCGGAGGGGGTTTAGTAGGCCAGCCAGCGCGGACGCTTGGCGGAAATCACCCGGGTATTGACCCCAACCCAGTTCAGGCCGCCGAACAGGCGGCCATGCTCGATCTTGACGCAGCGGTCGAGCACCGCCTCCAGCCCGGCGGCGCGGGCTTTTGCCGCCGCGGCCTCGTTCCGCACCCCGAGCTGCTGCCAGAGGACCTTGGCGCCGATGGCGATTGCGTCTTCAGCGATCGGCATAACGTCCGCGCTCTTTCGGAATATGTCGACGATGTCGACGCGCTCCGGAACCTCGCGCAGCGAGCGATAGCACTTCTCACCAAGCACCGAGTCGTACTTCGGGTTCACCGGGATCACGCGGTAGCCGTGCTCCTGCATGTACTTGGCGGCGAAGAAGCTCGGCCGGTACCAGTCGGCCGACAGGCCGACGACCGCGATCACTTTGCTTTCCCTGAGGATGCGGCGCAGCGTGTTGATGTCGTCCATGCCTCGAAGTCTATAATCAAATCATCCCGGAGGAGATCGATCGCATGTACGTGGAAGAGCGCGTGTATCGGCTGAAGATCGGCGCCGTCGCCGAGTACTGCAAGACCTATGAAGAGCTCGGGATGAAGGTGCAGTTGAAGCACCTGCCGCACATGGTGGGCTACTACGTGACCGAGGTCGGCGGCCTGAACACCATGGTCCACCTGTGGGCGTACGACAGCCTCGACCAGCGCGACAAGTGCCGCGCGGCGATGCAGGCCGACCCCGAATGGCAGAAGTACCTCGCCAAGTCGCGCCCGCTGATGGAGACGCAGGAGACGCGCATCATGAAATGCGCGCCGTTTTTCCTCGAACGTCTTAAAAAGATGCTCGCCGCCGCAAAGTAGCAATGAAAGTTCACCCTCAGGTCGCCGTGCTGCTCGAGGCGGCGGCGCGCTCGCCGCTTCCGACGCTCGACAAGGTGTCCGCGTTCGTCGCGCGGCGGCTCTACAGCGACCGCTGCAAGACTGTGGCGCCGAAGAAGGTCCCCGAGACGCAGAATCGGCTGCTCCTCACACCCGGCGGCGTTCCCGTGCGGTCGTACCGGCCCGCCGGCATCGCAAAGACCGACGTCCTCCCGGCGCTGGTTTTCTTCCACGGCGGCGGCTGGACCATCGGCGACCTGGATACCCACGACGTTCTCTGTCGCCAGCTTGCGAGCGGCGCCCGCTGTGAGGTGTTCTCCGTCGAATATCGCCTTGCACCGGAAGCGCCGTTTCCTGCTGCGGTCGACGACTGCATCGCCGCGACCGAATATGTTTCCAGCATCACGAAGTCCAATCGCATCGCCGTCGGCGGTGACAGCGCCGGGGGCAATCTTGCGGCCGTCGTTGCGCTGCATCTCAAGCAACTGCTTTGCTTCCAGCTCCTGATCTATCCCGCGACCGGCCAGAACATGGAAAGTGAGTCCCTGCGGCGCAACGGCGAGGGCTATCTGCTGACCCTGCCGATGATGGAGCGCTTCCGCTCCAACTACCTGCCGCGCCCGGCGGACTACCACGACTGGCGTGCCTCGCCGGCACTCGCAAGCAGCCACGCGGGCCTGCCGCCGGCTTTCATTCTCACCGCCGGGTTCGATCCGCTGCTGGACGAAGGGCGGCAGTACGCGGAGCTGTTGGCGCGCGCCGGTGTCGAGGTCGCCTATCGCGAGTATCCCGACATGATCCACGGCTTCATCCTGATGGGCGGTGCGCTCGACACTGCGAACGAGGCTGTTGCTGAGTGCTGCGTTCAGCTCAGGAAGGCATTCGAAAAGGTCACCGCATGAAATCCGATCTGAAGACGCGCCACGGCGGCAGGATCCTCGCCGACGCGCTCGCTGCGCAGGGCGTAAAGCTGGCGTTCGGCGTTCCCGGCGAGAGCTATCTGCCGGTGCTCGATGGCCTGCACGACCTGCAGGACCGGCTGCGCTTCGTGATCTGCCGCCAGGAGGGCGGCGCGTCCTACATGGCCAAGGCCTACGGCAAGCTCACGGGCGAGCCGGGTGTGCTGTTCGTGACGCGCGGCCCCGGCGCGACCAACGGCGCGATCGGCGTGCACACCGGCCTGCAGGACTCGACGCCGATGGTGGTGTTCATCGGACAGGTGCCGAACGAATTTGCCGAGCGCGAAGCGTTCCAGGAGATCGACTACCGCCGCATGTATGGCCAGATGGCGAAGTGGGTGGGGCAGATCGACCGCGTCGAGCGCATCCCCGAGTACGTGAGCCGCGCCTTCCATACCGCGGCGGCGGGCCGGCCCGGGCCGGTGATCCTCGCGCTTCCCGAGGATGCGTTGTTCTCGGAAGCCGCCGTCGCCGACGTCCCGAAGCATCATGTGGTCCGCCCGGCGCCGTCGCCATTGCAGGTGAATGAGCTAAAAAAATTATTGGAGAGGGCAAAGACTCCCTTCGTGCTTCTCGGCGGCGGCGGCTGGGACCGCAGCACCACACAAAAGCTTCAAAAATGGATTGAAGCGAACGGGCTGCAGGCCGGCACTTCTTTCCGTTGCCAGGACCTGTTCGACAACCGCAGCCCGAGCTACGCCGGCGACGTCGGCATCGGCATCAATCCGAAGCTCGCGCAACGGGTGAAGGAAGCCGACGTGCTGCTAGTGATCGGCGCGCGCCTCGGCGAAATGACGACGAGCGCCTACACCCTGGTCGAAGCACCGGTGCCGCAGCAAACGCTGGTCCACGTGCATGCGGGCGCCGAAGAGCTCGGCCGCGTGTACCGGCCCGCGCTCGCCATCAATTCAGGGATGGCTCAGTTCGTCGACGCGGTGCAGGGCCTTTCTTTCAAGAATCCTGCCTGGAAGGCGCAGGCCGAGGAAGCGAGAAAGCAATTCCTGGAATGGACCGAGCCGCGGCCGATGCCGGGCAAGGTGCAATACGGCGAGATCATCCGCTGGCTCTCGGACCGGTTGCCGGAGGACACCATCATCGCCGGCGGCGCGGGCAACTTCGCCGGCTGGCTGCACCGGCATTTCCGCTACAAGGGCTTTCGCACCCAGCTCGGCTCGACCAACGGCTCGATGGGCTACGGCTACCCGGCGGCCGTCGCCGCCAAGCTCGCCCAGCCGCAGCGCACCGTGTTCGCGCTGTGCGGCGACGGCGACTTCCTCATGACCGGGCAGGAGATCGCGACCGCTGTGCAGTACGGCGCCAACTTCGTCGCGGTCGTCGTCAACAACGGGCTCTACGGCACGATCCGCATGCACCAGGAGCGCGAGTACCCGGGCCGCGTCTATGGCACCGAGCTGCGCAATCCCGACTTCGCGGCGTACGCGCGCGCTTTCGGCGGCCACGGGGAGACCGTGGAGCGCACGGCCGATTTCGCGCCGGCCTACGAGCGCGCCGCCGCCTCGGGCAAGCCGGCCATCGTCGAGCTGAAGATCGATCCGGACGCGATCACGCCGGCGACCACGCTCTCCGCGATCCGCGAGAAAGCGCTTAAGTCAAAGCAATGAACTTCGGGTCGTCCTGCTGGGCGCGCTCGAACTTGAGGAACTCGTAGTAGCCGCAGCGCGGGCTGTCCGGGAAGTTGCGGCACACCCCCGGCCGCGCCTCGTACACGGTGCAGCGGCGTGTCTTCTGGTCGAGGAAGGTGCAGACCGTCTTGAAGATGCGGTCCTGCCGGTGGCGTAGCTCCCGCACCTTTTCTTTCGCGTCGTATTTGGTGAAGCGCTCCTCTGCCTCGCGGTAAGGCAGGTCGAAGTGCTTCGCCAGGCGCTCGATGTCGCGCGGTGTGACCTCGATCTCGGGATAGCTGCAGCAGTAGGCGGGGCACTTCGAGCACGAGTATTGCGCGCGTACTGGAATCGGAAAAGCCTTGCCGTTCTTCATGGTTCCTTAAGGAAGCGCGGATTCTACGCGAGCGCCACGGGAATTATCACCTTTAACCCTTTCGTGTTGCGTTTTCGTTTCACCCTGGATTGCCACCACGAAAGGGAAGAAATGAAAACGCTAAGAATGGTAGTTGCCGCAGCGACAATGATGACCGGCACGCATGCCCTCGCGCACGGCCGGCTTGTCGATTTGTCCGTTTATGACCGTAGCGAAGGTCGATGGCTGCAGGTCTACCGGCACGAAGGGCGCGCGTACGTCGTCGGCAAGCCCGGCCACGAGTACCGGGTCCGGGTTGCCAACCGCCTGGGCGAAGACTTGCTCGCAGTCGTGTCGGTCGACGGGATCAACGTGATCACCGGCCAGACCGCCGACCCCTCGCAGAGCGGCTACGTCGTCGCGCCGCGTGGGGTGCTCGACATGAACGGCTGGCGCCGGAGCCTAGCGCAGACCGCCGCGTTCTACTTCACCGCGTTGCCCGACTCCTATGCCGCGCGCACCGGCCGGCCGGACGACGTCGGTGTCATCGGGGTCGCGCTTTTCCGGAAGAAATCCCAACCCATCGCGAGGTCCGCGCCCGAAGTCGCCGCGTCAGGGCCCCGGGCGGCACAGGAGCGTGACGCCTCGCGGCTCGGCACCGGCCACGGGCGCCACGAGCATTCGCCGGCCGTGCACGTCACCTTCGAACGCGCCACCAGCTCTCCTGCCGAGGTCATCGTGCTGCACTACGACAGCCATGCGAACCTCGTGGCGCGCGGCGTGATCCGCGAGCCCGTTCAGGTGGCGCCCACGCCGCGGCCATTCCCGGGATTCGTGCCGGATCCCCAAGGGTAAACTCATGAGGAATGGAGGCCCCGGATGAAGAGCTCATGCTCGCCTACGGCCGAGGCGACGCCGGGGCCTTCGAGACGCTCTACAAGCGTCACCGGGGCCCGGTCTATCGCTTCGTACTGCGCGCCATCAAGAACAGGTCCACCGCCGAGGAGCTGTTCCAGGAGGTCTGGATCCGGGTGATCGAGGCGCGCAGCCGCTATACGCCGCAGGCGCGCTTCACCACCTGGCTCTACACCATCGCGCACAATCTGCTCGTGGACCACTGGCGCCGCAAGGGCCTGACACTCGTGCAGCTCGACGAGGAGCAACTCGTCGCCGCGCCGGACAACCCTGCGCGACAGGCCGAGGCGCGCGAGGCGCTCACGCGGCTATTGCAGGCGATCGAGTCGCTGCCGGCGGCGCAGCGCGAGGCCTTCCTGCTCCACGAGGAAGCCGGCTTGAGC
>DATBSZ010000133.1:0-5048 GCA_036559525.1 Burkholderiales bacterium
TCAGTGTCTGCATGTTGAGGCGCATGCTGTAGCCGTAGACGAACGGCCCGACGAAGCTGCCGTCGTGGAAGAGATGCAGCCGCTGCGGCGGCGCGTAGATATGGTTGGTGTCGCGCGTGTGCAGGTCGTAAGGCGCGATGAACTCGCTGACCAGCGTCGAGGCGTAGAAGAGAAGCAGGATCGCGCCAGCGATTACGGCGATGCGGTGGCGGCGGAACTTCCACCACATGATCTGCCACTGCGAAGCGCGGTAGAAGCGCTCCTGCTCGGGCGTGAGCGTTTCGGCCGCGTGGGGCTCGAACGGCGCCTGCGAGACGTAGTGCTCGAGCTTGGCGGCGGCGCTCATGGTTTGACCCCCTGATAAGGGGGTCGTGAGCCGAAGGCGAACGGGGGGTTTGGTTTCGCGAGAAAGCGAACCCCCCGCTCGCGAAATACCCGCTCGCTTCCCCCCTTATCAGGGGGGCAAAACGGCAGCGAGCTCATTTCGCCACTCCGCCAGTGAGGCGAATCCGAGGATCCAGGGCAGCGAGCAGCAAATCCGAAATGAACATCCCAATTACGGTCAAAAGCGAGAGAAACATCAAGAACGAGCCGGCGAGGTACTGGTCCTGGCTGCGCAGCGCTTCCAGCAGCATCGGCCCTGAAGTCTGCAGCGACAGCACCACGGCGACGATCGCCGAGCCGGAAATGACGCTCGGCAGCAGGTTGCCGATATCGGCGATGAACGGGTTGAGCGACATGCGCAGCGGGTATTTCACCAGCATCGGGAACTCGGCCATGCCCTTCGAGCGCGCGGTCACCACGTAGGGCTTCTGCAATTCATCCAGCAGGTTGGCGCGCAGCCGGCGGATCATGCCCGCGGTGCCCGAGGTGCCGATCACGATCACCGGGATCCACAGGTGCTCCATGACCGAGATCGCCTTGCCCACGCTCCAGGGCTGGCCGAGATACTCCGGATCCATGATGCCGCCGACCGAGAGGCCGAACTGCACGTTGGCGAAGTACATGAGCACCAGCGCGAGCAGGAAGTTCGGCGTGGCGAGTCCGACGTAGCCGAGGAAGGTGAGGCCGTGGTCGCCCCAGCTGTACTGGTGGGTCGCGGCGTAGAAGCCGATCGGGAACGCGACCGCCCAGGTAAAGAGGATCACCGAGAAGTTGAGGATGAACGACAGGAGCAGGCGGTCGCCGACCACGTCCTTCACCGGCAGGTCGTGCTCGAACGACCAGCCGAGGTCGCCCTGCAGCAGGCCCGAGAGCCCGTTCTCGCCCGGCCAGGCGCCGATCCAGATCGCGTACTGCTCGAGGAACGGCTTGTCGAGGCCGTACTGCTTGCGCAGGAATTCCGCCTTCTCCATCGCCGCCTTGTCGCCCTGGCTCTGCAGCTCGGCAATCTGGTTGGAGAGGAAGTCGCCCGGCGGCAGCTGGATGATGACGAAGGTGACGAAGCTGATCACGACGAGCGTCGGAATCATGATCAGCACGCGGCGCAGCGTGTATCTGAGCATCAGTACCGTCGTTCCCGCGAACGCGGGAACCCATGTTCTTGAGAAAAATTGGGCCCCCGCTTTCGCCGGGGCGACGTCCTGCCTTCGTTAACCGAAACCAGGCTCATTTGAACCAGAACGTGTCAGGACGATAGATGCCGAAAAAGGCGCCGGGATCCCAGTTGTAGAACCCCTGCTGCGGCACGTTCATCAGCGTGTCGCGCGCGACCACGGGCTGCGGCACGCCGGAGACGACGCCGATCGTGAACTGCTGCTCGGCGTGCAGCTCGAGCATGGCGTGCCACGCGCGCTCGCGGTCCTGCCGCGTCGTGCTCTCCAGCCACATTTTGTACAGGCGCTGCAGCTCCTTCACCTCGGGGATGTCGACCGGCTCGCCCGACTTGCCGGCGGTCTCGAGGAACTGGCCGAACTTCGGCCACTGGTGCTGCGACTGGCTGGTGGGCGCGAGCTCGTCGGGGGCGTTGTCGGGCGTGGCGAGCCCGTTCTCGATCCCGCTCCACACCGACATCACGGTCTCGCCGGAAAAGATGCGGTTGCGCCAGGCCTCGCGCTGCGAGGGCTTGCTGAAGAGCTTGATCCCGACCTCGCGCCAGGTCTCGCGGATGAGCTCGAGCACGTCGGTGTGCTCGGTCGACTCGCCCGCGGTCTCGACGATGATCTCGAGCGGCCGCCCGTCGGGCAGCCGGCGCACGCCGTCGCGTCCCCGCTTGAGGCCGATTTCATCCAGTAGCTGGGACGCTTGCTTGCGGTCGTAGCGTGCCCAGCGGTCGCGGTACGCCTCGCGGAAGAGCGGGCTCTGCGGCAGCACCGTATTGTTCGACTCGATCGCGAGGCCGAAGTAGAGCACCTGGTTGACGAGCGAGCGGTCGATGGCGAGCGAGAGCGCGCGGCGGAAGCGTACGTCGCGCAGCAACTGGCGCCACACCGGGTCGTTCGCGTTCAGGTTCGGATAGAGCGCGAAATGCGAGCCCTTGCCCGGCCGCCACAGGAGCGTGCGGTAGCCGTTCTGCCGCTCGCCCTGCTTGAGGAAGGTGTAGTTGTTGAAATGCACGTCGCGCGCCTGCAGGTCGGCTTCGCCGGCGCCGGTCTTGGCGGGGATCAGCTTCGGGTCGACCACCGCGAGGATGAAGCGGTCGATATAGGGGAGCTGGCGGCCGTGCTCGTCGACGCGGTGGAAATACGGGTTGCGCACCGCCACGAAGCGGTCCGCCGGCGGGCGCGTGGTGTTCATCCAGGGCTGCAGCGTCGGCAGGTCGGGGTTGTCGGACTCGTAGAGATTGTCGGCGCGGTTGTGCACCGCCGACCATTTGCGTTTCGCCGTGCCCTCGGCTTCGGCCTTGCGCACCTTCTCCGAATACTTCTTGTGGAACGGCTTGAGATAGTGCGCCGGGCGATAGATGAACAGCGGCGACGCGCCCGCCTGGCGCGGCAGGAAATGCGGATTCGGCTTGTGCCAGGAGTAACGCACCACCGTGTCGGACAGCACCTCGAACTTCGGCTGCTGCCCGTCGACCAGGAGATCGATCGGCGGTCCGGACGGCAGCAGCTCCTTGTTCGTCGCCACGTCCTCCCAGTAGTAGCGGAAATCCTCGGCGGTAAACGGCTGCCCGTCGGACCAGCGGTGCCCTTTGCGCAGCTTGAGCGTGAACACCCGTCCTTCCTGCACCTCGAGGCTCTCGAGCAGATCGGGTACGAGGTTGAACTCCCGGTCGTAGCCGACGAGGCGGGCATAGCCGTACACCACCAGCAGGCGCGTGTCGCGGCTGCGGCCAACGAGGCTGTGCAGCGTGCCGCCGTGCTTTCCTATCTGGTCGACGCGCACCACGAGCGGCTGCTGCGGCAGGCGCTGCTCGACCGGCGGCAGCTTTCCGGTGGAGACGTCGAGCCGCAGCATCGGGGGTTCGATCAGGCTTTGAGCGATGACCATCGCAGGCAGCGCCGCAAAGATTCCCAGCAGGAATTTCCTCATGCTGCGGCTCATACGATTTGGCGGCGGCTTCACGCCGCCCTCACCAAATGCCCGCGGCCGATGTCCTGCATGCCGGGTCTTTGGCTGCCGGCGATGCGGAATTCGGCAGGCCATGCGGCGGGATCGGACGCCTTGCCTTCCATCAGCGCGTCGAAGTCGAGCTTGCGGTCGAGGGCGGGCTCCGGAACCGCGGCGAGCAGCGCCCGGGTATAGGGATGCACCGGGTTGCGGAACAGCTCCGCCGCGGGGGCGAGCTCGACGATGCGCCCGGCGCACATCACCGCTATGCGGTCGGCGAGGTAGTTCACGACTGCGAGGTTGTGCGAGATGAAAATATAGGCGAGGCCCAGGGCGGAGCGCAGGTCGGCGAGCAGGTTGAGCACCTGCGCCTGCACCGAGACGTCGAGCGCCGACACCGGCTCGTCGCAGATGAGGAGCTCGGGGCCGAGCGCGAGCGCGCGCGCGATGCCGATCCTCTGGCGCTGCCCGCCCGAGAAGCTGTGCGGATAGCGCCGCAGGTGGCGCACGTCCAGGCCGACGAGCCCCATCATTTCCTTCACCCGCGCGAAGCGCTCGTCCTCGTCGCCGATGCCGTGGATCACCAGCGGCTCGCTCACGATGTCGTACGCGGTCATGCGCGGATTGAGCGAGCTGAACGGGTCCTGGAACACGAACTGCACCTTGCGCCGGTAGGCGAACAGTGGCGCCCCCTTCAGCTCCAGCACTTTTTCGTTCTTGAAGAGAACCTCGCCCGAGTCCGGCGTGACCGACCGCAGGATCATGCGCGCCGTGGTCGTCTTGCCGCAGCCCGACTCGCCGACCAGGCCCAGGCATTCGCCCGGCCCGACCTGGAAGCTCACGTCATCGACCGCGAGGAAGTCGCCGCTCGACTTGGCTCCGAGAAACGAGCGCTTGCGCGTCGCGTAGCGCTTGGTGAGGTTCCTGACCTCGAGCAAGGCGCCGTCCAGGTTGGGGCGCGGACGCACCCCAGTGGTGATGAGATGGTCCTGGGTGACCTGCACCTCGCGGATCGGCGTCAGGCGCTCGCCCGGCTTCATGTTGAAGCGCGGCACGGCGCGCATCAGCGCCTTGAGGTACGGATGGCGCGCCTCGCGGAAGATGTCGGTGAGGCTGCCCGATTCCATCACGCGGCCGCGGTGCATCACCACCACCTCGTCGGCCATGTTCGCCACCACGCCGAGGTCGTGCGTGATGAGCAGCACCGCCATGTGGAACTCCGCCTGCAGCGCCTTGATCAATTGAAGTATCTGCGCCTGGATGGTGACGTCGAGCGCCGTGGTCGGCTCGTCCGCGATCAGGAGCGCCGGACGGCACACCAGCGCCATCGCGATCATCGCGCGCTGGCGCAGGCCGCCTGAGAGCTCGAACGGATAGGTGTGCTCGGCCTTGACCGGATCCGGAAAGCCCACCCGGCGCAGCATGTCGATCACCGCTTCGCGCCGCTCCGCCTTGCCGAGCTCCCGGTGCAGCGCGAGCGCCTCGCCGATCTGGTTGCCGATGGTGTGCAGCGGCGAGAGCGCGGTCATCGGCTCCTGGAAGATGATCGAGATGCG
>DATBSZ010000134.1:0-7062 GCA_036559525.1 Burkholderiales bacterium
TGGATGTTCTTGGCGCCTTCTTTGCGCCCCGGGATGTCGAGGTCGCGGCCACGCGGGGCGCCGCTGCCGACGAAGATCGCGTCGTAGCCCTCGCCCATCAGCTGCTTCATCGAATCGATTTTTCTCTGCTTGAAGCTGACGCCGAGGTTGAGGATGTAGTTCACCTCTTCGTCGATCACTTCCAGCGGCAGGCGGAAGCGCGGGATCTGCGACCAGATCATGCCGCCGGCGCGCGGGTCCTGGTCGAACACGGTGACTTCGTAGCCGAGCGGCGCGAGGTCGCGCGCCACGGTGAGGGACGCCGGGCCGGCGCCGACGCACGCGATTTTCTTGCCGTTGGATTTTGTTCTTTTCTGAGTGGAGATCTTTTTGGAGATCTCCTCGTTGTCCTTGTAGTCCGCGGCGACGCGCTTCAGGCGGCAGATCGCGACCGGCTCGGGCTTGGCGGCGTTCTCCTCCTCGACGCGGCCGCGGCGGCACGCGGGCTCGCACGGGCGGTCGCAGGTGCGTCCGAGGATCCCGGGAAATACGTTGGACTCCCAGTTCACCATGTAGGCGTCGGAGTAACGCCCGGCGGCGATCAGCCGGATGTATTCGGGGACGGGCGTGTGGGCCGGGCAGGCCCACTGGCAATCGACAACCTTATGAAAGTAGTCCGGATTCCTGATGTCGGTCGGCTGCAACTGTCCTGCTCCTGGTAACTGGGTGGTTAGTAATTCTTGTTACCGCGAGTTTACACCAGGCACAGGCAGGAAAGCCTTACTTTTCAACCTCTAAGGTTCGGATTGGGAAGGGTAATGTCGATCGACGCGCGGCTCCCGCTCGCGCCGACCTCGGAGAGCACCATGACGTAATGAGTGACGTTGCCGGCGGGATCGCGCACCACGCGCACGCTGCGCCATTCGCGGTACACCGCGCCGTTCTTGCGGCGCGCCCACGTGGTCCCGGACCAGTAGCCCTGGCGCGCGATGGCGGCGAACACTTCCTGGTAGTACTCGGGCGGCTGCAGGGCGTTGCGGATCATCGTCTCGGGCTGGCCGAGGACGTCGTCGCGCGTGAAGCCGGTGAGCTCGCAGAACGCGCGGTTCACGGTCACTATCGTGCCGTCGGCCGCGGTGATCACGATCGATTCGGTCAGGCCCTCGAAGGCGTGCGCGGCGAGCAGCACGCGCTCCTCGCTCTCGCGCAGGTCGGTGACGTCCTGCGACACGAGCAACGAGCGCGGCGCAGCGCCGTCGCCGGCGATGCCGTGCACCCAGGTCTTGTACTGGCGCACGCGCCCGTCCTTGTCGACCAGGCGCATGCCGAACGCGCGCGGCTTGACGATGGTCGAGGTGCGCATCGCCGCGGCGCGCGCGTGCTCGGCGTCGTCGGGGTGCACCTTGCGGAAGGCGTCGGCGCCGGGCGCGAGGTCCTCGGGGTCCAGGATGCGCGCGTAGGACGGGCTGGTGTAGATCCAGCGGCCATGGTGGTCGACCATGCCGATCAGGTCGCCGGCGTTCTCGGCGATCAGCCGGTAGCGCTCCTCGCTGCTCCGGAGCTCGTCGCGCGCCGAGGTGAGGCGCCGGTTCTGCGCGTGGACCACGTGGCCGACGGCGCCCACGTAGCCGAGCGTGCCCAGGACGCAAAGCGCGGTCACGACGTCGCTGGTGGCGGGCATGTAGTTCAGGCCGCGCACCATGACCCACAGCACCGCGCCGGCGACGCTGCAGGCGAGCGACCAGGCGAAGCCTTGCGCGCCGCGGTTCACCATCGCGTTCAGCGAGGTGGCGGTGACGAAGGCGAAGGTGATCCAGGTCGGGAAACCGAGCTCGGCGCACCAGGCGCCGAGCAGCGCGGCGTCCAGGAACAGGTTGTCGAGCTCGGCGCGGGTCGGCCGCGCGGAAAGCCGCGAGCGCCAGTAGACCGTGTGGGGGTAGACGATGAACTGCAGCGCGAGGAGCGTCCAGGCGACCGGCCCGGCGTTTCGTTCCCACAGCACCAGTCCGACCACGGCGTAGCAGCAAAGGAACGCGGCCGAGCGGATCGGATAATTTGTTGCTGCGAGGCCTTGCGCAGCAGGATGCATGATTGCACACTAAGTCACACGCACTTCCCCACCTTAAGAATTTGTCAGGCCCCTCCAAAGAATTGTCATGACCCAGCTCGAATCCCTGAGGCAGCACTCCCTGGTGGTCTCCGACACCGGCGACATCGAAGCGGTGGCGCGCTGGAAGCCGCAGGACGCCACGACCAACCCCTCGCTCCTGCTTTCCTCGGCCGAGGATCCCCGCTTCCGGCACCTGATGGACCGCGACGTGGACCAGGTCTTCGTGAATTTCGGCTGCGAGATCCTCAGGCACATCCCCGGGCGGGTCTCCACCGAGGTGGACGCGCGCCTGTCCTTCGACACCGCGCGCTCGGTCGAGAAGGCGCGGCGGTTTATCTCGCTGTACGAGAAAGCCGGCGTCAAGCGCGAGCGCGTCCTCATCAAGCTCGCAGCCACCTGGGAGGGCATCAAGGCGGCGGAGAAGCTCGAGCGCGAAGGCATCCACTGCAACATGACGCTCCTCTTCTCCTTCGCGCAGGCAGCCGCCTGCGCCGACGCCGGCGTCACCCTGATCTCGCCCTTCGTCGGCCGCATCTACGACTGGTATCGGCAGCAGCGGAAAGTGGACGACATCCCGGTCGAAGACGATCCCGGCGTCGCCTCGGTGGTGCGCATCTACAACTACTACAAGAAGCACGGCTACAAGACCCAGGTGATGGGCGCGAGCTTCCGCAAGACCGGCCAGATCCTGGCGCTGGCGGGCTGCGACCTGCTCACCATCGCCCCGGACCTGCTGGACAAGCTCTCGAAGGCCGAGGGCGGGATTGCGCGCAAGCTCTCGCCGGAGGCGGCGCGGCGCTCCGACATCGACAAGGTCGCGCTCGACGAAAAATCCTTCCGCTGGCAGCACAACGACGACGCGATGGCGACCGACAAGCTCGCCGAAGGCATCCGGCGCTTCGACGCCGACGCTCGCAAGCTCGAGAAGCTGATCATCTCCCTCGCCGCGGCGGTCCCCGCCAAATAATTCGGGGTCAGGGTGCGAACTCGTTTTCGCGTACGCAAAAACCGAGTTCGCACCCTGACCCCGAATTACCGCCTAAGCCGCGCCCAGAGCCAGCCGAGTAAGTAGAGGACGGCGGGAACGGCCACGCCCAGCACCGCGGGCTGGAGGGCTTTCTCGGATTCTTCGGAGGTTCCCAGGATCACTGCGACCTGGATCGTGGCGACGACGACCCAGATCACGGCGAACAGCAGCCACCACTTTTTCCACACTACTTCGACGGTCCCAGGCCGCGGACTTTCTCGAGATCGGCCGCGGCGCGCTGCGCGGTGGCTTCGGCGCGCTCTTCCGCGCTGCGCCGCACCGCGTCCTCGAGGAGGAGCGAGGCGTCGACGTGGGACTCGAGCGGCTTCTGCGTCTCGGGCAGCGTATGCAGGAGATGCGACAGCGCCTTCAGCGAGACCTCGAGCTCGTGGTGATCGCGCTCGACGCGCTTCTTGAGGTCGGAGGCGACGCGGAACCAGTAGGTGTCGCGCCCGCTCGCGGCGGCCATGTGCATGGCGAGGGCGCGGCGGCTCATCGCGGCCTCGCGCGCGAGGCGCTCGGCCTCGCCGCGCCGGCGCACGATCTCGCGCGCGCCGTAGATGTAGACGCCGGCGGCGTCGGCGAGCGGCCGGTCGCGCGGGGCCTTGGCGGCCTTCAGGTTGCCGTCCAGGCGCGAAACCAGGTCGGCAGGCGGCGGCGCGCTCAGCGCCTTGCGCAGTTGCGCGGTGGTATCGCCGAGGAGCGCGGCCAGTGCGCGCTGCTGCTCCTTCTTCTGCTTGTCTGCATACAGGAGATACCCCGTGCTCCCGGCGATGACGAGCACGGCGGCGGCGACGAAGGCCTTCGAACCTCCCATGGGCGGGGAGGATACCGAATTCGGGGACGGAGCCCGAATTAATTAAGGCTCCGTCCCCGAATTCAGTGCGGCTTGAAGCGTGAAAAAATTCCCCCGGCGATCGCGCCGATCGCCGCGGCGACGCCGAAAGTCACCAGCGGCTTTTTCTTATGAACCGGAACATGCCCCGGGACCGGCGCCGGCGCCTTTGGCTCGAACACCGGCTTTTCTTCGATGTCGCCGGGCCGCTCTTGTCCCCTCCTCGAGCCGTGCGTGTGCGCGTACACCCAGGTGAATTCCGCGCCGAGCAGAAAGATCTGCGCCGAGTAGTACACCCAGATCATCATCACGGCGAGCGAGCCCGCGGCGCCGAAGGACGAGGCGACCGCGCTGCGGCCGATGTAGAGGCTGATGAGGAACTTGCCGGCGGCAAAGAGGATCGCGGTGACCGCGGCGCCGACCCAGACGTCGTGCCACTCGATCTTGGCGCGCGGCATCAGCTTGTAAATCATCGCGAACACCACGGTGGTGAGCCCGAACGCGACCAGGGTGTTGAGGACTTGCGCGAACACCTCCCACCCGCCCGTGCCCCACATCTTGCCGAACGACTGCAATACCGCGTCGAACACGAGCGACACCATGAGCAGGAACGCGAGGCAGAGGATCATGCCGATCGAGAGCAGCCGCGCGCGCAGCAGCCGCCACACGCTGCCGGTCTTCTCCTGCACCGGCGCGCGCCAGATGCGGTCGAGGGCGTTCTGCAGCTCGCCGAACACGGTGGTCGCGCCGATGACGAGGACGAAGAGGCCGACCAGGGTGGCGATCATGCCCTCCTTCGGCTCGCTCGCCGCGGCGATCATGCCCTCGATCGCCTTCGCGCCCTCCTCGCCCATGAGCCACTGGAGCTGCGCGGTGAGCTCGCCGCGCACCGCCTCGTCGCCGAAGAACCAGCCCGCGACCGCGATCACGATGAGGAGCAGCGGGGCGATCGAGAACAGCGTGTAGTACGAGAGCGCCGCTCCCATGCTCGGCGCGTAGTCGTTGGACCAGGCCTGGACAGCCTCCTTGAGCAACGACCAGCCTTCCTTCAGGCGCAGCATGCCCTCGCTGCGAGCAGGGAATATGCCCGCCAGCATGCGCCGGTTGTTCTCTTAGAATGCTCTTCGGAGGCGAAAAGCCATGGCGAGACTGCGGGTAGTCGGCTTTGCAACTTGGTGTCGAATAATCGCTACCGCCGCCCTGCTGCTGGTGGTGCCGGCCCATGCGCAGGACAAGCCCAACCGGATCGAGCGCACGGCGCAGAAAGCCGCGCAAGGGACGGAAAACACGGCGAAGCGGGCGGCCAAGTTCGCCGAGGAGACCACGCACCGCTCCGCGAAGTTCGTCGAGAAAACCGCTACGCGCGCCGGCAAGTTCGTCGACCGGACCGCGACGAAGACCGGGAACGCGGTCAAACGGGCGGTGGAATAGAAAGAACCTGCGGCGCGGGCGAGTGTCTCTTGCCCATGGAACAAAAACCGCGCTGGACCGAAATGTGCGCCCGCATCCTGCAGCAGTGCGAAGTGCTGCGCGGAGGGCGGCAGAACCTCGCCCTGTTTCTCGAGGTCGATCCCGACGAGCTCGGCGACTGGGTCGAGGCCCGGACGGGCCCGCCGCGCTCGGTGTTCGAGAAGGCGATGGAAGTGATCCTCGCCGAGCACGACCGCCGCGCCGCGCTCGCCCCGCCGCCGAAGCGGCGCAAGACCGACCACTGAAATTCGGGGACGGAGCCCGAACTAGTTAGGGCTCCGTCCCCGAATTACTTCTTCTTCGGCTTCTTCAGGTTCTTCAGGTTCATCGCGACCATCTCGAGCTGCATCGTGATGGGGCGATGCTGGGGCTTGTCCTGCAGCCAGGTGAGGGCGGCGACCACGTTGGCGCCCAGGTCTGCGCCGCTCATGCGCGAGACGTCGGAGAACAGCTTGACGACCAGGTCGAGCCCCTGCGCCTGCGCCGCGGTGCGCACCTCCGCCAGCCGTCGCTCGATCGCGGCGCGATCGAGGTTGATCGGCCAGCGCAGGGTCTCGTCAGCCTTGGGATCGTCGTTCTCGGCCAATCAGGGCTTCTTCGCCTCTTTCTTGGCGGCGGCGGTGCCGGCGCCTTCCTGCGGCCAGTAGTAGTTCGCGGCGAACGAGTACGGCGGGAACATGTAGCGCTTCGCCGGCACCACCTTTGCGGCGTACTCGCGCTGCGACTCGTAGACCTTCTTGAAGGTCGCGCTCTTCGCCGAGTGCTCGCGCGCCACGTCGTCCCACGCCTTGAGCGTGGCGATCAGGATGTCGGGCGGGGTGCGGCGGATCTGCACGCCGTGCTTCTTGATCATCTCCTCGATGGCGTCGGCGTTCTGCTTCTGCCAGCGCGTGATCCAGGTGATGAATGTATCGTTGATCGCCGAATTCACCGCTTGCTGCTGCTGCGGCGTGAAGCCCTTCCAGACGTCGAGGTTCAGGCCGAATTCGCCGATCGAGTTGTTCTCGTGCATCCCCGGCGTGTAGTGGTACTTGAACACGCCCGGCAGGCCCAGGCGCAGGTCCTCGACCCCGCCGACCCACTCGGCGCAGTCGATCACGCCGCGCTGCGCGGCCGGCACGATCTCGCCGCCGGCCATGTTGACCACGCTCTGGCCGAGCTTGGCGTAGACCTCCGCGTTCAAACCCGTTTGCCGGCACTTCATGCCCTTGAAGTCGGCCACCGACTTGAGCGGCTTCTTGAACCAGCCGAGCGCCTGCGGGCTCGACGGGTGCGCCGGCCACACCGTCACGTTCAATTTCAGGTCGTTCTGGTAGAACTCGCGCCACATCTCGAGCCCGCCGCCGACGTAGAGCCAGCCGAGGAAGTCCATGTGGTCCATGCCGAACGGGCCTCCGGGCGGCCCGGCGAACAGCGCCGCCGCCGGGCTCTTTCCGACCCAGTAGTACGAAATGGCATGGAATCCGTCGAGCACTTTCTTGTTGGTAGCATCGAGGACCTCGAACGGCGGCACGATCTGGCCGGCGGCGAGCGCCTCGATCTTCACCTGGCCCTGCGTCAGCTTGTCGACGCGGTCGGCGAGGATCCTGAGGTGGTCCTGCAGCGTGATGCTCGCGGGCCAGGTGGACTGGACCTTGATGG
>DATBSZ010000135.1:0-11261 GCA_036559525.1 Burkholderiales bacterium
CGTCCTGGGTGAGCTGCTGCTCGAGCAGCAGCGGGTCGTCCCACACGAAGCCCGCTTTCACGTTCTCTCTTTTCATTGCATGCGCTCCAGGATGACGGCGAGGCCCTGGCCGACGCCGATGCACAGCGACACCGCGGCGTATCGGCCGCCCGACTGCTGCAGCTCGCGCGCCACCGTGAGCGCGAGCCGCGCGCCGGAGCAGCCGAGCGGGTGGCCGATCGCGATCGCGCCGCCGTTCGGGTTGACGCGCGGGTCCTTGAAGTCGACTTTCATGAGCTTGAGGCAGCCGAGCACCTGGCTCGCGAAGGCCTCGTTAATCTCGATGATGTCCACGTCGCTCAACTTCAACTTTGCTCTTTCAAGAGCCAGCGGAATCGCGTACGCGGGCCCTACGCCCATGATGCGCGGCTCGACGCCGGCGCTTGCCGCGGAGAGGATCCGGGCAATGGGTTTCTTCCCTTTCTTTTCGCCCCACGACTTCGAGCCGATGATGAGCGCGGCAGCGCCGTCATTCACGCCCGAGGCGTTGCCGGCGGTGACCACGCCGCCTTCGAACAGCGGCTTCAGCTTCTTCAGTGAATCCATGGTGCTGTCGCGCCGGGGGTGCTCGTCCGCGTCGACCACGGTCGGTGGGGCATCCTTCTTTCTCCCCGGCAATGCAACCCCGTGGATCTCGCCCTTGTAGAACCCCTCCGCCTCGGCCTTGGCGTACTTCTGCTGCGAGGCGAGCGCGAATTCGTCGGCCTGCTCGCGCGTGATGCCGAAGTCCTTCGCCACGTTGTCGCCGGTCTCCGGCATCGTGTGGTTGCCGAACTGCCTCACCACCTTCGGGTTGGGAAAGCGCGCGCCGATCGTGGTGTCGAACATCTTCACTTCCCGGCTGAAGGGCGAATCGGACTTGCCCATCACGTAAGGTGCGCGGCTCATGCTCTCGACGCCGCCGGCGACGTACAAATCGCCCTCGCCGCAGGTAATGGCGCGCGCCGCATCGACGACTGCCTGCAGGCCGCTCGCGCACAGGCGATTCACCGTGACCCCGGGCGTGGTCGGCGGCAGGCCGGCGAGCAGGGCGGCGAAGCGGGCGACGTTGCGGCTGTCCTCGCCCGCCTGGGTGACGCAGCCCATCACGACGTCGCTGATCTCCGCCGGCTCGATCTTGTTGCGCGCGACGACCTCCTTCAGCACTTCGGCGGCGAGGTCGTCCGGCCGCACCGGCGCGAGCTTGCCGGCGTGGCGTCCGATGGGGGTGCGCAGTCCGTCGTACAGGTAGGCATCTAGCATGGGTCGCTCTCTCTATTCTTCCATCAGCAGTGAAACTCCGAGCGCAGCGCGTCGGCGCAGCCAGGGGCTCGCGCGGTAGCGCGGCTCCTGGTAGAAATCGTGCATCGCTTCAAGCACGGCAAGGATGCGTTTCGGCCCGACGGCGTCGCCCATCGCGAGCGGGCCGCGCGGGTAGCCCAGGCCGAGGGTGACGGCGCGGTCCAGGTCTTCGGGCGTCGCGATGCGCATCTGCACGATATCGCAGCCCACGTTCACGATGTGCGACACCACGCGCTGCGCGACGAAGCCCGGCGAGTCGTTGATCACCGAAACCGGCACCCCGTCCGCGGCGAGCAGGGCGTGGGCCGATTGAACTGTTGTTTCGCTGGTGACGGGAGTTTTCATCAGCGTACGGCGTTTGGAGAATCCGAAGAGCGGATCGACCGCCACCGTGCGCACCGGATCGAGGCCGAGCTGGAGCGCGCTGGTGGTCGCATCGGCGCCGAACGGCGCCACGAAGCACACGGCGTGCGGCGTCGGCTTGAGCTCCGGCCTGGCGCCGAGCTCGACCATCAATTCCTTCAACTCCGGCACGGCCCACACTGCGTTCGGCCTCGCACCGGGCGCCGGCGCTTCCGGCGTCCGGAGGGCAGCACTGTTCTTGTCGTATTCGTACCAGCCCCGTCCGGTCTTGCGTCCCAGAAGCCCCGCGGCGACGCGCGGCTCGGCGAGGAACGAGGGCCGGTATTTCGGCTCCTCGAAATACTGCTGATACATGGACTTCATCACCGCGTGCGCGACGTCGAGGCCAACGAGGTCCATCAGCCCGAAGGGCCCGAGGCGGAAGCCGGCCGCGTCGACCAGGATGCGGTCTATGGTGGCGAAGTCGGCGATGCCTTCGGACAGCACGCGCAGCGCTTCGGGGACGAACGCGCGCCCGGCATGGTTGACGATGAAGCCCGGCGTGTCTTTGCAGCGCACCGGCGTGTGGCCGAAGCGCCGGGCGAGCGCCGTCAGCGCGTCGCTCGCCCACGGCTCGGTGAGAACGCCGTCCACCACCTCGACGACCTTCATCACCGGCACCGGATTGAAGAAGTGATAGCCGGCGACCCGGCCGGGACGCTTGCACGCCGCCGCCATCGCGGTCACCGACAGCGAGGACGTGTTCGATGCGAGGATGCAGTCGCCCTTGACGGCCTGCTCGAGGCTCGAAAACAGCTTCTGCTTCGCGCCCAGGTCCTCGACGATGGCTTCGACGACGACGTGGCACGGAGCGAGGCCTTCCACCGAATCGATGATCTCGATGCGGCCGACGCTCGTATCCGCCTCCGCGGCACGGAGCCGGCCCTTTTCCACCAGCCTGGCGAGCGCCTGCGCTATCGAGTCCTTCGCCCTGCGCGCGGCGCCCGGCTGGGCGTCGAACAGCAGGGTGCGCGCGCCGCACTGCGCCAGGACCTGCGCGATGCCCCGGCCCATGGTGCCGGCGCCGGCGACGCCGGCCACGAGATCGCTGCGGTTGGGATCTAGCAAGCCCTTATTCTAGGCCGGGGGTGACGGCTATAATCGGCGCGAGGAGGGGGCAGCATGAAACGGATATTCAGCCTCGCAGCGGGGTTGCTGCTTGCGTTCGCCGCGCAGGCGCAGCAGTTCCCGACCAAGCCGGTCACGCTGATCGTCCCTTGGCCCGCGGGCGGCAGCAGCGACATCTATTTCCGCAGGCTCGGCGAGGTCGCCGCGCGCCACCTCGGCCAGCCGCTGGTGATCGAGAACCGGCCCGGCGGCAGCGGGATGAACGGCCCCGCGACCATGACGAAGACGGCGAAGCCCGACGGCTATACGATCTCGCAGCTCGTCATTACGGCGTTCCGCATGCCGCACATGCAGAAAGTCGACTGGGACCCGATCAACGACTTCACCTACATCATCGGCCTTGCCGGCTACACCTTCGGCGTCGTCGTCAGGGCCGATTCGCCCTTCAAGACGTTCAACGATCTGATCGCCTACGCGCGCGCCAACCCCGGCAAGCTTTCCTACGCCACGCCCGGCACGGGCACGTCGCTGCATCTCGCGATGGAGGAGATCGGCGCCAAGGCGAACGTGCAGTTCCTCCACGTGCCGTTCAAGGGCTATGGCGATGGCGCGATCGCGTTGATGGGCGGCCATGTCATGGTGCAGGTCGATTCCACCGGGTGGGCCAAGCAGGTGGATACGGGCGCTCAGCGTCTGCTCGCCACCCTCGGCGACAAACGCACGCGCTGGAACGCGCCCACGGTGAAAGAGCTCGGCGTCGACACAGTATCGAACTCGCCATACGGCCTGGTGGGACCCAAGGGCATGCCGCGCGAAGTGGTGAAAGTGCTGCACGACGCGTTCAAGAAGTCGCTCGACGATCCCGAGTACCTCAAGCTGCTGGCGATGCTGGACCAACCCGCGTGGTACATGTCGAGCGAGGACTACGTCCGCTGGGCGGCCGACATGCTAAAGGCCGAGCGTGCGACCATCGAGCGCGTAGGATTGCTTCTCAAATAGGGAGGGCGCCATGAAGTATCGAAAGATCCTTCTCGCGTACAACGGCACCAAGGAAGGCAAACGTGCGCTCTTGGAATGCGCCGACCTTGCGAGCTTCCTCCAGGCGGAGACGCACCTGCTTGCCGTCGCGAGCATGCCGCCGAGCCTGTTCCTGACCGAGGGCTTCGTGCCCGAAGAGCTCCTGGAGGAGGAGAAAAAGCGCACCCAGTCGGTGCTCGACGAGGGCATCCGCACCCTGCGCGACCGCGGCTTCAACGCCACCGGCCAGCTCGCCGTTGGCGAGCCGGTGGAGGAGATCTGCCGCCTCGCAAAGTCGCTCGGCGTCGACCTGATCGTCCTCGGCCACAACCAGAACACGTCGTTCGCCGCGCGCTGGTGGAAAGGCTCGGTCGGCGCTTCCCTGCTCGACTATTCACCCTGCAGCCTGCTGATCGCAATGTCCAAGGGTTGATTTAATACAATTCGGGCATGCTAAAAGGCAGGCTCGAAGATGATCGCATGCTCACCGGTCGGGGACGGTATGTATCCGACTGGAACCTCCCCAACCAGGCGTACGCGCATTTCCTGCGCTCCGACCGCGCGCATGCCGAGATCGTTTCAATCCAGAAAGGCGATGCTCTAAAGAGCAAAGGCGTCATCGCGGTTTTCACCGGCGACGACCTCGATCTGAAATCGCTGCCGGCGGCGCTTCCGGCCAAGGGCCGCGGCGGCACGGAGCTCATCAACCCGGGCAGGCCGGCGCTGGCGAAAGGTCGGGTGCGTTTCGCCGGCGACGCGGTGGCGCTGATCGTCGCCGAGAGCGCGGTTGCCGCACAGGACGCTGCGGAGCTGATCGCTGTCGAATACCGTGATCTGCCCGCGGTCGTGAAGACCGGGGATGCGCTCGCCGCGGGCGCGCCCCTCGTGCACGACTCGGTGCCGGGCAACATGGTGCTGGATTACGAGTCGGGCGACGAAGCGGGGGCCCGCGCAGCTTTCGAAAGCGCGGCGCGCATCGTCGAGCTGACGGTGGACATTTCGCGCGTCGTCGGCAACCCGATGGAGCCGCGCGCCTGCCTCGCCGCATTCGTCTCCGACCAATACCACCTCTACACGTGCACGCAGGGCGTCGCCATCATGCGCAACCAGCTTTCCGCGGTGCTCGGCGTGCCGCCGGAGCAGATCCGGGTGATCGCGGAAGAGGTCGGCGGCGGGTTCGGCGTGCGCTTCAATCTGTACCCGGAATACTGCACGGCGCTGTTCGCGGCGAAGAAGCTGGGGCGGCCGGTGAAGTGGACCGGGACGCGCTCGGAAGTGTTTCTCGCCGACGAGCAGGCGCGCGACGTGCGCTCGCGAGGAGAGCTTGCGCTCGACGGCCAGGGACGCATCCTCGGCATGCGCTTCGACATGGTCGCCAACCTCGGCGCCTACCTCGCGCCGACCGGCCCGTTCATCAACACCATCGGCATCGTCAACTGCCTATCCGGTGTCTACGACGTCCCGGCGACCTACGCCCGCATCCGGCTCGCGCTCACCAACACCGCCCCGATGGCGGCCTACCGCGGCGCCGGGCGGCCGATCATGTCCTACGCGATCGAGCGGCTGATCGACCACGCCGCGCGCGAGCTGGGCCTCGACCCGACCGAGCTGCGGCGCCGGAATTTCATCCCGAAGCACAAGTTTCCGTACAAGATCGCCGCCGGCTTCGAATACGACTGCGGCGACTTTGCCGGTGTGCTCGACAAGGCGCTTCAGGCTTCTTCCTGGGATTCCTTCGACCAAAGGAAGACCGAGGCAAAAAGGCGAGGCAGGCTGCGCGGGCGCGGCATCGCTACCTACATTGAAGCCACCGGCGCGGGCTTCGCGCCGCACGACCAGGTCGAGCTGCGCTGGGACGAGGGAGGATTTGATTCCGGCGGCCGCATCACCGTCTACGCCCCGACGCACAACCACGGTCAGGGGCACGAGACCACCTACGCCCAGCTCCTGTCGGGCGTGCTCGGCCTGCCGCTGGAGGCGTTCCGCCTGCGCACCGCGGGCCCCGAGTTCTACATCGCCGGCAACGCCACCGGAGGCTCGCGCTCGCTGCTCGCGGTCGGCAGCGTGGTGATGCTCGCCGGGCACGAGATGGTGAAGAAGGGGATGGCGCTCGCCGCCGACGAACTCGAGGCCGCAGTCGCGGACCTCGAGTTCGTGCAGGGCAACTACCGGATCAAGGGGACAGACAGGAAGATTTCAATACAGTCGCTGGCGCGGCAACAGCCCGGCAACCTCGACATCCAATACCAGAACAAGTTCGGTGCGACCTTCCCGAACGGTTGCCACATCGCCGAGGTGGAGATCGAGCCCGAGACCGGAGACGCCGAGATCGTGTCGTACGTCGCCTGCGACGACGCCGGCAACATCATCAACCACCAGATCGTCGAGGGGCAGGTGCAGGGCGGCCTGACCCAGGGCGCGGGACAGGTGTTCGGCGAGCTCGCGGTCTACGACCGCAGCGGCCAGTTGCTCACGGGTAGCTTCATGGACTACGCCATGCCGCGCGCCGGCCTGGTGAACGGCATCAAGCTCCTCGACCACCCGGTGCCGACGAAGCTCAATCCGCTCGGCGCCAAGGGCGTCGGCGAGGCGGGCGTCACCGGCTCGTTGCCGGCGCTGATGAACGCCGTGGTCGACGCGCTGCGCCAGGCGGGCGTGCGCGAGTTCGAAATGCCGGCGACGCCGGCCAGAATCTGGAAAGCTATTCAAGAAGCAAAGAACTAGGCAAGTTTCTTGCAACAAGTGCGGCGTGAGCTCCGATGGGACAGACGAGCCATCGTCCCCGGTTAGACCCTCGAGCTGGTCCGCAGCGCTTTCCCAGCTTCCTGGCTATCCCCGTGACGAGAAGCCGCGGCCGCCGGTAGCTGATGAAGCGCCTCGCACGGTGACGCCCATGAAATCCGGCGACGACCGCTAGAATCGGGGAATGCGGCGCAGCAGCGAGCGCATTCTCACCACCCACGTCGGCAGCCTCATCCGCCCGCAGTCGCTGCTGCCGCTTATCGGCGCGAAGCAGAGCGGCCAGCCCTACGATCGAGAGCTCTACTCGAAGCGCTTGGCCGAATCGGTCGCCGAGGTGGTCGCGCAACAGGCCGCCGCCGGGATCGACGTCCCAAGCGACGGCGAATTCGGCAAGTCGATCAGCTGGTCGCAGTACGCGCTGGAGCGGCTGAGCGGGTTCGAGCGCAGGCCGGTGGCCGCGGGCGCAAGCCGCTTCGCGCGCGGCGCCGATCGCACGCGCTTTGCCGAGTTCTACGTCGAGCTCGACGCGGCGAGCGGCCCGCCCGCGACCGCCGGCGCGAGCGCCGGGGAAGCGGTGTGCGTGGCGCCGATCCGCTACACCGGCCAGGCGGAGGTGCAGCGCGACATCGCCAATTTCAAGGCGGCGCTTGCGCGCGCCGGCGTCGCCGAGGGTTTCCTGCCGGTCGCCGCGCCGGCGAGCGTGATCCCCGATCGCAGGAACGAGCACTACCCGAGCGACGAGAAGATGCTCGAGGCGATCGCCGACGCAATGCGCACCGAGTACCGCGCGATCGTCGACGCCGGGTTGCTGCTGCAGCTCGACGACGCGCGCGCGGCGGTGACTTACGACCGGATGGTGCCGCCGGCAAGCTTCGCCGACTACCGGAGCTGGCTCGAGCGCCAGGTGGAGGCGATCAACCGCGCCACCGAGGGGATTCCCAGCGATCGCATCCGCTACCACGTCTGCTGGGGGAGCTGGCCGGGCCCGCACACGAGCGACGTGCCGCTCAAGGACATCGTCGACCTGGTGCTGCGCGTGCGCGCTGGCGCCTATCTCATCGAGGCCGCAAACCCGCGCCACGAGCACGAGTGGCGGGTATGGGAAAAAGCGAGGCTCCCCGAGGGAGCGGTGCTGGTTCCGGGGGTCATCAGCCATGCCACGAACGTGGTGGAGCATCCGGAGCTGGTCGCCGAGCGCATCGTGCGCTTCGCGCGCCTGGTCGGGCGCGAGAACGTCATCGCGGGCACCGATTGCGGCTTCGCGCAGGGGCCGTTCCATCGCAGGGTGCATCCGTCGATCATGTGGGCGAAGCTCGAAGCGCTCGCCGAGGGCGCGCGGCTGGCGAGCCGCGAGCTCTGGAACTAGGCGGCCCTGAGGTCGCGCCAGCGCTTGCCGTAGCCGCGCTCGAGGCTGTCCAGGCGCGCACGCAGCGCGCCCAGCGCTCTGTCGATCTCGCCCCGCAGGGTGCCGACACGCCGGTGGTCGCGCTCGGAATACAGGTCCTTGGCGCATTGCACGAGGAGATCGATCTGCTCCTGGCACTCGCCGTCGTCGGCTAGGAGCATCGCCTCCCAGCACAGCCCGCGGAATTCGAGCAGCGACTCGTCGTCGTCGGCGCCGCCGTGAGACTTGGCGAGCACCGCTCCCATCCCGGCGAGAGTTCCTCGGACTTTCTGCAGATCGGCGTGCTTCATGCGTACGCGCATGTTTCCACCGGTACGACGGCTAGCACAATCCGATTCACAGGGTTTTACGGCCGCAAGTGTGACGTATTTCACGGTCGCAGACCCAAATTGACGCCGCCCAAGTCAGGCGACGCGGCGCTCGGCATTTCCGGCGATGCTGCCTGCGCCGATGAAGGGCTCCCGCCGCCCGTCGAGCGATTCCGGGTGGTCTTCGCGGCGGTAGTCGTGCGTGCGCCGCAACCGGTCTTCGTACTGCTGCCGCTGCGCGTGGAACACCGCTTTCCGCCGCATCGCGGCAAGCACGCCGAGCGCCATGACCGGGAGACCGACGAGCGCGAAGGGCAGCCCGACGTGCACCCGAGTGAGGATCCAGGTGACCGCGCTATGCACGGGCAGCCAAGCGTCGGGATTCATGAGCCACGGCCAGGGGACTTCCGGGATGAATTCAAGCACCGGCGCCGCCTTTGCGGCCTGGAGGAGCGAGTGGTCGCTGAAGAGCAGGGTGGCGGGAAGCGCAATCCACGACCTGATCTGGATGGACGCCGTTATCTGCCAGGCGAACAGCGCCACGAAGTACAGCACGAGCGCCAGGCCGGCGACGACGAGCGCAACACCGAATACAGGGACTTTCCTTGCTTTCATGCATGCACTCCAGGTTAGCCCCCTACCCAGGGCCATAGCATGCCCTGCGCAAGCGAAGTGCGCTGGCGCCGGCGCTAGCTCGGAAGGACTATTTACGGCTGGCGCGAATGCGAGGCGAAGAAATCGCAGACCAGCTTCGTGGCATCGAGATGGCGGCTGTCGAAGAACGGATACGCCGGGTCGCCGCCGCTCCACGCGTGCCCGAGCCCGGGAACGGTGAGGAGCTGTGCCGCGAGCCGCCGGCCGGCGTGGTACTCGCTGAGAAGGTAGTCCGCCCGGGGCTGGAAGGCGCGGATCTGCGCCGGGGGCAGCGCGGCGCCCGCCGGCAGCTCCTGCGGAGCGATGCCGTTGAAGATCAGGAACTGCCGCACCAGGAACGCCGCGTTCACCGGCGCGACGGTGTCGTCGGCCGACCCGTGGATGACGAGCAGCGGGACACGCGCCTTCCCGGCTGTGCGGGCACGCGCTTCGGCGCCGAGCGCATCGGTCCCCCCGAACGGGCCTTTGGCCATGACGCGCGCCGCGTCCGCGGCGTCCGAGGCCGCGCCGCAGGCGACGGCAGAGTGCACCGCGACCGCGGCAAAGAGATGCGGCGCGCGCAATGCGAGGGTCGCCGCCAGCGTGCCGCCCGACGACAGGCCGGCGACGTACACGCGCTCGGGGTGCAGGCGGAACTTCTCCACCACCTCGGCCACCTGGGCCGCGACGATCGCCGCCTCGCCTGCGCCGCCCGCGGTGCGCCGGTCGAACCAGTTCCAGCAGCGCTCCGAATTCGCGAGACGGCTCTGGCGCGGCAGGAGCACCACGAATCCCCGCTCGTCGGCGAAGCGGGCGATGCGCGTGCCGGCGGCGAACGCTTCGGGATCCTGCCGGCAGCCGTGGATCCACACCACGAGCGAGCGGCGCTCGCGCGCGTCGAAGTTCCGCGGCAGATACAGGAGGTATTCGCGCCACGGCGGCGCGGGCGCGGCACCAATGAACCCGTGCGCGCTCGACTTGCGGCTCAGGGAGAACCGCCCGGGAGCGGGCGGCGCCCGGCGCCACAGCCGGTGCGCCAGCCCGGCGATCTTTCGCGTCAGCGTCGTGATGGACACGAGGATACAATCGCATGAGGGACTAAAGGGGAGGGCAAGTGAGAACTTTACTGGGTATCGCAACTGCAGCGCTGCTCCTCGTTCCTGCTGCGGCGCAGGCTGCGGCCGAGTTCAAGATCGCCACCGCGGACAAGCGCGGCACCTACTTTGCGATCGGTGCCGATCTCGCCAAGTTCGTCGCGCCCGGCGCCGACATTTCGCTGGAAGTCATGCCCACCGACGGCTCGGCGGCGAATATCCGCCACCTTCGCTTCGATGCCGGGGTGAAGTTCGCGATCGTGCAGGCCGACGTGTACCAGGCTTTCGTGGATCGCGGCGGCGCAAACCGCGACGCGGCCAGAATCATCGGCCCGCTGCGCGTCATCCTGCCCCTCTACAACACCGAGATCCACTACATCGCGCGCGCCGACTCGCCGCTCAACTACCTGCACGATCTCAAGGACGCGAAGATCAACGGCGGCCTGGTGGGAAGTGGCGCCGCCTTCATCACCCACACCCTGTACCGGATGATGTTCAACAGCGCGATGCCGGAGGCCAACGCGAGCTACATGCCGAACGACGAGGCGCTGATCAAGCTGATCACGGACAAGTCGATCGACGTGGCGGTAGTCGCGGCCGGACAACCCGCGCCGATCATCGCCAACATGAAGCCCGAGGCGCAGAAGTACATCAAGCTGCTCAAGTTCGATCCCTCGCACCCGGCGAGCCGCAGCGCGCTCAGCATCTACGCGCCGGCGACCGTGCATGCCAAGAGCTATCCGAACCTGCTCGCCAGCGACTTCACCACGATCTCGGTGGGCGCGTTTCTCGTCACCTACGACTACAACCTGCAGACGACCGTCGACTATCTCGCGCGATTCGCCCGCTCGCTGTGCCAGAACTTCGCGACGCTGCAGGCGAAGGGCCATCCGAAATGGCGGGAGGTCGACCTCACTCTGCCGGCGCTCAACAAGGGATGGACCTACTACCCGCCGACAAGCAGAGAGATACGCAACTGCCTCGCCGATCGGTCGAAAGCCGGCCGGGCAAAGGCATGCTCCGCCGAGGAGCGCATCCTCGGGTTCTGCAACTGAGCGTTTATCCCGAAGTGGCGTGCTGACTGCTGCGGTGCACTCACCGTTAATCCCCGCGGCGTGCCAGAATCCGGATAGGTAACGGCAGCATCAGGCAGGGGAGGGGGGGATTTCTTGAAGCGCACACAGCCGCTTGGGCCGGCCGTGCGGATCCTGTTGCTCGAAGACGACCCGATCAGCGTAGAGATCGTCGGTACGTATCTTCGGCGCATTACAT